>JBKPSJ010000001.1:0-14835 GCA_046765875.1 Actinomycetota bacterium
TGCAGCTACGACCTCGTGCCGAAGACGCCGGGGGAGCCGCCGCAGCGCTCGTTCGAGTACGCGATGTTCGTCACCGACCGGTCCGGCGCCGCCACCAAGGTGGCAACCTGGCTGGCGACCCCGGGCACGACTGCCACGCCGTACGCCACCGTCACGCTGCCGGTGGACCGGATCGCCAAGATCGACATCCGCTCGGTCCGCTCCGGCGCGGTGCTGCTCCAAGCCGTGCTCTGAGCGTGCTCTACTGTCCGTCGGAGTCATCCGGCGACCGTGGAGGCGGGGCATGACCGTGCTGGCGGGACCGGCGGCCGACACGATCGCGGCCGAGCGGGTGCAACTCGACGAGCGGTTCGCCACCGTCACCGGTGACGACCGAGTGGAGCGATTGTTCACCGGTGGCCGCTGGCTGGAGGGCCCGGTGCACATACCGGCGTACCGGTGCCTGCTGTTCAGCGACATCCCGAACGACCGGATCCTCCGGTACGACGAGGTGTCCGGCGCGGTCTCGCTGTTCCGCCAGCCGGCCGGCAACACCAACGGGCACACCCTCGACACCGAGGCCCGGCTGGTCAGCTGCGAGCACGGCAACCGCCGGGTGACCCGGACCGAGCACAGCGGCGCGATCACGGTGCTCGCCGACGGGTACGGCGGCGGCCGGCTGAACAGCCCGAACGACGTGGTGGTCAAGCGGGACGGGTCGGTCTGGTTCACCGATCCGCCGTACGGCTCGCTGAGCGACTACGAGGGGCACAAGGGCGAGCTGGAGATCGGTGGTTGCCACGTCTACCGGATCGACCCGGACTCCGGTGAGCTGACCGCGGTCGCGACCGACTTCACCCGGCCGAACGGGCTGGCGTTCTCACTCGACGAGTCCAAGCTGTACGTCGTCGACACCCCGGAGAAGCACATCCGCGTGTTCGGCGTGACCGACGTCGGCCTGACCGGCGGCGAGGTGTTCGCCGAATGCACGGCCGGGGTGTTCGACGGCATCCGGCTCGACACCGCGGGCCGGGTCTGGGCGGCGACCGGCGAGGGCGCGCACTGCTTCGCCGGCGACGGCACCCTGATCGGCAAGCTGCTGCTGCCCGAGGCCACCTCGAACCTGACCTTCGGCGGACCGAAGCGCAACCGCCTCTACCTGACCGCCACGACCTCTCTCTACTCGTGGCTCGGCACCGCCAACGGCGCCCCGCAGCCCTTCGACTAGAAGAGCCTGCCGAACTGTTCTGAGATGGTGAGGACGGCGAGGAAGCCGAAGCCCAGGCCGGCCAGGATGAGTACGGTGCTGCGCAGCCGGCCGATCCTGATTGCCTCGGGCAACGAGCGCGAGTTCATCCACCAGAGCAGGAACGAGTAGACGAACATCATCGTCGCGGCCGTGCACGCCGAGATCACCAGCAGGACCAGCGGCTGGTCCAGACCGAGCAGCAGGATCAGGATCCCGAACCCGACCAGGCCCCACACCAGCCAGAAGTACAGCTTGGACTCGGTGACGGCCGATGTACGCAGGTAGCGGGCCTTGATCATGTCGGCGGCCAGCCGTGAGGTGTAGTCGACGATCCCGGTCGCGGCCGCGAACAGCGCGAACGCGCCGACCGCCCAGAACAGGTAGCCGAACCAGCCGCCGACCAGGGACTGCAGGCTGAGTCCCTCGATCTTCAGGAAGCCGATGTCGTTCTCGACCGCCGGGTTACCGAACAGCGCGGCGTGCGCAAGCATCGAGGTGAACACGATCGTCAACACGGTGACCGCGACGAACATCGACGCCTGCTCGATGTTCGCGAACCGCCACCACTTACGCCACCGGGACAGGTTCAGCTCGTCGATCTCGAAGACGTAACCGTTGACGGTCGGATCGGCCTCGTGCTCACCGGTTATCGGTGAGCTCAGCCGCGGTACGTGCAAGCCCTGGCCGAAGCCCTTGTCGCGGATCCAGTTGCTCTGGCACAGGTTCTGACCGCCGCCGGCACCGGCGTACGCGATCGCGCCCATCACCAGCGCGAACCCGAGTTGCTCCGAAGGGAACTGCGGCGCGGCGACCGAGTCGCCGAGTGCGCTCCACGTCGGCCGGCGGATCGCGAAGACCAGGGCCAATACGACCAGCAGGGCGATCGCGGCGAATTTGACGAAGATCAGCCGCTCGAGCATCACGTACACCACCGGAGCGAGGGTGAGGATCACGCCGATCACGAGCAGGATGCCGACCGAGATCCAGCGCGCGCTGCCGCCGCCGAACAGATAGGTGAGCATCGTGGCCGAACTGGTCGCCCAGCCGGGCCACAGGTTCGCGAGGTACGTCATCGCGACGAAGAAGATGCCCCAGTGCTTCCAGTGCCGGTTGAAGCCGGTCAGCGCGGTCTCGCCGGTGGCCAGCGTGTACCGCTCGATCTCCATGTTGAGGAACCACTGCACGACCACGCCGACCACCGCACCCCACAGGAACACCAGCCCGACCTGGGAGGAGATGTACGGCCACAGGATGAACTCGCCGGACGCGAGCCCGACGCCGGCCCCGACCAGACCGGGGCCGATGATCCGCCAGATCTTGGCGGGCGCCTCCGGGAGGTCGGCCGTCTTCGGCATCGGCAGCGTGTGAGCCGGGAGGACCTGCCAGTCCCTGGACTCGATACGCCGCACCTCGGTCATGCCACTCATCCTCCCGTAGCCAGACCTCTCACCCCTCGTACAGGGGTGTGCGCAAGCCGTTTCGCCCGCGTAACAACAGGATGACCGGACGGAAATACCGGCTACGTAGCGTCCCGGGACATGACTCTGGACACGAGGATGACCGCCCGGCTTGCGGAGCGCACAGGTGCGATTGGCACGGTATCGTCGCCGCGGCGGGGCCGCTGGATCGACGCCTGGGACCCCGAGGACGCCGAGTTCTGGGCGCGGACCGGCCAACGGGTGGCACGGCGCAACCTGTGGCCGTCGATCTTCGCGGAGTTCCTCGGCTTCTCGGTGTGGCAGCTGTGGAGCATCGTCGTCATCTCGCTACCGGCCGCGGGGTTCGCGTACACGACCAACCAGATGTTCTGGCTGGTGGCGCTGCCGAGTCTGGTCGGCGCGACGCTGCGGCTGCCGTACACGTTCGCCGTGCCGCGGTTCGGCGGCCGCAACTGGACCGTGTTCTCGTCACTGCTCCTGCTGGTGCCGTCGTTGGGTCTGGCGTACGCCGTCGGCCGGCCGGAGACGCCGTTCTGGGTGATGGCGCTCGTGGCCGCGAGTGCCGGTGTCGGCGGCGGCAACTTCGCCAGCAGCATGACTAACATCTCGTTCTTCTACCCGGAGCGGGACAAGGACTGGCGCACGAGTCGGCCCCGTCGGTACCGACCGCGTTCGGCCCGCTGGTGCTGCGCGGCGGCGCGGCGACCCTCGGCGGGGTGGTCGTACCGCTCGGACCTGGCCCGCGTGCCGTGCTCGGCTGCCTGATGGCGGCGGGCGGTGAGGTCGTGTCCCGACCGGATCTGCTGGCCGCATTACCCGGCGCGGAGGACGCCCACGCCGTCGAGGTCACCGTGAACCGCCTCCGCGCAGCCCTCGGCCGCCCCCAACTGGTCCGCACCGTAGTCCGCCGCGGCTACCGTCTCGCCCTCTCAGCCACAGACGATCCGGCAGCGGCATTGGCCCATTAGCGCTCCATCTGACGCGTGGAATCGATCGGGATCAAGGTTCTGACCGGACGACCAGGCGTTTCGCCGGCGTAACAACGTGATGACTGGGGCGAAACACGTGCGTCATAGCGTCATGCGGCAGGTACGGGGTGTCAGGAGGTGGCGGGGTGGCCGGACCGGGTCCGCTCAGCGGCTGCACGGTCGTGGTCACGGCGCAGAGCGCGGATCTGGCCGACTCGTTGCGCTGGCGCGGCGCGACCGTACTGCACGTACCGACCATGCAGGTGCTGCCGGCCGCCGACGAGGACGGAGTGGTCGAGTCGACGCTGCGGGTGCTGGCCAACCCGCCGGACGACGTCGTGATCACCACCGCCACCGGGTTCCGGCACTGGTTGTCGGCGGCGGCGGGTGCGGGCCTGGCCGCGGATCTGCTGGCGGTGCTCGACCGGGCCCGGCTGGTGCCCCGCGGCCGTAAGGCGCGGGCGGCCGTCCGGGCCAGCGGGCTGCGCCCGGCGCCCGGCGCGTCCTCCGACACCACCGCCGGGCTGGTCCGTTGGCTCGTCGCACAGGGTGTCGTCGGCCGCAAGATCGTCGTCCAGGTTCCGGCCCGGCCCGACCACGGACCGCTGGACAACCTGCGTTCCGCGGGCGCGTCGGTCCGCGCTCTGCAGGCCGATCGGATCGGCCCGGCCCCGGAGCCCGCGGCGGTCGAACGCGCGATCAGCCAGATCTGCACGGGCGTGGTCGACGGTGTCGTGCACACGTCGGCCGCCGCGGCCCAGGCACTGCTGGATGCGGCCGCCGTGTCGGATCGGCTGCCGAGGCTGCTGGTGTCGCTGCGCAGCCCGCGCGTGCTGAACGCGTGCGTCGGCCCGGCCGCCGCGGCGCCGTTGTACGCCGTCGGGCTTGACCCGTTGCTGCCGGCCCGGCCGCGGTTAGGCGTACTGGTCCGGACGGTTGTGGAACGGCTGGCGCACGACCGGGCACCGTCGCTGGACACTGTCTTCGGCCCGTTGGTGCTGCGCGGCGGGGGAGTGACGCTCGACGGCGTGGCGGTGCCGCTCGGGCCCGGGCCGCGGGCGGTACTCGCGTCGCTGATGGCCGCGCGCGGCGAGGTGGTGTCGCGGCCCGAGTTGCTCGCCGTTCTGCCCGGTGCCGAGGACGCGCACACCGTCGAGGTGACGGTGAACCGATTGCGCCGCGCGCTCGGCCGGCCGGACTTGGTACGGACCGTGGTCCGCCGCGGTTACCGGCTGGCGGTCAGCGATCAGCCGAGGACACGTCTGCAGCCGGTGTCCCTGCGGGACCGTCGACGTTGAAGGTGGATTCGCCCTGGCCCGACCGGAACACGAGGATCTCCGCGACCTCGTCGGTCGGGTTGCTCTCCCGGTGCACCGCGCCCCTGGGTACGAACACGAAGTCGCCGGGCCCGGCCTCGAGGATGTCCGCACCGCCCGCGCCGAACTCCATCCGCAGTGCGCCGGTCAGGACGTAGATCACCGACTCGTACTCGCCGTGATGGTGCCAGCCCGATGTCATCCCGGGCTCGGTCCGGGCTGAGCCGGACCAGTGGCCGTCGGTCTCGAACGCCTGCAGTCGCTCCATGCCAGGTGTCGGCGGGCCGGGCGTACGGTCGGCCGGCGACGACAGCAGCACCGGTTCCTGTCCTCGGGTCACCAACCCAGGTTAGGACCGCAGCGCCGCTCCGCGCAGGCTGTCGAGGTCCGCCCGGCACCGGCGCTCGACGTCGTCGAGTTCGGCCAGTGTCTCGTCGATGTCGCGGCGGCGCTGCTCGAGTTCGGTCCGGCGGCGGTCGATCTGCTCCAGCAGGTAGACCAGCTGGCCCTCCTCGCCGGGCTCGGCGTCGTACATGTCGACGATCGTGGCGATCTCGTGGAGGGTGAACCCGAGCCGCTTGCCGCGCAGGATCAGCCCGAGCCGGACCCGGTCGCGCGGGTGGTAGACGCGGGTGGTGCCGCGGCGCTCGGGACTGATCAGTCCCTTGTCCTCGTAGAACCGGATCGTCCGCAGCGTCACGTCGTACTCGGTGGCGAGCTCGGCGATCGACCACGTCCTGTTGTGCACTTGGCCATCATGCTTTACGTTTACGTAAGCGTCAACTACTGCGAGAGGCCAGTCATGTCGTTCGAGCTCTCCCGTGAGCACCTGGAGTTCCGCCACAGCGTCCGCGACTTCGCCGAGGCGGAGATCGCACCCAACGCCGCCGAGTGGGATCGCAAGCACTACTTCCCGGTCGAGGTGGTGCAGAAGATGGGCAAGCTCGGACTGTTCGGCCTGACCGCACCGGAGGAGTACGGCGGTGCCGGCGAGGACGGCGACTTCACCAGCCTGTGCGTGGCGATCGAGGAGGTCGGCCGGGTCGACCAGTCGCTCGGCATCACGCTGGAGGGCGCGGTCGGGCTCGGCATCAACCCGATCATGAACTACGGCACCGACGAGCAGAAGGCACGCTGGCTGCCCGACCTGGTCGCGGGACGAGCGCTGGCCGGGTTCGGGCTGACCGAGCCCGAGTCCGGGTCGGACGCAGGCGCGACCAAGACCCGGGCAGTGCTCGACCGCGGCGAGTGGGTGATCAACGGCGCCAAGCAGTTCATCACCAACTCCGGCTCCTCGATCACCTCGCTGGTGGTCGCGACCGCCCGTACCGGCGAGCGCGCCGACGGCCGCCCGGAGATCTCGTCGATCATCGTCCCCTCCGGTACGCCGGGGTTCGTCGTCGAGCCGGCGTACGACAAGCTCGGCTGGCACGCGTCCGACACGCACCCGCTGACGTTCACCGACTGCCGGGTCCCGGAGGCGAACCTGCTCGGCCGGCGCGGCAAGGGCTATGCGCAGTTCCTCGCCACTCTCGACGACGGCCGGGTCGCGATCGCGGCACTCGCCGTCGGCTGCATCAAGGCCTGCCGCGACATGGCGGTTCAGTACGCAGGTGAGCGCAAGACGATGGGTGTGACCATCGGTACCAAGCAGGGCGTGGCGTTCCAGATCGCCGACCTCGAGGTGATGGCGGACGCGGCCGAGATGCTGGTCTACCGGGCGGCGGCGCTCAAGGACGCCGGTGCGGACGTGGCGGCGTTCAAGAAGGCCGCGTCGGTGGCCAAGCTGTACGCGACCGAGTCCGCGGTCACCGCGACCCGGATCGCGACTCAGGTGTTCGGCGGCTACGGCTTCATGGAGGAATACCCGGTGGCCCGGTTCTATCGCGACGCCAAGATCCTCGAGATCGGCGAGGGTACGTCCGAGGTCCAGCGCATGCTGATCGCGCGCTCGCTGGGTCTGCCCGTTGAATGACGCCGGAGTGAGAGGCTGAGCGCATGACTCGCGATCACTGGGCGGAGGTCAAGGCCGCGCGCGAGGCGACGCTGGCGCCGGCCGAGAGGGCCGCGGCCAAGCTGGAGTCCCAGCACAAGCTGTACGTGCGCGACCGCATCGACCTGCTGTTCGACAAGGGCAGCTTCATCGAGGACGCGCAACTCGCGAACGCGCTGGCGTCCGGGCTGCCCGCCGACGGTGTGATCACCGGCCGCGGCCTCGTCGACGGCCGCCCGGCGCTGGTGGTGGCCAACGACCCGACGGTCAAGGCCGGCTCGTGGGGTGCCCGGACGGTGGAGAAGATCGTCCGGATCACCGAGGTCGCGATCCGCGACGAGCTGCCGGTGTTCTGGCTGATCGACTCGGCCGGCGCCCGGATAACCGACCAGGTCGACCTGTTCCCGGGCCGGCGCGGCGCCGGGCGGATCTTCCACAACCAGGTCGCGCTGTCCGGCAAGGTGCCGCAGATCTGCTGCCTGTTCGGGCCGTCCGCCGCCGGTGGTGCGTACATCCCGGCGTTCTGCGACATCGTGATCATGGTCGACGGGAACGCCTCGATGTACCTGGGCTCGCCCCGGATGGCCGAGATGGTGATCGGCGAGCACGTCACGCTCGAGGAAATGGGCGGCGCCCGGATGCACGCGACGGTGTCCGGCAGCGGGGACCTGCTCGCCTCCGACGACGCCGAGGCGATCGAGCTGGCCAAGCAGCACTTCTCGTACGTGCCCGGATCATGGCGCTCCAGCCCGCCCTCGTACGACGCGACACCACCGGCCCGTTCGTTCACCCGCGATCTGGTGCCGGCCGAGGAGAGCATCGGGTTCGACATCCACGACGTGATCGACGCGATCGCCGACGCCGACTCGTTCTTCGAGCTCAAGCCGATGTACGCACCGGAGATCGTGACCGGGTTCGGTCTGCTGGCCGGTCAGGTGGTCGGGTTCGTCGCGAACCAGCCGGCGGTGAAGGGCGGCGTGCTGTTCGTCGACTCCGCCGACAAGGCCGCCCGGTTCATCTGGATGTGCGACGCGTTCAACATCCCGCTGGTGTACCTGTGCGACGTACCGGGGTTCATGATCGGCTCGGAGGTCGAGCGGGCGGGGATCATCCGGCACGGCGCGAAGATGATCACCGCCGTCAGCGAGGCCACCGTACCGACGGTCTCGGTGATCGTCCGGAAGGCCTACGGCGCCGGCTTGTACGCGATGTGCGGGCCCGGCTTCTCACCGGATGCGTGTATAGCCTTGCCCACGGCAAAGATCGCGGTGATGGGTCCGGAGGCTGCGATCAATGCCGTGTACTACAACAAGATCCAGGAGATCGAGGACCCCGATCAGCGGGTGGAGTACGTCTCCAAGCTCCGTGAGGAGTACGAGACCGACATCGACATCCTCCGGCTGGCGTCGGACCTCGTGATCGACGCGATCGTCGAGCCCGAGCAGCTCCGCGACGATCTGATCGCCCGGCTGGCCGCTGCGCAGACGAAGTCCCGCCATTTCTCCGACCGTCGCCACGGCGTACCACCGGTCTAGGCGGGCGTACCTCCGGGCACCAGGCCATGCTCCTCGGTGGTCGCGGGGACCACGGCGCGATAGAGAAGCACCATGCCGGCGATCTGCGCAAGGTGGTACACCGACGTGGGGTCAAGACCGATCGTCGCGGTCGTGTCCGGCGGAATCAGCTTCGTGACGGCCGCGACGCCGCTGGCGACAATCGCCAGTACGACCGGCCAGGCCAGCGGATGTCCGCGGTAGGCGGCCAGCCCCCATAGGGCGAGCACCGCGAGCATGGTGAGGCTCTCGCAGGTCAGCATCGCGGTCACACCGGCGTGTCCGGTCACGGCGGCGCCGATGTACGCGACCAGTCCGGCCGACCGCAACAGCCAGAACGTCCTGGCCTGGCCCGGGCCCAGTACCTCGAGCACGGTGGCGGCGAGCAGGTACGACACGGAGACCACCACCATCAGGCTGATGATCGCCCAGCTGATCGCGCCGGGTTGCGACCAGCGCACCATCACCGCATGGTGGAAGGCGCCGGCCAGCGCGGCCACGCCGGCCCAGCGGAACGACCTGAGCCAGTGGCGGTTGTCCAAAGGCACCCGGGCCAGCCGTGCCGCGAGGGCCAGCACGACCACACCGAGAACGAGGTCGGTGAGCGACTGGGCAGGTTGCGCGAGCACAGGTGCACGTTACGCCCCAACCCGCGTGTGAACCGACGTCTTTTCAAACGGTGACAGAGAGGTACGGTAGGGCCACAGTCGGGACCCGGCCCGACAAGAGGACCTGACACAAGGTTGGCTATGGATGAGCCGGTGCCTCGCCGCTATTCCGGGCGACCGGTGGAGGAGTGGAAGGCCGCGCGCCGCGAGCGATTGCTCGCGACCGCCTTCGATCTGTTCGGCACCATCGGCTACCACAGCACCTCGATCGAACGGCTGTGCTCGACCGCCAAGGTGTCGACCCGGCACTTCTACCAGGAGTTCCCGAACAAGGAGGCGGTGCTGCTCGCTGTCTATACCCAGATCCTCGAAGATGGCGGCTCCATCATGGCGAAGGCGCTGGCAGAGGCGCCGGAACGCCCGCTGCCGGAACGGCTCAGCCGGGCACTGTCGGCGTACCTGGTGACGATGACCGACGACCCGCGGCGGGCACGGATCTCGTTCGTCGAGATGGTCGGCGCGAGCACGGCGGCGGAGAAGCGGCGGCTGGCGTTCCGCGAACTGGTCGTCGAGACGATCGTTGCCGAGGGCAACGCTGCGGTCGAGCGCGGTGAGATCCCGGACCGGGACTTCAGGTTCTTCGGCCTCTCGCTGATCGGCGCGGTGAACATGGTCGTATACGACTGGATGGCCCGGGACCCGCGGCCGCCGGCCGAGCAGGTGCGCCGGTCGCTGGTCGACCTGGTACGGGTCCTGCTGGCCGATCCACCTGACTCACTGCCAGGCCAGGTCTGAGCGCGCGCTCCAATACGTCTCGGGGTCTTCTGTCAGTGAGCCCAGGTCGCCCACGGCCAGGCCGGTCGCGGCGAGGTTCGTGGTGAGTTGAGCGGTGCTGGACGGGCCGACGAGGACCACGTCCGCCCATGTCTGGGCCAGGACAGCGGCAACCGCCACCGCATCCGGGGTCGCGTCGAGGTCGCGGGCGGCGCGGGCGACCGGTTCGGGCGGGTCAACGGCCAGCCGCCCGTTCGCCAGCGTCTCCTTGACCATCACCGTCAGGCCCGCGTCGTGCGCCTCGGCCAGCGCCGGACCCGCCGAGGTCTCGAGCAGGTTCCAGGTCGACTGGACGGCACTGAACAGCCGCAGCTCCAGTGCGCGGCGGATCGTGTCGGCCTGCTTCGGGCCGGATGTCGAGAAGCCGATCGCCACCCCGTCCTCGGCCAGCGAAGCCATTGCCTCAAGCAACGACATGTCCTCGAACAACGGACTGTCCGCGGTCAGCGAGTGCACCTGGTACAGCGAGATCGCGTCGCCGAGCAGCGCCTGGCTCTCGGCCCACTGGATGGCGAACCGCTCCAGCGAGTGCTCCTTGACCTCGTGCACCTCGGCGTCGAGCCGCCAGTCGCCGACGTACGCGTATCCCCACTTGCTCGACACCACGATGTCGGTGTGCCCGCGCTCGTCGAGCCAGCCACCGAGAAACTCCTCGGCCCGCCCGTACGAGCGTGCGACGTCGACCCGGCGTATCCCGGCGGTGTAGGCGGCGTCGAGCACCTCGTAGCTGGCCGCACGCATCGCGCCCACGTCCCGCTCGGGCAGTTCGCCAGTCCGGCCCAGGTTGATATAGGCCGGCCGGCCCAGTGCCGCGAGTCCCAGCCCGATCCGCTCCATCTGATGCACAACCGGACCCTAGATCATCGGAGCTGTGGCGCGACCTGAGATACGCATGATCGTGCGTGTTCTGTCCGGATTGGCGGTCTGAGCGGTCGTGGTCAGGGGTGATCCGCACGATTGTGCGGGGCGCCGTAGCCGCCGCCGCCCGGGGTCTCGACGACCAGGACGTCGCCCGGGTGCAGGTCGGTGGAGTCGGCGCCCGCCAACTCGTCGACCTCTCCACCGGTGCGCTCGACGTAGGTGCGCCCCAACGCGCCCGGCTCGCCGCCGGCCATGCCGTACGGCGGAACCTTGCGGTGACCCGCCAGGGTGCTGACTGTGACCGGCTCGGTGAAGCGGAGCCTGCGGACCGCGCCGTCGCCACCGTGCCAGCGGCCCGCACCACCGCTGCCCGTCCGGATCGCGAAGCGGTCGAGCAGCACCGGCAGCCGCCACTCGAGCACCTCCGGGTCGGTCAGCCGAGAGTTGGTCATGTGCGTCTGGACGACCGGCGCACCGTCGAACCCCTCGCCCGCGCCGGAGCCGGAGGCAACGGTCTCGTAGTACTGGTAGCGGTCGTTGCCGAAGGTGACGTTGTTCATCGTGCCCGACCCCTCGGCCTGTACGCCCAGCGCGGCGTACAGGGCACCCGTGACCGCCTGCGAGGTCTCGACATTGCCGGCGACGACCGCTGCCGGGAACCGAGGCGAGAGCATCGTGCCGTCCGGTACGATCACGTGAAGTGGCCTCAGGCAACCATCGTTGAGCGGGATGTCATCGGCGACCAGTGTGCGGAAGACGTACAGCACGGCGGCCATGACGACCGATGAAGGGGCGTTGAAGTTCGTCGCCAGTTGTGGCGAGGTACCGGTGAAGTCGATCGTCGCCTCGCGCGCGGTTCGGTCGACGGTGACCCGTACCGCGATGGTGGCGCCCGAGTCCGTCCGGTAGCCGTACGAACCGTCGTCGAGCCGGTCGATGACCCTGCGGACCGACTCCTCGGCGTTGTCCTGCACGTGCTTCATATAGGCCCGCACCACGTCCAGGCCGAAGTGATCGATCATTGCGGCGACTTCCTCGACGCCCTTCTCGTTCGCCGCAACCTTCGCGCGCAGGTCGGCGAGATTCGTGTCCGGGTTGCGCGACGGGTACGGCGCGTCGGTCAGCAGCGAACGGGTTTCGGCCTCACGGAACCGGCCACCCGACACCAGCAGCCAGTTGTCGAAAAGTACGCCCTCGTGCTCGATCCGGGTGCTTTCCGCCGGCATCGATCCCGGGGTGAGCCCGCCGATCTCGGCGTGGTGCCCGCGCGAGGCGACGTAGAACAGGATGTCCGAGCCGGTGGTGTCGTACACAGGTGTGACCACGGTGACATCGGGTAGATGCGTGCCGCCGTGGTATGGGTCGTTGACCGCGTAGACGTCGCCGGGCCGCATCCGGCCGGCGTTACGGCGGATCACCTCCCGAACCGTCGAGCCCATCGAGCCCAGATGCACCGGGATGTGCGGCGCGTTCGCGATCAGGTTGCCCTCGGCATCGAACAGCGCGCAGGAGAAATCCAGCCGCTCCTTGATGTTCACCGACTGCGCGGTCGCCTCGAGACGCAGTCCCATCTGCTCGGCGATCGACATGAACAGGTTGTTGAAGATCTCCAGCAGCACCGGGTCGACCTCGGTGCTCTCGTCCGCGCCGTTCCGCGGACTGCGGACTCGCTCGAGGACCAGATGCCCGTACGTCGTGACGCCGGCGGACCAGCCCTCGTCGACCACGGTGGTGGCGTTTGCCTCGGTGATGATCGCCGGTCCGGTGACCTCGTCGGTACGGCGCAGTTGCCGGCGTCGGTAGAGCGGAACCTCACGCCACAACCCGCCGGTGTACATCCGTACCGTGCCGAGGTCCGGACTCGCGCCGTCACCGCCGAGCTCGGGCAGCGACGGCTGGTCGGTGACGCCGATCGCCTCGACGCCGACGGCCTCCGCGACGAGTGGCCGGTCCATCAGGAACGAGAACAATCGCCGGTGGCCGGCCTCGAACGCCCGTGTCATCGCCTCGACGTCGGTGAACGGCACCGGGACGGCGGTGTCGGTCCCGTCGTAGCGCAGGTGCACGGTCCGCCGGACCTCGATCCGAGCCGCCGGGACATCCTCGTCCAGCAGCTCGGCGCGGGCGGCCTGCTCGAGCGTGTCGGCCACATCGGTCAGCCGTCGCATGGTGGACGGTTCGAGCCGCTGCTCGACGGACTGCTCGCGGCTGGCGACGGTGTCGGCCAGCCCGATACCGACCGCGGACAGGACCCCGGCCATCGGCGGTACCAGGACGGTACGGATACCCAGGGAGTCGGCGACGGCGCAGGCGTGTTGCGCACCGGCGCCGCCGAACGTGGTCCGCGCGTATCTGGTGACGTCGTGTCCCTTCTGGATCGAGATCTTCCGGACCGCGTTCGCCATGTTGGCCACGGCGATCCGAAGGTAGCCCTCGGCAACTTGTTCGGGCGTCCGGCCGTCGTCGATCTCGGCCGCCAGCTCGCTGAAGCGGCTGTGTACCAGCTTGGTGTCCAGCGGCTGATCACCGTCCGCGCCGAACACGTGCGGGAAGTACGCCGGCTGGATCCGGCCTAGCATCACGTTCGCGTCGGTAACCGCGAGCGGGCCGCCGTTGCGATAACACGCCGGGCCCGGATCGGCACCGGCAGAGTCCGGCCCGACCCGGTACCGGCTGCCGTCGAAGTGCAGGATCGACCCGCCGCCGGCCGCTACCGTATGGATGTCGAGCATCGGCGCGCGGAGCCGGACCCCGGCGACGCTCGCGTGGAACACCCGCTCGTACCGGCCGGCGTAGTGGGACACGTCGGTTGACGTACCGCCCATGTCAAAGCCGATGACGTGGTCGAACCCGGCCAGCTCGGACATCCGGGCCATCCCGACGATGCCGCCGGCCGGGCCGGACAGGATCGCGTCCTTGCCACGGAAGTGGTGCGCCTCGGCGAGCCCGCCACCGGACTGCATGAACATCAGCCGCGCGCCGTTGAGCTCGGCCGCCACCTGGTCGACGTACCTGCGCAGGACCGGTGACAGATACGCGTCGACCACGCAGGTCTCGCCGCGCGGGACCAGCTTCATCAAAGGGCTGACCTCGCTGGACAGCGATACCTGGCCGAATCCGATGCCGCGGGCCGCTGCTCCGATCGCCCGCTCGTGCTCGGGGTAGAGGTGGCTGTGCAGACAGACCACGGCGACCGCGGTGAACCCGTCGGCCCGCGCCCGCCGCAGCGCGGGCTCGAGTCGACGCAGATCCGGCGCACGCAGCACGGTGCCGTCAGCGCTCACCCGTTCGTCGACTTCGATGACGCGGGTGTACAGCTGCTCGGGCAGCGCGATCCGCCGGTCGAAGATCCGCGGCCGGTCCTGGTAGCCGATCCGCAGCGCATCGCCGAACCCGCGGGTGATGATCAGTACGGTCGGCTCGCCGCGCCGTTCCAGCAGCGCGTTGGTGGCCACGGTGGTGCCCATCCGGACGGACTCGATCAGCTCGGTGGGAACCGGCTCGCCCGGGCGTACGCCGAGCAGCTCGCGGATGCCGGCGACGGCCGCGTCGCGATACCGGGCCGGGTTCTCCGACAGCAACTTGTGCGTGACCAGACTGCCGTCCGGCCGGCGTGCGACCACGTCGGTGAACGTGCCGCCGCGGTCGATCCAGAACTGCCAGCGGTCCTGTGTCACGGCCGTTCCTCCCGCTGATAGGCCTGCAGGAGTACTCGTTCGGAGTCGTCGAGGTACGCCGCCAGGAACCGCGCGGCCTCGTCGCCACGTCCCGCCTTGACCAGCTCGAACAGCTCGGCGTTGCGAGCGAGGTACGGCTCGTGCAACCGGCGCGGATCGTCGACCTTGTGGAACACCAGCCGCAGCTCGGCGAGCAGCCTGCGGATCAGCTCGTCGACCCGCTCGCTGCCGGCCAGCCCGCCGATCAGCTCGTGGAACCGCAGGTCGGCGGTACCGAGGCCGAGCCAGTCGGCAGCGGCGCGGGCCAGAACCGCCCGCTCCAGGCATTCCGCGAGTGCGGTGAGACTCGCAGCCGGGA
>JBKPSJ010000002.1:0-22746 GCA_046765875.1 Actinomycetota bacterium
GAACATGCCGGGGTTGTGCGCGGCGTACAACAGGGTGCCCAGACCGCCCATCGACACCCCGGCGATCACCCGCTGCGGACCGGCGCCGTAATCCTGCTCCAGGAGCTTCCGCAGCTCGGTCAGATGGAACTGCTCCCAGGCCGGTGCACCGCCCTTGCCGTGATTCCACCAGTCGCTGTACCAGCCCACTTCTCCGCCCTCCGGCATCACGACGAGCAGCCTGCGCAGCTCAGGGATGGTGCGGATGTCGGTCTCGCGCGACCAGCTGTCGTAGGTGTCGCAACAACCATGCAGCAGGTAGAGCGCCGGCCAGGTCTTGCCGGCCCGTTGCGCCCAGCCGTCCGGCGTCATCAGCCGCACCTTCGCGGCCCGGCCGATCGCGGGAGAGTCGATCGTCAGGTCGACCAGTCGTTGCCCAGCCGGTTGCTCGGAAAGCACGTTCGCCACCGCGGGAGGCGCTGCTTTCGTCCCGCCCGAGCAGCCCGAGACCAGCACCGCCAGGAGTGCGACCAGGACCGACACCGCGCGCATCAAAGGCGCCCAGGGTTCAGCCGGTGTCAGCCGGTGTCAGCCGGTGTCAGCCGGTACGGGATTCGGGGCGGCCCTCGGCGGGCCAGTCGGTGTGGAACGAGCCCTCGGCATCGATCCGGCGGTACGTGTGCGCGCCGAAGTAGTCGCGCAGGCCCTGGACCAGTGCGGCCGGTAGGCGATCCGCGCGGACGGTGTCGTAGTACGCCAGTGCTGCGGAGAAGCCGGGCACCGGTACACCGAGGCCGACTGCTGTGGTGACCACCCGGCGCCAGCTGTCCTGGGACCGGTCCAGCTCGTCGGCGACACTCGGCGCGGCCAGCAGGGTGACCAGGTTCTGCGCGGCGTACTCCTGGCGGATCCGCTCCAACAGCCGAGCACGGATGATGCAGCCGCCGCGCCAGATCTTGGCCACCTCGGATACGTCGATATTCCAGTCGTACGTGGCACTGGCGGCGCGGATCTGGTCCAGCCCCTGTGCATACGCGACCACCTTCGCCGACCACAGTGCGGCGCGGACGTCCTCGATCACAGCGTCGGTCGCTCCCGACGAACCGGACTGCCCACCGCCCTGCGGTCCGTGCAGCGCCTTCCGCGCGGCGTCGCGCAGTTCGGTATGGCCGGAGGTGGACCGGGCGAACACCGACTCGGCGATCACGTTGACCGGCGTACCGAGCTCGAGCGCGGTCTGCACGGTCCAGCGGCCGGTGCCCTTCTGCTCGGCCTGGTCGACGATCACGTCCACGAGGGGCCGGCCGGTCTTCGCGTCGACATGCGCGAGCACCTCGGCGGTGATCTCGATCAGGAACGACTCCAGGTCGCCGGTGTTCCAGTCTTGGAACACCTCGGCGATCCGGGCCGGTTCCAGGTCCGCACCGCGGAGCAGGTGGTATGCCTCGGCGATGAACTGCATGTCGGCGTACTCGATGCCGTTGTGCACCATCTTGACGAAGTGCCCGGCTCCATCCGGTCCCATGTAGGCGCAGCACGGCTCGCCGTCGACCTTGGCCGCGATGTCCTCCAGCAGCGGGCCGAGCGCGTCGTACGACTCGCGCGAGCCGCCCGGCATGATGCTCGGCCCGTTCAGCGCGCCCTCCTCGCCGCCGGAGATGCCGGTGCCGACGAAGTGCAGGTCGTGCCCGCGCAGCGCCGCCTCGCGCCGCCGGGTGTCCTCAAAGTGCGCGTTGCCGCCGTCGACGACGATGTCGCCCGGCTCCAGGCGCGGCACCAGCGAGTCGATGGTCGCGTCGGTCGGGCCGCCGGCCTTGACCATGATCACGATCCGGCGCGGTCGCTCCAGACTGGCCACGAACTCCTCGATGCTGCCGGCCGGGACGAACGAGCCCTCGTCGCCGTGCGCCCGCATCATCTCGTCGGTGCGCGCCTGGGTGCGGTTGTACAGCGCGACGGTGTGCCCGTGCCGGGCGAAGTTGCGGGCCAGGTTGCTGCCCATGACGGCCAGACCGACCACGCCGACCTGGGCGGAAGCTGCGCTCTGAGTCATATTCGCGAATCTACATGGACTGCCCGAGCGGGGCATTGGGGAACATACCGCCGAGCAGCGGGTCGTCCGGCACCTGCGGGATCCGGTCGGCGTACACCTCGGAGTCGTCCACCGGGTCGTACCCGATCGCATCGCCGCCTGCCGTCGACCACCAGCGCCGGGTGTTGGCGGAGACGCCCCACACGATCCGGTACCCGGTCGCGGCCACTGCGGCCTCGGTGAGCCGGGCCATGTCGTCCGGCGACAGCCAGATCGGCAGTGCCGCGGTGTCCGGCGGCGCCTCGGCGCACAACCCGATCCGCAGGCAGGTCACGTCCATGCCGAACCGGTCGTGATACAGGCTGCCGAGCATCTCCAGGGCCGCCTTGCTCAGCCCGTAGTACGTGTCCGGCCGGGCCGGTACGTCATCGGGCAACCCATCGGCTGGTGCTTCGGCGCGACGGTAGAACCCGACGGCATGGTTGCTCGAGGCAAGTACCAGCTTCGGTACGGCGGCCAGCCGCGCCGCCTCGAGCACGGTCCGCGTGCCGTCCACATTGACCGCCAGCACATCCGGCCAGGGTCCCTCGGTCGGCACGCCACCCAGGTGGACGATCGCGTCGGCTCCGTCCGCGGCCCGGCGTACCGCGTCCGAATCGGTCACCGAGCCGGCTGGCATCACCTCGACGGGCTCGCCGGTCGCGGCCGGTTTCGGCGGCGTCATGTCGAGCAGCCGAAGCAGCCGGTCCGGCCGGGCCAGCCGGGTCCGGAGCATCTGCCCGATCCGCCCCGCCGCACCGGTGATCAGGATGATCTGCGTTGCCACCGCACCACGGTAGAGGCCGTCAGGCTCGGGCGGCAGCGATAACTTCAGCAATCCTGGCCCGTGCGACCTTGGCCGATAGCGGCTCGCAGCCGGCCTCGACACAGCGCCGGACCACCCTGGTTCGTCGCGGAGCAGCGCGAGCCCGCGCCGGACCAGAACCCGGCCGGCTTACGCCGCTCGCGCATGTCCCGGTACAGCCGCCGGACGAAGGTGACCAGCCGGTGGTGCCGGATACAGACCGCGATCGCGAGCAGGTCTTCGTCGCGGAGCCGCTGCGCGATCTGGTCGGCGAAGATGCCCTCGGCAACGAGGAACGGAGCGCCGGCCGTCGATACAGTCCGGTGCCCGACCGTCCCGTCGGCCGCGATGTCGTAGATCGGCATGTCCGCCGAGCCGGTCGTACAGAGCTTGACAACTGTCGCGAAGGCGCGGTCCGCGTCCCACGACCGCGGATCGTCCCAGTCGACGATGCCGATCGGCGAGCGCGGCAGCGCCGGGTCGTCGCCGTCGCGGTAGAAGTCGTCCAGCCGTACCACCGGCAGCCCGAGCGAGTCGGCCAGATGCGACTTGCCGGTGCCGGACGGCCCGGCCAGTAGCACGACGTGGGCGTTCACCTGCGTCATTGTGCCAACCCCCCGGCCGCGATCCGGCCGTCAGCGAGTGAGGCGCTCGGCGACGTGCTTGCGGGCCTGGTGGATCCGGGCCTTCACGGTGCCGAGCGGCGATTCCAGCTCGTCGGCGATCTCGGCGTACGACATCCCGCCCAGGTCGCGCAGCACCAGCGGCTGGACCAGCTGCGGGTGCTCGGACTCCAGCGCGTCCAGCGCTTCCAGCAGATCCAGCCGGGATCCGGCGATGACCGACGTGGTCCGCGGGTCGATCGTCTCCGGCATCAGTTCGGTGGACCGCTCCTGCGATCGCCGCTTCAGCGACCGGTATGTCTGCCGGGCACAGTTGGTGGCCACGATGGTCAGCCAGCCGGCGAACGTACCGGTGCCCCTGAAGGTGTGGATCTTGGTCGCCACCGTGAGCAGGGTGTCCTGAGCGGCCTCCTCCGCGTCCTCCCTGCACGGCAGGAACCGGGAGACGCGCCGCATCACCTGCGGCCGCACGCGCACCAGCAGTTCGCCCACCGCGTGCTGGTCGCCGGAGGCCGCCGCGACGGCCAGCTCCTCCAGATCCTCGCCCATAGACCTTCCGTCCGAGAGAATGTCCAATCGATGGACCTGATTGGACGGTACCGGCTGCGTTCACAGATCGGAGCGGGGGCCTTCGCGACAGTATGGCGGGGGTACGACGACTCGCTCGACGTCGACGTCGCGGTGAAGGTGCTCGCGGACAACTGGGCGACCCGAGCCGACGTTCGCGAGCGGTTCCTCAGCGAGGCCCGGCTGATGCGCCGGATCAGCAGCGACCGGGTCGTACGGGTGTTCGACGTGGGCGAACTCGACGACGGCCGGCCGTACTTCGTGATGGACTACGTCAGCGGCGGGACGCTGGCCGACCTGCTCGCCCGCGGTGCGATGGACCCGGTGGACGCGGTCTGGTGGGGTGCCGATGTCGCCCGGGCGGTTGCGGCGCTGCACGAGGAGGGCGTCGTACACCGCGATATCGCCCCGCCGAACCTGCTGCTGCGGCGCACTGGCGGCAACACCGGCCTGGAGAGCGGTGGCGGCACCCACAGGGTGGTGCTGGCCGACCTCGGGCTGGCCAAGCGACTGGCCGAGGCGTCCGGGCTGACCCAGGCGGCCGGCACCCCGTCGTACATGGCGCCCGAGCAGAGCCGCGGCGCCGGTGGGTTCGACGAGCGGGCCGACATCTACGCCGTCGGCGGGGTGACGTACGCGCTGATCACCGGCCGGACCCCGTACCCGGCCGGTTCGGTGGCCGACGTGCTCGGCCGCGATCCAGACCTGCGGCCGCCGTCGCTCGCGTCGCGGCTGTTCGGCGTACCGGGCGCGATGGACGACATCCTGGCCCGGGCGCTGGCCTACGACCCGCGGGACCGGTGGCCGACCGCGCTCGTACTGGCCGAGCATCTGGAGGCGGAGGCGTACCGCCTCGAGGCCGAGGCCATCCGCACGGAATCCGCGCCGCCGCCGAACGCCGACGCCGAGCGCACGGAAGTGGTTGAGGTCAGCCCGCCCCGCGAGCCCGAATACCGCCGCCCGCACCGCCTGCTGACCGCCCTGCTGCTGCTCGTCGCCTTCGTAGCCGCCGGCGCTGCGAGCTGGTACTTTCTGGGTCAGTAGTCGACCACGATGCGGCGGGCGTGGCCGTCGATGTGGGCCTGGCGGCCGAGCGGGACGACGAGTTGCGGGTCGGTGTGGCCGATGTCGAGACCGGTGACCAATAGCGCGCCCGGGTTGTACTCGTCGAGTGCTCGTCGGACCGCGGCGTACTGATCCTGTACGAAGCTCTCCCCATCCTCGGGGGACAGCGGCTTGTCGAACTCCCACGCCTTCGGACGGCCCCACAACACCGCCTCGAACCTTTCCAGCAGGCCGCGCTCGCCCATGTTGCGCAGGATCCGGTACACCGTCGTCGCGTCCGGCAGTTCCTCGCTCGTCTCGGCGAACAGGACGCCGTCGTACGACTCGACCGGCCGCATCCACCTGTTCGCGGCCAGCTGCCAGTCGAGGATCTCCAGGCAGCCACCCCACAGCCTGCCCTCGACCGTGCGGTCGGAGTTGTACCAGCGCCACCCGGTGCCCGGCTTGAGCGGCGGCTCCTCGTCGAGGCTGCCCGCCTCCTTCCAGTCGCGGCTCTCGTCGGTCCAGCCCTCCGCCGCGGTCAGTTCGAACGGGCCGGGCTTGAACAGGGCGGCCCGCAGCGATGCCGCCGTGTCCGGGTGCATCGCGCCGCCGCGGCCGAACTGCACCATCACCGAGCCGCCGTGGTACGCCGGTACGCCGAGCCCGTCCAGATACAGCAGCAGGTTCGTGTTGTCGCTGTAGCCGAAGTACGGCTTGGGGTTCGCCCGGATCAGGTCGGCGTCCAGGTGCTTGAGCACGGTGAGCTGGTCGTCGCCGCCGATGGTCGCGATCAGTGCCTTGATCTCGGGATCGGCGAACGCCGCGTGCAGGTCGGCTGCCCGCTCCTCCGGGCTGGTCCGCAACCGCCGCGTGGTCGGGTACTCGACCGGGACGAGCCCGAAGTCGTCCTGAAGCCTGGTCAGCCCGAGCTCGTACGGCGCCGGGAACAACTCCGGCAGTCCGCGCGACGGCGAGACCACCGCGACTCTGTCCGCAGGGCTCAGCACTGTGCTGCTACACCCCGATCGGGTGCCACACGGTCTTGGTCTCGAGGAACTGGGTCATCCGGCCGGTGCCGGGGTCGGCGGACCAGTCCTCGTCGGCCGGCCGGCGTACCCGCTTGAGGTTCTCTGCCGCCGCCGCCTCCAAGTCGCCGGCCTCGTCCGGATCGGAGATCCCGGTCAGGTCGATGCCGTTGACGTCCATGTGCTCGGCCAGCCACGGCCCGATCTCGCTCGCAGACCCGGTCAGCAGGTTGACCACACCACCGGGTACGTCCGAGGTCGCCATCACCTCGCCGAGCGTGATCGCCGGCACCGGGCGCTCGTATGACGTCACCGCCACCACGGTGTTGCCCGACACGATCACCGGCGCGAGCACACTCGTCAGCCCGAGCAGGCTGGACTCCTGCGGCGCCAGCACAGCCACCACACCAGTTGCCTCCGGCAACGAGAAGTCGAAGTACGGCCCGGCCACCGGGTTACTGGACCCGACCACCTGGGCGAGCTTGTCGGCCCAGCCGGCGTACCAGACCCAGCGGTCGATCGACGCGTCCACGGCGGCCCGGGCGCGCGCGATCGGCAGCCCTTCGGCAGCGGCGACCTCGGCGCTGAACTGGTCGTGCCGGCCCTCCATCACCTCGGCGATCCGGTACAGCACCTGGCCCCGGTTGTACGCCGTCCTGCCGGACCAGCCGCCGTACGCCTTGCGTGCCGCGACTACCGCGTCGCGGGCGTCCTTGCGGGAGGCCTTGGCAGCGTTCGCGATGAAGCGGCCGCGCGAGTTGGTGACGACGTACGAACGGCCCGACTCGCTGCGTGGGAAGGCGCCGCCGATGTACAGCTTGTAGGTCTTGCGGACATCAAGCCGCTCGGCGTTCTGCTTAGTGGGCAAGGTAGGCCTCCAAGCCGTGGCGGCCGCCCTCGCGACCGTAGCCCGACTCCTTGTACCCGCCGAACGGCGAGGTCGGGTCGAAGCGGTTGAACGTGTTCGCCCAGACCACACCGGCGCGCAGCTTGTTCGCCATCCAGAGAATCCGCGAGCCCTTCTCGGTCCAGACCCCGGCGGACAGCCCGAACGGCGTGTTGTTCGCCTTCTCGACCGCCTCGGCCGGAGTACGGAACGTCAGCACCGAGAGCACCGGGCCGAAGATCTCCTCCCGGGCGATTCGGTGCGCCTGGGACACGCCTGTGAAGATCGTCGGCGGGAACCAGTAGCCGTGCTCGGGCAGTTCGCACTCGGGCGACCAGCGCTCGGCGCCTTCGTCCTCACCGATCTGCGACAGCTCGCGGATCTTGGCGAGCTGCATGGCGGAGTTGATCGCGCCGATGTCGGTGTTCTTGTCCAGCGGATCGCCTACCCGCAGCGTCGACATCCGGCGCTTGAGCCGGGCGAGCACCTCGTCGTACACGCTCTCCTGGACCAGCAGCCGCGAGCCGGCGCAGCAGACGTGGCCCTGGTTGAAGAAGATCCCGTTGATGATCCCCTCGACGGCCTGGTCGACCGGAGCGTCCTCGAAGATCACGTTCGCGGCCTTGCCGCCGAGCTCGAGCGTCACCTGCTTGTTGCTACCGGCAACGGTTTTGGCGATCGCCCGGCCGACCTCGGTCGACCCGGTGAACGCGACCTTGTCGACGCCCTCATGCTCGACGATCGCACGGCCGGTGTTGCCGGCGCCGGTGACGATGTTGACCACGCCCGGCGGGAGATCGGCCTGCTGGCAGATCTCGGCGAACGCCAGCGCCGTCAGCGGCGTCGTCTCGGCCGGCTTGAGGACGACGGTGTTGCCCGCGGCAAGCGCCGGCGCGATCTTCCAGGCCAGCATCAGCAGCGGGAAGTTCCACGGGATCACCTGGCCGGCGACACCGATCGGCTGCGGGTCCGGGCCGAACCCGGCGTACTCGAGCTTGTCCGCCCAGCCGGCGTAGTAGAAGAAGTGCGCGGCCACCAGCGGTACGTCGACGTCGCGGGACTCGCGGATCGGCTTGCCGTTGTCGAGCGACTCGAGCACCGCCAGCTCGCGGGCGCGTTCCTGGACGATCCGGGCGATCCGGTACAGGTACTTGGCCCGGTCCTTGCCGGCCATGCCCGACCAGGTCCGGTCGTAGGCCCTCTTCGCGGCCCTCACGGCACGGTCGACATCGGCCGGTCCGGCCTCGGTGACGTCGGCCAGCACCTCCTCCGAGGCCGGGCTGATCGTCTTGAACGGCTTGCCGTCGACGCTGTCGGTGAACACGCCGTTGATGAACAGGCCGTACGACGACTTGATGTCGACGATCGACCGCGACTCGGGCGCC
The DNA here is from genome assembly GCA_046765875.1 of Actinomycetota bacterium. Classification (GTDB taxonomy): domain Bacteria; phylum Actinomycetota; class Actinomycetes; order Propionibacteriales; family Kribbellaceae; genus DASRHY01. Next base: position 8,389 of record JBKPSJ010000002.1, read on the forward strand.
GGTGCGTACTCGAATGCCATTGCTCAGTCCAGGGTGAAGTAGTCGGGGCCGGAATAACGGCCGGTCTTCATCTTGGTGCGCTGCATCAGGAGCTCGTTGAGGAGGCTGGACGCGCCGAACCGGAACAGGCCCGGGTTCAGCCAGTCCTCGCCGCAGGTCTCGTTGACCATCACCAGGTACTTGATCGCGTCCTTGGCGGTGCGGATCCCGCCGGCCGGCTTGACGCCGATGTGCAGCCCGGTCATCTCGTGGTAGTCGCGCACCGCCTCGAGCATCACCAGCGTGACCGGCAGAGTTGCCGCCGGCTGCACCTTGCCGGTCGAGGTCTTGATGAAGTCGGCGCCGGCCAGCATCGCCAGCCAGGACGCCCTGCGCACGTTGTCGTACGTGACCAGCTCGCCGGTCTCCAGGATGACCTTCAGGTGGGCGTCGCCGGCGGCCTCGCGGACCGCGACGATCTCGTCGAACACCAGCCCGTACCGGCCGGACAGGAACGCGCCGCGGTCGATCACCATGTCGACCTCGTCAGCGCCCGCCGCGACCGCGTCCTTGGTGTCGTGCTGCTTGATCGCCAGGGTGGTGCGGCCGCTCGGGAAGCCCGTCGCGACACTGGCGACGTTGATGCCGGAGCCTTCGAGCTCGTGCTTGGCCGTCGCGACGAGGTCCGGGTAGACGCAGACCGCCGCCACCCGGGGCGCGGACGGGTCCGCCGGGTCCGGCCACTTCGCCTTCGCGCACAGGGCACGGACCTTGCCGGGGGTGTCCTGGCCCTCCAGCGTGGTCAGGTCGATCATGCTGATCGCCAGGTCCAGCGCGTACTGCTTCGCGGTGGTCTTGATCGAGCGGGTCCCGAGTGTCGCCGCGCGGGCCTCCGCGCCGACCTGGTCGACGCCCGGCAGGCCGTGCAGGAACCGGCGCAGCCGGCCCTCCGACGAGGTCACGTCGGACAGCGTGTCGAGTTCGGTCACCCGCTCAGTCTAGGTCGTGCGGGTCGGGCTCCGTCCGCGTCACCTGGTTGCGATCCGGCCACCGCCGTGACGCACCGCGTGATCGGCGACCGAGCAGCGATTACCTTGTCCGGGTGAGATCCGCGCCAACCGAGGCCGAAACCTACGCGACGACGTCGACACGCATCATCGGCGGCATCGCGATCGTCATCGGTCTCATCTGCCTGGTCGACATCGCCATCGAATGGCGTACCCGTGGCGGACTGGTCACCGCGGCCGCGATCGCCTGCGCGATGATCCTGGCGTACATCGTCCTGGTCCGGCCGCAGGTCACCCTCAGCCCGGAGCGGCTGTCGGTACGCAACCACGTACGCGACCACAATGTGCCGTGGTCGGACGTCGAGGGCGTCGACATGGCCGACATCCTGCGGATCCAGATCCCCGGCAGACGGCTGCGCTGCGTGGGTGTACAGATGATGATGCGCGACCTGCGCCGGCAGCGCGCGGGCCGAATGAAGCCGGACCGTGAGAGTTCGATTACGCGGTCCGAGTTCGTCGTGGGCCGCGTCCAGCACCACATGGCTTACTACGGCAGGACCTCCACCGGCGAACGAACCTCCCGCTGGGCCACCCCCGAACTCGTCGCCCTCGCCGTCTTCGCCTTCATCGCCGTCCTCGCCTCCCTCCTCGGCTGACCCGATCAGAGCCGGCCGCGCGTCGCCCGGCTGCTGAACCGCGCGAACTCCGCCGCGGCACCATGCGGCTACGGGAGCGTGGTGATGCCCGGCAGGCGCTGGTGATCGAGCGGTGGATCGGCGAGGTGGTCGAGGCGCTGGAGGACAGGGTCCTGCCGGTGACGATCGACGTCGCCGAGGTCTGGTCCGGGCTGAGCCGGCGGCGCGCCGCGCCGCCCACCGACGGCCTGATCGCCGCCACCGCGCTCGCGCGAAACCTGACGATGGTGACCAGGAATACGAAGCACTTCGGGTTGACCGGGGTGCGGATGGTCAACCCGTTTGCCGGGTGACGGGCTAGGTACACCTAGAGCGCCAGGGCGGTGGAGAGGTCGGATTTGATGGCGGATAGGGCGGTTGCGGCGGTGAGGCGGGCGGAGCGGACGTCGTCGTGGGTCACAGGGATGACGACCTCCAGGTAGCACTTGAGTTTGGGCTCGGTGCCGGACGGTCGGACGACGACTCGGGCGCCGTCGGCCAGGTGGTAGCGGAGGCCGTCAGTCGGGGGCAGGCCGCCGGCGCCGGCGGACAGGTCGTCGACACCTTGGACCGCCAGACCGCCGAGCGACGTCGGTGGGGTCTCGCGGAGGCGGCGCATCGCGTCGGTGATGAGGGCGAGGTCGTCCACCCGTACCGAGAGTTGGTCGGTCGCGTGCAGGCCGAACCGCCGGGCCAGGTCGTCGAGCAGGTCGAGAAGGGTCCGCCCGGCCGCCTTCGCAGCCGCGGTCATCTGCAGTACCCGGATCAGCGTCGAGACACCGTCCTTGTCCCGGACCGCCTGGGGGTCGACGCAGTAGCCGAGCGCCTCCTCGTAGCCGTACACGAGCCCGGGCACCCGTCCGATCCACTTGAACCCGGTCAGGGTGTCGGCGAAATCGACGCCGTACGATGCCGCGATCCTCGCGAGCAGCGACGACGACACGATCGAGCAGGCGGCCACGCCGTCCGGCCGCAAGGACAGCAGGAAGTCGCCGAGCAGACTGCCCAGTTCGTCGCCGCGCAGCATCCGCCAGCCACCCTTGGCGGACTGGTCAGGTACCGCGACCGCGCATCGGTCGGCGTCCGGGTCGTTCGCCACCACCAGGTCCGGCTCCCGGTCGCGGGCCAGGTCGAGCGCGGCGTCGATGGCGCCCGGCTCCTCCGGGTTCGGGAAGCTCACGGTCGGGAAGTCGGGGTCCGGTTCGGCCTGTGACCTCACGACGTCCGGTGCCGCGAAACCCGCCCGCTCGACCGCGGCGAGGACGATGTCGCGGCCAACGCCGTGCAGCGGCGTGTAGACGACGTCGAGCTCGCGTGGTGCGTCCGCCGGCACGAGGGACACGATCCGGTCCAGGTACGCCTCGACCAGGTCGGGTCCGGCGACGGTCCAGTCGTCGCCTCGCGGCACCTCGTCCAGCGGGCCGACCGCGTCGATGGCCGCCGCGATCTCGGCGTCCGCGGGTGGCACGATCTGCGACCCGTCGCCCAGGTACACCTTGTAGCCGTTGTCCTGTGGCGGGTTGTGCGAGGCGGTGACGACGACACCCGCGACCGCGCCGAGGTGGCGGATGGCGAACGCGATCACGGGTGTGGGCGTCGGCTTGTCCACGAGGACCGCGTCCAACCCCGCGCCGCGGACGACGGCGGCCGTGTCGCGTGCGAACACGTCGGACTTGTGCCGCGCGTCGTGACCGATCACGACCGGTCCGTCGGTAAGGCCGTTCGCCTTCAGGTAGGCGCACAGGCCGGCGGCGGCGCGGATCACCACCACCCGGTTCATCCGGTTGGGTCCTGCGCCGATCGCGCCGCGCAGCCCGGCGGTGCCGAACTCGAGATTGGCGCCGAACCGGTCCGCGATCCCGGCCTCATCCCCGGCGTCCAGCAGTCCCCGCAACTCGGCGCGGGTGTCCGGGTCGGGGTCCTCCGCGAGCCAGCCCTCGGCGGCCGCCCGCAGCGCATCGGTCATCACGGCGCGACCCTAGCCCCCGCCCACCACCCCGCGCGACAACCAGCCCACTCCGCACCGAAAACCGCCCTGACATCCTGCTGGGCCGGTCCAGCACCCCGCGGGACCGGCCCAGCATCCGACCGGCGGGCCGCCGCGGCGGCGCGGCCGGTCACTGGATGGTCAGGCGGCGGGTTTCACGTTGTGGTTCTGGTTGAACAGGTTGGCCGGGTCGTACTCTTTCTTGATCTCGGCCAGCTTGCTGTAGGTCGCCGCCGGGAAGACGTCCTTCACGTCGCGCTCGGTCGCCGTGGTGAGGAAGCCCGGGTACGCGCCGGTGCCGAAGACCGCCACCGGACCCCAGCTCTTCTCCACCAGGGCGTCGACCTCGTCGTCGGTCGCGTCCATCGGTACGAAGGTGCCGGTCACGACCAGGCTCTGGGCGTCACGGTGTGCGAACGCGGTCGCGTCCGCCGGCACCCGGCCCATCTCGCCACCGAGGCTGCGCAGGAACATCACGCCCGCACCGGTCTCGCCGTACTGCGCGTCGAGCGTGGCGATGAGCTCGTCCGACACCTCCGGAACGAAGACGTTCTTGGCGATGATCCGGATGCCGGGCGGCGGGTGCGCCTCCTCGAGGATGTCCGCGTACGGCTTCACGTCGAGGTCGTGCTGGATCACCTCTCCGATCGCCAGCAGCGGCTCGAGCGCGGCCATCGCCGCCTCCCGGTCGTCGTTGGCCCAGCAGGCGAACACCATCGCGCCCGGAGGGATCTGCGGGCCGAACGACGGCAACGCGATGAATGCCGTGCTCAGCTCGTCCGGCGCGTTCAGCGCCACGTCGCGCCAGCCGCGCAGCAACTCCTGCAGGTCGTCGCGCTTGAACTGGATCGTCCCGGCGAACACCGTCGGCACCTTCTTGGCGGCGAACTCGAACCGGGTCACCACGCCGGTGTTGCCGCCGCCGCCGCGCACGGCCCAGAACAGATCCTCGTTCTCGTCCTTGCTCGTCTGCAGCACCCGGCCGTCGGCGGTCACCACCGTGGCGCCGACCAGGTGGTCGATGGCGAGCCCGTACTTGCGGACCATCCAGCCCAGGCCGCCGCCCTGGGTCAGCCCGCCGACGCCCACCGACAGGGTGTCGCCGGAGGTGATCGCCAGGCCCGGCTCGCGCAGCGTGTCTGCCACCTCGCCCCAGGTCGCGCCGGACCCGATCCGCACCAGGCCCTGCTCGGCGTCCACGATCTCCACGTCGGCGATCGCGGTCATGTCGATCACCACGCCGCCCCTGTTGGTCCCGAACCCAGAGGCGCTGTGGCCTCCGCTCCGCACCGACAACACCAGGCCGTTCTCCGAGGCGTACCGGATCGCGGCAGCCACGCCCGCCTCGTCGCGCGGCCGCACGGCGACGGCAGGCTCCCCGACGCCCGTGTACACCGTGCTCGCCCTCACATACTCCTCGTCACCGGTCACCAGCACATCGCCGTCGACCGCTGATCTCAACTCGTCTAGGTTCATCCCACAACCCCTCATTGATCTCGTAGCGCCGTCACTCTGGCAGTCGGCACCGACAAATCGATCTCGACATGCCAGACGGACCTGGCCAGCACAAACTGTGCAGGCAGCGGCTTTCAGATCCGTTTCAACAGCCGGTCAACAGCACTGACGGATCAATGCCCGGAACTGTGACAGGGCCTGGCGCGGATCGCGGCGACGTAGTCGTCCGGGGCGCCGGCGGCCTCCGCGGCCTCGGCGAGGATGCCCAGATAGCGGGCCGAGGGGAGCCCGCCCTCGTACGCGTTCAGGACGTACACCCAGGCCAGCCGCTCACCGTCGAGGGTCTGCACGCGGACGTGGATCTTGCGGTAGATGCCCTGGTCGACGGCCTCCCACTCGTCGAGCATCTTGACGTCATAGGGACTCACGTCGTACAGCGCCGCGAACACCTGGCTGGTCGGGTCCTCGACGATGGTCGCCATCGAGCCCTCCCAGCCGAGCTCCTCGCCACCGAAGGTGAGCCGCCAGCCGGTGATCCAGCCGGTACCGCGCAGCGGGGAGTGCGGACAGCGAACGGCCATCTGATCGGGGTCGAGGTTCGACGCGAACGCGGCGTACAGGCTCACGCCGGACCACGATACGGAAGAATCACCCTTCGTGGCGCGAGTTGTGATCATCGGAGGCGGTCCGGGCGGTTACGAGGCGGCGCACATGGCCGTCCAGCTCGGGGCGGAGGTGACGATCGTCGACACCGACGGGATCGGTGGCTCGGCGGTGCTCACCGACTGTGTCCCCAGCAAGACGCTGATCGCCACGGCCGAAGTGATGACCGAGGTCGAGAACGCCGGCGAGCTGGGCGTACGCGTCGACGACGGCGACGACGACCTGACCAACTCGGTCCACGTCGACCTGTCCGTGGTGAACGAGCGTGTCAAACGGCTGGCGCAGGCTCAGTCCGACGGCATCAGCCGCCGGCTGGAGCGCGACAAGGTACGGGTGATCCGCGGCCGCGGCCGGCTCGACGGGCCCGAGACGGTGATCGCGAACGGCGACCGGCTGGACGCGGACGTGATCCTGATCGCCACCGGCGCGAGGCCGCGGGTGATCCCGGGCTCCGAACCCGACGGCGAGCGGATCCTCAGCTGGGAGCAGGTCTACGACCTCGAGCGGTTGCCCGAGCGGCTGATCGTGGTCGGGTCCGGCGTCACCGGTGCGGAGTTCGCCAGCGGGTACGACGCCCTCGGCAGCGACATCGTCCTGGTGTCCAGCCGGGATCGGGTGCTGCCCGGCGAGGACGCGGATGCCGCCGCCGTGCTGGAGGATGTGTTCACCCGGCGCGGGATGACCGTGCTCGGGAGGTCGCGGGCCGAGTCGGTACGACGAACCGCCGACGGCGTGGTCGTCACACTGACCGACGGCCGGACGGTGGACGGGTCGCACGCGCTGCTGGCGGTGGGTTCGCTGCCGAACACCGACGACCTCGGTCTGGAGGAGTCCGGCGTGTCGCTCGGTGACGGCGGCTTCATCAGCGTCGACCGGGTATCGCGGACGACCGCCCGCGGGGTGTACGCCGCCGGCGACTGCACCGGTGTCCTGATGCTCGCCTCGGTGGCGGCGATGCAGGGCCGCATCGCGATCTCCCATGCGCTCGGTGACGCGGTCCGGCCGCTGGATCTGCGGACGGTGTCGTCGAACGTGTTCACCGCGCCGGAGATCGCGACCGTCGGTCTGACCCAGCAGATGGTCGACGCGGGGGAGACCCCGGCGATGGGGGTGACGGTCCCGCTGGCCGACAACGCCCGGGCGAAGATGCAGAACGTACGGGACGGCTTCGTGAAGCTGTTCTGCCTGCCGACAACCGGGATCATCGTCGGCGGCGTCGTGGTCGCGCCGCGGGCGAGCGAGCTGATCCACCCGATCGCGATCGCGGTGGGCGAGCGGCTCAACGTCGACCAACTCGCGCACGCGTTCACGGTCTACCCGAGCATGTCCGGCTCGGTAGCAGAAGCCGCTCGCAGGCTACATCTACGGAATTAGCTCAGAAGTCACCGAAGCCGCCGCCGAAGTCGCCGCCGCCGCCCCAGTCGCCACCGTCGAAGCCGCCGCCGCCGTCGTACCCGCCGCCGTCGTAGCCGCCGCCGTCGCCGCTGTCGTACCCGCCGCCATCACCGCCACCGTCGCCACCGTCGCCACCGTCGGCGTTCATGCCGTCCTGGTAGCCGTCGGCGTAGCTGCCGTCGTAGTTCCCGCCCCAGCCGCCCATCGCGCTGCCGAGCAGAGTGCCGACGAACGGGCCGGTCGCGATGCCGCCGATCCCGCCGAACATGCCCTGTGCGTACGGCGCGTAGGCCGGGCCGGCCTGCCAGTACGGGACACGCTGCGGGCCGACCATCACCTTGCGGACGTCGGGGTCGGCGCCGGCCTTGACCCGTTCGGCGTCGGCGGCGCAGGCCGGAACCTGACGCGGTGCGCCACCGGGAGGCGCCCAGGTGACGTCCTCGACCGACGGGCCGTGCTGCGGGTTGAAGAAGCAGACCGGGCGGCGCTGCGGGAGTGGCTCGCCGTTGACCCGCGCCCGTACGCAGGCCATCGCGTACCGGCCGTCGTCGAGGATCTCCATGACATGCCGGATCTGGTCGGCCTGGGTGACCGCGCCGACGGCCTCCTTGGCCGACTCGTACGAGTCCAGCGCGCGCTGGTAGTCCTGCCGGGCGCCCTCGCCGAGGTCCTTGCCGGCCATATCCAGGTCCAGCGATTGCAGTTCCTCGCCGAACTTGGTGATGTCCTCGTCGGCGGTGCGCTTGACCGACTCGAGCTCGGCTGCCGTAATCTCCTGGCGCTTGCGGTTCTCCACACGGCCACGCTGGTACGACCGGAACGCCAGTACGCCGATCACGATGACGGCGATCAACAGGATCCACTCCATGCATCGAGCGTACGGGGCGGCCGCTGTCAGCCGGTACCGGCCAGGGCGTAATAGGTGACCGATCAGGGTCAGTCCCGATTTTCGGTGACTGACAGTCACATCCGTCACGCGCTGATACCTGGCCGTGTAATACTTCCGCGGTCGGGATGACTCAAGGTATGTATTTGCACTGGTGCGTACGAGGTCCTGGGAGTGATCATGAAAAAGTTCCACGGCGGGCGGATCACGTGGAACGCGGCCAAACGGCAGCACCGTTCGCAACGCATGAGGAGTGCATCAATGGGGGGCATCAGGCGATGGGTCGCGGTCTGCGCGGCCGGAACGAGCATCTCGGCGGGTCTGATCGCGACGACCGCCACACAGGCAGCGGCGGGCCCGGTCGTCGACACTACGGCCGCGGCCACGAACATCACTCTCGCCGGCAAGGGCTTCGGGCACGGCAGGGGTATGTCGCAGTACGGGGCCCAGGGCCAGGCACTCGCCGGCCGGACGGCGACACAGATCCTCGACTTCTACTACCCGGGCACGACGTCCACGACGACGTCGGGTTACGTCCGGGTGCTGCTTACAGCGGACACCTCGCCAGGGATAATCGTGAAGCCGGCGGCCGGTCTGCGCGCACTCGACATGGGCACCGGCACGATCGTGACCCTGCCGCAGTGGACGTCGGTGACGTATTGGCATCTCGCGCCGTACGGCGAACACGGCAGCACGCTGAACTACCTGTCGACGGTCAACGGGACCTGGACGAGATGGAAGACGTTCACCGGGATGGGGCAGTTCGACGGTGCCGCGGTGACCGGGCTCGTATTGCCGACCGGAACGGTGGTGACGTATCGCGGAGCGCTCAGGATGGCCGATCGCGCGGGCACCGATGTCGACACCCTCAACGTGTTGCAACTCGAGGTCTACCTGCGCGGCGTCGTGCCGAAGGAAGCGATCACATCGTGGTTGGCGGCGGCGCTACAGGCGCAGGCCGTGGCAGCGCGCACCTATGCCGATCGCAAGCGGCAATCACCGGCCGGCAGCGACTACGACCTGTGCGATACGACCAGTTGCCAGGTGTACGGCGGGGCGGCAGCCGAGGTCGCGTCGACGAACAGTGCCATCGCCGCCACCAGCGGCCGGATCCGGACTTACAACAGTCAGCCGATCGACGCGCAGTTCTCGTCGTCGAACGGTGGCTACACAGCGCCTGGCGGGTTGCCGTACCTGCCGGCGAAGGCGGACCCGTATGACGACTACCCGCACAACGGCAACCCGAACGCGAACTGGACGGTCACGATGACCACGGCAACGGCCGGGTCGCGACTCGGAGTCGGAGACCTGACCCAACTGCTCGTCCTGTCCCGCAACGGCTATGGGACGTGGGGCGGCCGAGTCGTGTCGGTGCGGGCAACCGGAACCACCGCGACGAAGACCTTCACCGGTGAGCAGGCCCGCTTCGCGCTGAGGATAAAGTCCGACTGGTTCCGAGTCGTCCAGTTGGGGTGAACGACAGGTTCGCCCAGCGGGCGGCCGACGCGTACGAGGCACTGAGACGGTGCTTCGAGGCCGGCCACGGCCTGCTGCTGGAGGAGTACCCGAACACCAAGCGGAACCCGTACTCGTACGTCTGGCCGTACTCGCAGGCCGCCATCGGTGTGGAGAACCTGGCTGGCATTCCGGACGTAGGGGCCGCGTACGAGTCGGAGGTGCGCCACCGCATGGCGACGTACGACCGGTACTGGAACCCGAACACGAATCCGCCCGGCTACGACTCGTACGTACGGCCTCCGCTCGGGCAGGGTGGCGACCAGTTCTATGACGACAACGAGTGGATCGCGCTGCACTACGTGCAGAACTACAAGCGCACCGGCAACGACGCCTCACTCGCCAAGGCGAAGCAGATCTTCGAGCTGGTCGTGCACGGCTGGGACGCCGAGGGCGGTGTGTTCTGGACCCGGGCGCCGTGGAACCAGGACCGCAACACGGTGTCGAACGGGCCCGGCGCCGAACTCGGTCTGCACCTGCACCTGATCACCCACCAGCCCGGCTACCTGACCTGGGCGAAGCGGATGTTTGAGTGGGCAGACGGCTGCTTGCTGGCTCCGAACGGTCTGTACTGGGACCACATCGATCAGTCCGGGATCGAGAAAACCCAGTGGAGCTACAACCAGGGCGTGATGCTCGGCGCGGCCACATTGTTGTACAAGGCAACCGGTGAACGCGGATATCTGGACAAGGCGAAGGCGGTCGGCTCGGCGGCACTGGCGGAGCCGCTGTGGCAGCAACCGGCCCGGTTCAACGCGATCTTCTTCAAGAACCTGCTGATCCTCGACGACGTCGCGCACGACCCGGGGTACAGGGAGACGATGCTGGCCTACGCCGACCGTGCGTACGACGAGGTCCGCGACCCGGGCACCGGTCTGTACCACTTCGACGACGGCCCCGTACAACTGCTGGAACAGTCGGCGCCGGTACAGATCAACGCGCTACTGGCCTGGCCCGGCTCTCGCTACCCTCTGCTCGCCTGAGTCAGGACACTGTCGCGGTCTTGATGGTGACCTTCATGACGGGCTTGCCGTCGCCGGAGCCCGGCTGCTCGGTGGTCACACCCGCCTTGGCCACGTTGTCGATCACCGCGAGGCTCGCGGCGTCGACGGTGCCGAACACCGAGTACTTCGGCTGCAACGCCGACGCGTCGCCGTACACGATGAAGAACTGGCTGCCGTTGGTGTTCGGGCCGGCGTTCGCCATCGCCACGTAGCTGCGGCCGTACTTCAGCGTGGACCAGACCTCGTCGTTGAAGCTGTAGCCGGGCCCGCCGCTGCCCGTTCCGGTCGGGTCGCCGCATTGCAGCACCTGCAGGCCGGCGCCGGTCGTCATCCGGTGGCAGATCGTGTTGTCGAAGTACTTCTGCTTGGCAAGGCTGACGAAGCTGTTCACCGCGCACGGCGCCAGCGCCTTGTCGAGGGCGATGTTGATCTTGCCGACCGGGGTGTCGAGCAGCGCATTCTGCTTGCCGGTGGTGGTCACCTTGCCGGTGGCGGGCGGGTTCACCTTCTTCGCGGCCGGCTCGGCGGCCTTCTTGTATGTACAGCTCACCGAGGCGGGCAGCGGGGTCGGGCGCTTCGGGGCCGGGGCGATCGCGGTCGGGATCGAGGCCGGCTTCTCCGGCGCGGCCGGGGTGGTCGCCGACGGCGTGGACGACGGCTGGCTCGCGGACGGGTTGTTGTCGTTGCCGCCGCGGATCGCCAGCAGCACCACCACACCGATGACGACCAGTACCGACAGTGCCGCGGTCACCGCGATGATGGTGCGCTGCCTGCGATACGCCTCGTGCTCGGCCTGGCGCTGCGCCTGCCGCTGTCGTTCGGCCCGCTGGTACGGCTTCTTCTTCGCCACTGTCGCCCCACTACTCCTTGATCTGGCCCGGTTCCTTGATGTGGCACAGAACGGCACCCGCCGTGACCGTAGCGCCGACCTCCGCTGTCAAGCCGGTCACGGTACCCGACTTGTGCGCGTTCAGCGGCTGCTCCATCTTCATCGCTTCGAGGACCACGATCAGGTCGCCCTCGGCGACGGTCGCGCCCTCCTCGACGGCGATCTTGACGATCGTTCCCTGCATCGGCGAGGTCAGCGCGTCGCCCGAGACCGCGGCGCCCCTGCCGCTCCCGCCGGAGCGCCGGGCCGGCTTCCGCGTACCGGCGGCGTTCCCGGCCGTCGCACCGAGTCCGGCCGGCAGCACGACCTCCAGCCGCTTGCCACCGACCTCGACGGTGACCCGCTCACGCTCGGTGGGTTCCGCGGACTCCGAGGACCCTTCGTACGGCGCCAGCTTGTTGTCGAACTCGGTCTCGATCCACCGTGTGTGTACGGCGAATCCGTTCGTACCGATGAACGCCGGGTCGTCAACCACGGCGGCGTGGAACGGGATCACGGTCGGCATGCCCTCGACGACGAACTCGGCCAGCGCCCGGCGCGACCGTTCCAGCGCCTGGGTCCGGTCCCGGCCGGACACGATCAGCTTGGCGACCAGCGAGTCGAACGCGCCCGGCACCGTCTCGCCCTGGTCATACCCGCCGTCGAGCCGGACTCCCGGGCCGGACGGTGCGTGCCAGCGGGTCAGCGTGCCCGGTGCCGGCAGGAAGCCGCGGCCCGGGTCCTCGGCGTTGATCCGGAACTCGATCGAGTGCCCGGAGACCGCCGGGTCGCCGTACCCGAGTTCCTCGCCGTCGGCGATCCGGAACATCTCCCGGACCAGGTCGATCCCGGTGACCTCCTCGGAGACCGGGTGCTCCACCTGCAGCCGGGTGTTCACCTCGAGGAACGAGATGGTGCCGTCCTGGCCGACCAGGAACTCGCACGTTCCGGCCCCTCGATAGCCCGCCTCGCGCAGGATCGCCTTGGAGGCGTCGTAGAGCGTCTTGATCTGGGTCTCGGAAAGGAACGGTGCCGGTGCCTCCTCGACCAGCTTCTGGTGCCGGCGCTGCAGCGAGCAGTCCCGGGTCGACACCACCACGACAGTGCCGTGCGCGTCGGCCAGGCACTGGGTCTCGACGTGCCGCGGCTTGTCCAGGTACCGCTCGACGAAGCACTCGCCGCGGCCGAACGCGGCCACCGCCTCGCGGACCGCTGAGTCGAACTGCTCGGCCACCTCGTCCATCGTCCGGGCCACCTTGAGCCCGCGGCCGCCACCGCCGTACGCCGCCTTGATCGCGATCGGCAGCCCGTGCTCCTCGGCGAACGCGATCACCTCGTCGGCACCCGAGACCGGGTCCGGCGTACCGGGCACCAGCGGGGCGCCGACCTTCTCGGCGATGTGCCGGGCCTTGACCTTGTCGCCGAGCGCGTCGATCGCCGCCGGCGGCGGGCCGATCCAGGCCAGCCCCGCGTCGATCACCGCCTGGGCGAACGCAGCGTTCTCGGCCAGGAAGCCGTATCCGGGGTGCACCGCGTCCGCGCCGGACCGGCGGGCCACGTCGAGGATCTTGTCGATATTCAGGTACGAATCGGCCGGGGTGGTCCCGTTCAGGGCGTACGCCTCGCCGGCCAGCCGGACGAACAGCGCGTCGCGGTCGGGGTCGGCGTACACCGCGACACTGCCGAGTCCGGCGTCGGCGGCGGCCCGGACGACCCGGACGGCGATCTCGCCGCGGTTGGCGACCAGGACCTTGGAGATTGGTGACACGGCGTGCTCCCTTCGGGACTGCGCCCCGAGTCTAGGGTGGCGCGGCGGTCCCAGGACTGCGGCGTATGTCACGGCGGTGAACCGTTCGGGGCCCTGGACCGTTTCGATCTGATGACCGGGCGCCGCGCCTGGTGGGTGCACCATGTCTGCAACGACGGACGGGAGAGCGGGGACGTGGACGAGCCAGCCGCGCTGCTACGGGCGCTACACGACCGGCATGCGCCGGCGCTGTGGCGCTACGTGGTACGGCTGACCGGCGACGACCGGCTGGCCGAGGACGTCGTGCAGGAGACGCTGCTGCGGGCCTGGCGGCGGCCGAACATCCTCCGCGAGGACGAACCGGCCGCGCGCGCCTGGCTGTTCACCGTGGCCCGCAACCTGGTCATCGACGAACAGCGCAGCGCGCGGGCCAACCGCGAACTGGCCAGCGACGAGGTGCCGGAGCAGGCCTCCGCGGACAAGACCAACGCCGTGCTCGACGAGTGGCTCGTGACCGACTCGCTGGCGCAACTGTCCGACGAGCACCGCACCGTGCTGGTGCACGCGTACTACGGCCGCAAGTCGGTCGCCGATATCGCCGCCGAACTGCACATACCGCCCGGAACGGTGAAGTCGCGGCTGCACTATGGCCTGCGGGCGCTCAAGCTCGCGCTGCAGGAGAGAGGGGTGACGAACCAATGACCGGACCGCTGGACCCGTACCGGGAGTGGGACGCCGCCTACCTGCTCGGCGCCCTGTCGCCGGACGAGCGACGCGAGTACGAGGCGCACCTGGCCGGCTGCAAGCGCTGCTCGGCCGAGATCGCCTCGCTGGCCGGGCTGTCGGGGATCCTCGCCGCCGTCCCGACCGAGAAGGCGATGCAACTGGCCGCCCCGGAGCGGTCGCTGGAGCCGGGGCCGCCCGACCTTTTGCCGCGGCTCGCCGCCGGTGCCAAGCGGATCCGCCGCCGGGCGCGGCTGCGTACCGTCGCGCTCATCGCGGCCGCGGCAGCGGTGGCGGCCGCCGTGGTCTGGGCGATCCCGACCACGCGACACGATGAGGCCGAGGTGGCCGGTCGTGACGTGACAATGGCCCAGGTCGGCCAGCCGCGGCCGCTGCGGGCCAGCGCGCACCTGGTCTCCGAGCAGTGGGGCACGACCATCGAGGCGAGCTGCAGC
>JBKPSJ010000003.1:0-19437 GCA_046765875.1 Actinomycetota bacterium
CGTCATGCCTGCACCCTAGGGCGTCGGCAGGACGCTGTGCTCCGGCCAGGAACGACCGGGATCACTCGGGCAGGTCGGTCAGGTCGAGCATCAGGTCGTCGATGGCGACGCCCACCGGGTCGTCCACGGCCGGCTGGTCGACGAGCCGGAGCAGCGTTCCGAGCCGGTCCGCGACCTCGACCGCGACCGGATCATCGGACGGCGGCCCGTCGTGGTGCTCCATACCTGCCTTATCGAGGCCCGGACCCTCGGTGTTTCGTCTTTTCGGGCCGGCCAACCATGTACGGTCCTCAGCGCATCTTTGTCGGTAGCGGCTGTTCGGCCGCGGGATGAGGAGGGCGGCATGGGCAATACGGAGGAGTTCGCGGCTTTCGCCCACGCGCGGACGCAGTCGTTGTTCCGGCTGTGCTGCCTGCTCGTCGGCGATCGCGGACTGGCCGAGGACCTGCTGCAGGAGTCGCTGACCAAGGCGTACGTCCACTGGCGCCGGCTCCGCGATCCCGCCAAGGCCGACGCCTATACGCGCAAGGTCATCACGACCACCGCGATCGGATGGTGGCGGCGCCGGCTCTCGACCTCGACCGGGTCGTCGCCGATGGGAATCGCCGGATCCGCCGCCGGCGCGGCTTGGTCGTGGCCGCCACGGCCGCGGTGGTCGCCGGTGCCGTCGCGATCGCCTGGTCCGTCGTCCGGGTGGAGCGGTCGGCCGGTCCGGTCGGCACACCGTTCCGCGACGCGCGCCCGACGTACTCGGCCGGAAGCACGATCCACTACGGCAACACGGTCGTCGAGGTCGGTCACCAGATCACGGCGCTCATCCAGACCGACACCGGGTTCGTCTTCACGACGCCGTCGGCGGAGGTCTTCCTTGCCGATGGCAAGCATGTCCGCAGGATCGGGACCACCGCCGGGCGACTCGTGGCCGACGACAGCGGGCCGTACGTCGGCTGGACCGACTCCGACTCGTACGTCGTCTACGACACCGCGGCGCGGCGAATGGTCGAGCATGACGGCGCCGGCCCCGGATCCGCGACCGTGGTCGCGATCGACGACGGCAACGTCTACCTTGCCAAGGCCGACGGGCTGCACCGGTGGAACCTGGCCGACAAGGCCGAGGACCTCATCGCTCCCGATGTGAGAGCGGAGGACGTGTTCGACGTCGCGGCCGGCCGATACGCCATCCTCGCGCCACCACGCCTGACGACCCCGGGCGGGCCGCTGGTCCTGGTCAGCACAGACCCGACCGCCGACCGGGCACTGGTCGCCGGCACGACCGCAGACGTCTCCCCCGACGGGGCCACGACGTGGGGCACCACCAGTTCTCACTTCGTCGAAGACGTGGTCACCGCGGCTGGGTCAGCCGACGACGTCGATCTGCTGACCTGCTCGATCCGCGCCGGGGCGTGCTCCGTCACCCAGCCGGACATCGCCAAGCTCAAGGCGGACGGTTCCGACCCAGGCTTCAGGTTGCCGAACGGCCAGCTCTGGTCCGGCGTCCGCGGCTAGCCAGCCACCGAGTCGCGCTCAGACGTGTGTATGGGCGCGGGGGGCGCGTCGCGAGTTCCGGAGTTCCTTGCGCGAGCTGACGCCGAGCTTGGTGAACACCTTGCGCAGATGCCACTCGACCGTACGCGGGCTGATGAACAACTCCGCCGCGATCTCCGGGTTCGTACGCCCCTCGCCCACCATGCGGGCGATCTGCGCCTCCTGGGCGGTGAGCTCGTCGAGCGTTTCGACGCTGCGTTTGCGGACCTTCTCGCCGGTGGCCAGCAATTCCCGCCGGGCGCGTTCGGCGAAGCCGTCGGCACCCATGTCGGCGAACATCTGGTGGGCGGTACGCAACTGTTCCCTCGCGTCGACCCGCCGGCCCTGCCGCCGCAGCCACTCGCCGTACAGCAGACAGTTCCTGGCCAGCCCGATGCGGATGCGGGTCCGGCCGAAGCGCTCGATCGCCTCGCGGTACAGCGGCTCGGCATCCGCGTCGTCGGTGATCAGCGCGCGACCACCGGCTTCGGCGGCGCGGGCCCACTCGGTCCCGGAGATGCGAGCCGTCTCCGCCAGCTTCTCCACCGCTGCGACGGCGGCCTCGTGCTGGTCGCTGCGAACGGCCGCCTCGACAAGCTCACCCAGCAACCACTCGTACGTACCGAGATCCTCGTGCTCGCAACCGGTCCTGGCCGCGTCGAATGCCTCTGCGTACCGGCCCAGACCGTTGGACAGGACCGCCTGGGCGAGATAGCTGATGCTGAGCCCGATGCCTTCACCGCGGTGGCTCACGTCGGCGATCGTGGCCTCGATGAGCTCGGAGGCCAGGGCGTCGTCGCCGCGCCACGCCGCCAGCAGCACCGCGCCGTACGGCGCGACCTGCGCACCGGTCACGTCCATCACGGCCCGGACCTGCTGGCTGAGTGCGGTGCCCTCGTCGAACTCCCCGGCGACGACGTGGAGGACGATGCGCGCCCGGAGCGCGGCCGGAAGCACGATCAGCGCGCCGGTACGCCGGGCCAGGTCGACCTGCCGGGTCGCCAGCACGTACCAGCTCTCGTCATCCCTCAGGTCGTCGGCCACTCGTCCGGCGAGCCAGAACCAGCGCAGCGCGTCCTCGGTCGACACGGCTCCATCGCGGAGGGCGGCGATGGCCTGTTTCAGCACAGGCGCGGCGGCGGCACGCCCCTCGCTCACAAGCAGAGCCAGTCCGTCGAGGAGAAGGTCGGGAGCTTGGTTGGATGCCGACGGCCTGAGCCCGGCGCAGACCGCCTTGGCCGCCTCGAGCTGGGACTCGTCCCTTGCCAATCGCCCGACACTCACGGTGGCGGCCAGCGCTTCGAGGTACGTACGGCGCGAAAGCTCCACGTCGAGCGGCTCGAGCTGCCGGGCCGCCTGCAGCAGCAGCAGCGGCGCGTCGTCGCCCCTGCGCAGGTCGGCCGCGAGCTGGGCGCGCAACAGGCCCGCCCGAGCCCGCTGCAGTTCGTCCAACGGTGTCGCCTCGGCCACCGCCAGCAGCGAAAGCGCTCCGTCCGCCGACCCGGCCCGCTGCTTGGTCTGCGCGGCGGCCAACGCCCGGCGTCCTCGCTGCGACGGGTCGCGGGTCAGCCGGGCCGCCTCCTCGAGAAGCGCCGCCGCGGCGGCCAGGCCACCTCGGGTCTGCGCCCGGGCCGCCGAGCGCTCCAATTCCTCGGCGACCGCGTCGTCGGGCTCCGCGGCGGCATGGGCCCGGTGCCAGGCCCGCCGATCCGGGTCGAGGCCCGGATCGGTGGCCTCCGCAAGCGCCCGGTGCGCCTCCCGCCGGTCTTCCGGCGAGGCGGCACGGTAGACGGCCGACCGTACGAGTGGGTGGTGGAACCGCACCTGTCCGACGAAGTCCACGAGTCCGGCTTCGACGGCAGGGGTCGCGGCGTCGACACCCACGCCGAGCAGCCCGGCCGCCCGCCACACCAGCCCGGGATCACCGACCGGCTCGGCCGCGGCCACCAGGAGCAGCCGCCGGGTCCGCACCGGGAGTGGCTGCACGCGACTGCGGTAGCCGTCCTCGATGCGACCGGCCAACGCCAGCGGATCGGGCCGCCCGAACCCGCCCGCCAGTTCCTCAGGCGTCAGACCGCGCGGCAGTTCGAGCAACGCCAGCGGGTTCCCGTGCGTCTCGGCCACGATGCGGTCCCGGACCCGCTCGTCCATCGGACCGGTGACGACGGACACCAGCAGGTTCCGCGCCTCGTCGTCGTCCAGACCACGGACCACCAGCTCGTCGAGACCGCCGAGCGGACTGTCGCCGACCGGCTCGCGGACGGCGAAGACCAGCGCGACCGACTCGGCCACCAGCCGGCGCGCCACGAACGCGAGCGTCAGTAGCGAGGCGTCGTCGATCCATTGAGCGTCGTCGAGGATGCATACCAGCGGCTGCTTCTCGGCGGCGTCGGCGAGCAGCGTCAGAACGGCGAGGCCGACGTGGAACCGATCCGGGGCATCGCCGGAGCGGAGGCCGAACGCCGATGCGAGCGCCTCACGCTGCGGCCCGGGGAGCCGGTCGAGATGGCCGAGAAAGGGTCCGCAGAGCTGGTGCAGACCGGCGAAGGCAAGTTCCATCTCGGACTCGACCCCGGCCGCCCGGGCGATTCGGCACCCGGTGGCACTGCCCGCGAGATAGTCCAGCAGGGCCGATTTGCCGATACCCGCGTCTCCGCGCACCATCAGGGCCCGGCTGTCGCCCGCCCGTACGTCGGTCAGAAGCTGATCGAGCACCGCACACTCGGCATCGCGACCGCGCAGTCCGGGCCTCCCCCTGTGCGGCCCTTGCTCAACGTCACGGCTCGAGGTGGGCATCGCGATCCTGAGCCTAGGCATCCCCCCTCATCGTGGCAACAAGCGCCCGTACCCGGGCATAGACCAGGGACTTTCGCTGGTGCAACTGCGCGATCTCCGAGCGAAGCTCGTCATTGAAAGCAAAACGAGGAGGCAAAACATGAACACCACCGAAACCAGCACCGTCGACAGGGCCGTGGACACCGGTCTGGCCGACCTGAAGTTCGAGGCCGCAGTCATCCCCGTCGCGGACGTCGACCGCGCGAAGACGTTCTACACCGGCCTCGGCTGGAGGCTCGACGCGGACTTCGCGTTCGAGAACGGCTTCCGGGTCGTCCAGTTCACCCCGCCGGGCTCCGGGACGTCGGTCCAGTTCGGATCCAACATCACCACCGCCGAACCCGGTTCGGCTCAGGGCCTTTACCTGGTCGTCACCGACATCCAGGCCGCCCGCGACCAGCTCGTCGCCCGCGGTGCCGACGTCAGCGAGGTATTCCACCCCGGCGCTCCGGGTGCCCAGTTCAAGCCGGCCGATACGACCGGCCGCGTGAGTGGGACGGCGGACGACAACGCCAGCTACGGCTCGTTCGCCACGTTCAGCGACCCAGACGGCAACACGTGGCTGCTGCAGGAGGTCACCACCCGGCTGCCCGGCCGCATCGTCGCCACCCAGACGGCGTACGTCTCGGTCTACGACCTGAGCAAGGCGCTGCAGCGCGCGGCGACCGCTCATGGTGAGCACGAGAAGCGCACCGGCGAGTACGACGAGAACTGGCCGGACTGGTACGCCGCCTACATGGTTGCCGAGCAATCAGGCACCCAACTGCCGCTGTAGACCATTTCGAACTCAAAGGAGACATAGACATGTCCACACTGCACTTCCACTACACGACCACCGCGACTCCGGAGCAGTTCCTCGCCGGACTCACCGACTTCGGGCCGGGCCGGGAGAAGCTGTTCGGCAACAGCGCCGACAAGTACCTCAAGGTGCACGACCAGGGGCCCACGTTCGCCGACGTCACCGAAGGCTCGGGCGGGATCTGGGAGCGCCTGCGCTACGACTGGTCCGACCCGCACCGGATCGTCATGACGACCACCGACTCCAACACTTGGGGCGGCGCGTCGGGCCACACCTACACGCTGACCACGAACCCCGACGGTACGACCGACCTCGACGCGGTCGTCGTCCGCGAGGGCAAGAACCTCAAGGGACGAGTGATCGGAGCCGTTGTCGGCACCGTCGGCAAGGGTGTTCTCGACAAGGCACTGGGCAAGACCGTCAAGGCCATCGAGGCCCGGTACGCGAATGACAGCGCGGCCAACTGAGCCGGACATTTCCTCGAGGCGCATGGCGGGACGGACCCGCCATGCGCCTCAGCCATCCAAGGAGCATCCGATGACAGATCTCAGCTACGAGGTATTCGTGAACGATCCACCGCCACAGGAGGGTCTTCTCCCGAATGGAGAGCCGAAGCAGTTCTCTCCGCAGGCCAGCACACTGATCTACGGTGCCGAGGACGCGGTACTGACCGACCCGGGCCTGACGGTGGATCAGGCCAAGGCGCTCGGCGACTGGGTCGCCGCCAAGGGCCGCAACCTCACCGACATCTTCATCACCCACGGCCACGGCGATCACTGGTTCGCCGCCGGCCTGCTGGCCGAACGGTTCGGCGCGCGTGTCGTCGCCTCGGCGGGCACGATCGCGCAGATGCACGGCAGTGTCGCCACGCGGCCGTTGCTCTGGGACAAGCTGTACCCGGGACTGGTCCCGCCGTCGCCCGTGACCGCCGCGACGGTGCCGGACAACCGGTTCACGCTCGAGGGACACGAACTGGCGATCGTCGAGGTCGGCCACTCCGACAGTGCGGACACCAGCGTCCTACACGTCCCGGACCTTGGCCTCGTCGTCGCCGGGGACGTGATCTACAACGGCGTTCACATGTACGTCGCACAGAGCGCCGCCGTCGGTGGTTTCGACCCGTGGCGGGATGCGATCGACAAGGTCGCGGCACTCGAACCCCGGCACATCGTCGCCGGCCACCAGAACGAGCGCCGCGACGACGACGCCGGCCGGACCATCGCGGAGACCCGGCGATACCTGGACGACGCCGAACAGTTCCTGCAGACCGCGACGACCGCCGTCGACTTCTTCAACGCCCAGATCGACAGGTACCCGGAGCACCTCGGGCGGATGGTCCTGTGGGTCAGCGCCAGAGCGCTCTACGACGTACACGAGAACCCCGAGGGGAATCTCGGCCAGCTCATTCTCAACGCCTGGTTGTAACCGCCCGCCGGCCGCGGGCCAGGGATCACCCGGGGGTCTGACCAGTGGATGGCACGGGCGCGACCCAGGCCCGTACGCGGGACCGTCGGTGCAAGGAGGTAGTGATCATGAACAGGACTTCGGTTAGCACCAACGGTCGACGCAGGATGCGCCCGGCCGCAGACCACACCGCAATGACACAGGTCAGGACGGACCTCGTAGCCCGGCTCGCGACCGTGCCGGGCCTGGTTCGCCCGGGCATCTCGTCCTGGGACATGAAGACCCGGCTCCCGCTGCACCCGCTGTCCATCGAGAACGCGTACGGCGACCCCAGGCTGCTGAACGCCCTCGCGGTCCCCGGAGCGGACTTCGCCCGCCGGCTGGGCGTGGACGTCGTCGTCGGCGCCGAGACCGGCGGCATCCCGCTCGCGGCGGCGGTGTCGCTGGCCGGCGGCCTGCCGTTCGCGTTCGTACGCAAGCCCGGGTACGTGGGACACGAAGACCACGAACCACGAGTCCGGGGGGCGTCCGTGAAGGGCCTGCGGGTGCTGCTCGTCGACGACGCGGTCTCGTCCGGCAGTGCGGTCGAGGCTTTCACAAACGAGCTGCAGGCCGAGGGCGCGACCGTCGCCGGAGTCTTCACCCTGGTCGACATGCGCGACGTCGCGGCCTCGGTCTCGCCGGTGGCCGCCGCACTACCGACCGAGTCGATCGCCACGTATCTGCAGATACTCGACACAGCGACCGAGCGGGGCGTACTCGACCCCACCGTCCACCAACTCGCCGTCGACGCGCTCGTCAACATGTGGAGCGACAACGACCCCCGCTGGTCTCTCCTCGCGCAAAAGCAGGCCTCGTAGCACGAAGGTGAGGGATCGCACCGCGGAGATGGGGGTTTGCTACCGATGTGATCGTGTGCCCACCGGACGGACCGTGGCTGCAACGACAAGTCCTGAAGGGGGAACGAAATGACCAGCAAACGTTCAGCAGTCGCCGCGCTGGCGCTCGCGATCGGAGCGACCGGACTGGCCTCTAGCGAGGCATGGGCTAGGGATCCTGACAAGGAGATTCCGGTGGAGCCCGCAGTCGTCCTGCACGATCCGAGTCCGGCGTCCGGTCCGACTCATCAGGTGATCCCTGCGGAGCCCTCTCGCACGCGGATGGAGGCGGCGCAGGCGGGGGCATCCGCACTCGGTGGTGCGGGTGTGGCATGCGGCGTCATGTGGCTGTACCGCCGTCGCGGCCGGCTGGCCGGCTGACGTCCTGCGGCTGGACCTGGACACCGGTCATGCGGTTGGCAGGTCCAGCTGCGCGGCCGCCCTCGCGGCTTCGCGACGGTTGGAGACGCCCAGCTTGCCCAGTATCCGCGAGACGTGGTGCTCGACTGTCTTGTCGGAGACGAAGAGCCGCGTCGCGACCTCCGCGTTCGTCAGGCCGCCGGCGACCAGTTGCAGAACCTCGAGCTCGCGGGTGGTGAGCCCGGCCGGGTTGCTTCGCGTACTGGGCCGCAGTCCGCGTGGCACCCGCTCACCGAGGTCTCGCAAGCGCTCGGCCGCGAGCGCGGCGGCAGGTCGCGCACCGAGACGGTCGAGGATCTCGAACGCACTGGTCAGCGCGTCGGGCGTACCGACCTCTAGCAAGGCCAGAGCTTCGTCGTACGGACGGTCGACTGCGTGCCAGGCATCGGCCGCCTGCCGCCAGTGGCCGGTGATCTGCAAGGCCAGCTGAGCCGGCGTACCAGCGGGCAGGTCCGGAGTCTGGCCGAGCCGAACGGCCCACGAGGTCAGATGGCCTCGATGGTGGGCGGTCAGGGGCTTGTCGACCCGGCCCAGCAGCCCGCTCGTAATGCGGTGGACGGTGTCCAGGTCGCGCTGCAGCCAGGCCTCCTCGGCAAGGGCCAGTGCGACCGGGACGATGTACTGCATGTCCTCGGTCGGTTCGGCTCGCTGCAGTGCCTCCAGCAGCGTCGAATGCCCATCCGGATCGCCGCGCCGCATCTTGACGGTGCCGATCGTCGTCAACGCCGGGATGTGGCCGACGGCCATTGTTCCGGCGCGCTGCAGTACGGCCCACGCGTCGGCGCTCGCGTCGTCCCACCGGCCCCGCTTCAACTCCGAGCCGGCCAGCACCGAGGTGATGCATACCCATCTCAGTGTCAGCTCTTGATCCTCGGCATGCCGCAGGCCATCGGCGATGACCGTGTCGGCGCTGTCGTAGCGATCGGTGTCGGTGAGGATGGCCGCGAGATTCGCGTACGCCCGCCCGCTGAGATGGCCGATGTCGTTCTCGAGGGCGATCCGCAGAGCCTGTTCGAGGTGCGCGATGCCGCCGTCGACGTCGCCGAGGTAGTAGACCATGGCCCAGCCGATCGAGTTGAGCGCGTTCGACTGGCCGTACCGGTCGTCGGCCGATCGTGCGATCTTCAGGCCCCGCTCGATCGTCGCGACGGCCCGTCGCGTATCTCCGGTGTCCACGTCGAAGGTGCCCGCACCGATCAGGGCACGGCCCAACTCGACCGTCGGCCCGTGCGGCTCCAGTATCGTGATGGCCTGCGATGCGTGGCGGAGTGCCAGCTCACCCTGCCCGAGGTACCAGGCCACGTACTCGAGGGCGAGGTGGGCCGCACCGATCCTGATCGGGTCGCCGATCTCGTTCCACAGATCCAGTGACTCCTCGGCAGCGCTCAGCGCCTCGTCCATCTGATCGGTCACCAGGCATTCGGCGGACAGCGCGTCGAGCAACGTGGCGCGCTCGCGGGACGGCTGCGCCGAGGCGAACCGAAGCGCGGTCCGGTAGTGGTGAACGGCCTCGCGATGTGCGCCGAGATCGGCCGCACGCCGGGCGGCCCGGGAGCCGTAGCGGAATGCGGAATCCGCCTCGTACGCGGCCGCGGCATGGCCGGCCAGGCGCGAGACGTCGACGCCGCGCCGTTGCTCGAGCATCCGCAGGATGGCCCGGTTGACCGCGGCCCCGCGGATCGGCGGCAGTTCGGCGGCGAGCGTGGCGCGGGACAACTCGTGGCGGAATTCGAGCTCCGAGCCGAAGCTCACCAGCATGCCCTCGGCGACACATTCGTCGACGCCGTCCGCGTCGGCGCCGGCGGCCTCGATCAGCATGTCCGCCTCGAAGCGCAGGCCGAGCTGACAGGCCACATCGAGTACCCGGCGGCCACGAACCGACAGCCGCGCCGCACGAGCGAGGACGACGTCGCGGATCGTTCCCGGCCTGCTCGATCCCGCGGCCAGACATTCTGTGACGAAGAACGGATTGCCCGCCGTCTGCCGGTAGACCTCGGCCGGATCGAGGTCGGAACCCGCGATCATGGCGGCGACACCCTCCTCGGACAAGGAGTCCGCCGCGATCCGGCGTACCACACCCAAACGGGCGAACTCTCCGATCAGCCGTGTCATCGTCGCGTTCGATCTGACCTCGTCGTCGCGGTACGTCGCGATCAGCATCGCCGGCAGGTCTTCCAGCCTGCGGCCCGCATAGAGCAGAAAATCGGCCGTCGCGTCGTCGGCCCAGTGCACGTCCTCGACCAGGACGATGGTCGACTGCTGCTTGAGAGCGCCGAGAATCGCCGCGAACAGCTGATCACGTGGTAGAGCCGCATCGACCTCGAGCTGTGCGGCGACCTCGATCAACGGGCCGAGCGGCCGTGGAGTCGACAACCCGTCGCACGATCCGGCCACCACCCGTACCGCCACGTCGGCGAGGAAGGCCGCGACGAGTGCCGACTTGCCCCCACCGGCCTCGCCGCCCACCAAGGCCAGTACGCCGCACCCGTCGCGGGTGTCCTCGAGATACTGCGAGAGCGCTGCCAATTGTGGTCCGCGCTCGATCAGCGCCATCTGTTCACGCTAGGAACCAGCCCGAGCCCAGGTCAACGAACGCCCGCCAAGATAGGTGAGCGCCACCGCCAACATGGGGGACACACACCGACGTCACGCATCG
Source organism: Actinomycetota bacterium (assembly GCA_046765875.1). Lineage (GTDB taxonomy): Bacteria > Actinomycetota > Actinomycetes > Propionibacteriales > Kribbellaceae > DASRHY01. The sequence continues at coordinate 10,517 of JBKPSJ010000003.1, forward strand.
TCCTCGGCTTGGATCCTCGTCGCAACGTGGATTTCGAGGAGCCTTACATGAAGACCAGACTGGTGCTCGCATCGGCTGCCACCGCGCTCGCACTCACGATGTCAGCCTCTTCGGGTGCCGTCGCGCATCGTCCTGACAACTTGGCGTCGCTACGGCAGGCGACGGCCAAGTACCACAGCATCGCGGTCGCGGAGCAGAGCAAGTACGGCCTGCTCACGGACGCGGCGGGAATCGCGTGCATCGACATGCCCGGCATGGGCGGTATGGGCGTCCACTGGGCGAACTCGACGCTGGTCGGTGACACCGCCATCGTTCCCAACCGGCCGGAGGCGGTCGTGTACGCGCCCGACCGAGACGGAACGCTACGGCTCGCGGCCGTCGAGTACGTCGTGATCAAGTCCGCCTGGGATGCCACGCACGCCTCACCGCCGAAGCTGTTCGGGCACACGTTCATGCTGACCGAGGAGCCGAACCGTTTCGGCCTGCCGGCGTTCTACTCCCTGCACGTCTGGGTCTGGAAGCACAACCCGGCCGGCACCTTCGAGATGTGGAACCCCCGCGTGACCTGCCCTCACTGACGGTGACGTAAGGCGAGCCGACCAGTCCGGCAACCTGATTTCAATTGGGCCGGTTGGGTACGGGCTCTGATTATGAGCAAGGACCAACTGCTGGAGGCTGCGCGACGGCTATCGCAGATCCTGACCCCCGGCGACCTGGACCACACTCTGAGTCAGATCACGACTGCGGCGGTCCAGGTGTTGCCCGACGTGGCGTATGCGAGCATCACCGTCCTGCATGCCGACGGCCGGCTGGAGACCGGAGCGCCGACCGATGAGCTACTGCTCCCTGTCGACGAGGCGCAGCACGAGCTGCGTCAGGGGCCGTGCTACCAGGCGGCCGCCGACTCGGCGCACGTCATCGCGCCGGACCTGGCAGCCGACCAGCGCTTCCCCCGCTATGCGGCGATCGCCGTGGCGGCGGGCATCCGCGCGCAGGCGGGGCTGCCCCTGTTCGACGCACCCACATCAACTGGTGCACTCAACCTGTACTCGCTCCATGTCGGTGCGTTCGAGGATCTCGGCTCCCTCGGTCAATTGTTTGCACATCACTCCGCGACGGCTCTCGGGTACGCACAGGAAGTCGAAAACCTGCAGGAGGCTGTGCGCACTCGCGGAACGATCGGCAAGGCGCTCGGCATTGTCATGGAGCGCTACAAACTCACCGATCAGCGCGCCTTCGCCTTCCTGGCCCGGCTCTCCCAGCACGGCAACCTGAAGTTGCGACTGGTGGCCGAGAAGATCGTCGCAGACGCCGAGCAGCAGGGCGAGAAACTGATATCCCGACAGTAGCTTGCCCTAGGCAACTAGATCGGCTCCGTATACGACAAAGGCAAGGAGATTTGAATCTCCTTGCCTCTCCTAAGGTATAGCGCAGGGGTGGGCTTGCGGCAAGACCCGGGTCGTGGCGCACAATCGACGGCCGTAGCCAGAACTGCGGTTTTGGCTGACATCCGAAACTTGCTGACGATGGGGGCTTCATGACCGACGTGATCGTTGTCGGTGGCGGACCGACCGGACTGATGCTGGCAAGCGAGTTGCGGCTGCATGGCGTGCACGTACTCGTACTGGAGAAGGAGGTGGAGCCGACGCGGTATGTCCGCGCGCTCGGCCTGCACGTACGCAGCATCGAGGTGATGGACCAGCGCGGCCTGCTGGAGCGGTTCCTCGAGCGCGGCCGGCTGTACCCGCTCGCCGGCTACTTCGCCGGCATCCCCAAGCCGCTACCGGATCACCTGGACACCGCACATTCGTACATCCTCGGCATCCCGCAGACCGCCACGGAACGACTGCTGGCCGAGCACGCGACCGAACTCGGCACCGAGATCCGGCGCGGCTGCGAGGTGGTCGGACTGAGCCAGGACGAGCAAGGAGTTACCGCCGAGTTGGCCGACGGCAAGCAGCTGCACGCGCGCTATCTCGTCGGCTGCGACGGTGGCCGCAGCACCGTACGCAAGCTGCTCGGCATCGACTTCCCGGGCGAGCCCGCCGGCGTCGAGTGGCTGCTGAGCGAGCTGGAAGTGGGTGCGCCGCCGGAGACGCTGGCTGCCGTGTCGGCCGAGGTCGCCAAGGCCGATCTGCAGTTCGGTCCGGCTCCACACGAGGTCGGGGTGTACCGCTTCGTCCTGCGCGCCGAGGAGGTGGCCGAGGACCGTACGGTCTCGCCGACCCTCGAGGAGTTCAAGCAGCGGTTGCGGGCGCTCGCCGGAACCGACCTCGGCGTGCACTCACCGCGCTTCGTGGGCCGCTTCGGCGACGCCACCCGGCTGGCCGAGCGCTACCGGGACGGCCGCGTGCTACTGGCCGGCGACGCGGCCCACGTTCATCCGCCGATCGGCGGTCAGGGCCTCAACCTCGGTATCCAGGACGCCTTCAACCTCGGCTGGAAGCTGGCCGCCGAGATCGGCGGCTGGGCACCGGCGGGTCTGCTCGACAGCTATCAGACCGAACGGCACCCGGTGGCCGCCGACGTACTGAGCACCACCCGCGCGCACAGCGAGTTGCTGTCCTCCGGGCCCGGACCGCAGTCGGTACGCCGGCTGCTGGCGGAACTGATGGACTTCGAGGACGTGAACCGGTACCTGATCGAGAAGGTCACCGGGATCGGGATCCGGTACGACTTCGGCGAGGGGGCGGCACTGCTCGGCCGGCGGATGCGGGACATCGAGCTGAAGAACGGCCGCCTGTACGCCCTGATGCACGGCGGCCGCGGGCTGCTGCTCGACCGGACCGGCCTGCTCTCGGTAAAGGGCTGGGCAGATCGGGTCGACCACGTGGTCGAGGGCAGCGAAGAGCTGGAGGCACCAGCCGTACTGCTCCGGCCGGACGGCGTCGTCGCGTGGGTGGGGGAGGACCAGGCCGACCTGCTCACCCAGGTGGAAAACTGGTTCGGCTCCCCCACCGGGGTGACATCCGGGTGAAAGGCCGCGTGGCTACGATCCCCGGATTCGCCGTCGCTTAAGGAGGGCCCACTCATGGGCAAGGTCCAGACCCACATGACGATGTCCCTGGACGGATACATCGCCGGCCTCGACGACAATCCCGGCGAGCTGTTCGACTGGTACGCCGCCGGCGAGGTGTCCGTCCCGAGTGCCAACCCGGGCGTGGCCTTCAATGTCGACGAGGCCAGCGCTCAGGTGCTGCGGGAGCTCACCGAGAGTGTCGGAGCACTCGTGTCCGGCCGGCATCTGTTCGACATCACCGACGGCTGGGGCGACTCCCACCCGGTCGGCGCCCCGGTCGTCGTGGTCACCCACGAGGTGCCGGCGAATGCCGCCGAGAAGTGGCCGAAGACGACCTTCGTCGACGGAGTCGAGGCAGCGATCGGCAAAGCGCAGGAGATCGCCGGCGACAAGGACGTCACGATCGCCAGTACGGACATCACCCGGCAGGCACTCGACCTCGGCCTGGTGGACGAGGTGTCGGTGAGCCTGGTACCGGTGCTGTTCGGCGAGGGCATCCCGTACTTCTCGAAACTGGACCGCGGACACGTGCTGCTCGAGGACCCGGTCGTGGTCCAGGGCCGCCGCGCCCTCCACCTGAAATACCCGGTCCGTCGCTAGCAGGTGCTGAACCTCGGCGCACATCCGTACGTACTGACCGATGAGTTTTCAGCCGGACACCGGTCTGTACGGGTGAGCAGCCAAGGAAGGAGCAGCGATGATGCGCCAGATCCGGATCCAGAAGCCGGCCAAGAAGTCGGCCAGGACCACGACGTACCGCACCAACGGTCGCGACATCGACCTGCGGACGCCGTCAGGCCGCCTCCTGCGCTACTGACAGCACCCGCTCGGCTGCTAGCGTCGCAGGAGATCGCGCGAGCCAGTCGCGCGTGCCCGGTTGTGGGTCTGCTCGTCTTGTTGTGACTTCCCGCGGCGTCATGCAGCGTCCCAGCCCACAGCAATGTGCGGGAACCTTCGATCCCGCCGGCATGGGACGTCGCCGACGGACCTACGCCTGGACATCCGACCCGGGCCTGCTGCCGGATCAGCCACTTTCGTAACAGCTCTCAGTCGACCTGGACACGCGGCCGATCGACCTCGACACCGCTGACCATCTCGTGGAGCAACGCGGAGGCAGTCGCCGGTCCGGTCGCACATGTGGTGCGCGATCTCAAGACCCGCCCAGGCGGTGACATCGGCGGCCACGGCAGCATCAAGCTGGCCCAGTCGCTGCTCACTGCCGGCCTCGTGGACGAGCTGCACCTCGCGTGGGTCCGGTCGTCGATCCCAGCGGCCGACGTCTGTTCGAGCACCTCGACGACTTACGCCGACTCGACCTGCTCAGCGCTACACCGACACCGAGTGGGGCTGTCTGGCACGCGTAGCGCGTCCCCCTGATCACGCCTCGAAGTCGGCCGCCGTCATGCCGGCCGGATGACCCGGCGGCCACTGGACCAACTCGATCCGATAGCCGTCGGGATCGGTCAGCCATGACGTGCGCATCTCCGCTTCCAGGTCGGTGGGCGGCTCGGCTGTCACACCTTTCGTGGCGAGATCGGCGACGGTGGCATCCAGGTCATCCACCTGTACGACCAGGTGGTTCACGGCGCTGTTATCCGCGACCGGGCGCGCCGTGTCGTACACGAGCTCAAGACTGACGAAAGGATCGTCGGGCAGCTTCAGCATGGTCAGGCGGCCGAATCCCGTCTCGGGGACGCTGCCGAGTTCGGCGTATCCCAACGCGGTGTAGAACGCGAGAGAGCGCCGCAGATCGGTGACCCGCAGCCCGAGATGCAGCATCCGCATGCCCGGCAGACTAATGCCATTCGTTCGGCGGCCCGAGTGGGACGATCGATGGGCTGGCTTTCAGGGAGGGATCGGACGTCATGGCTCGTATGAATGTCGTCGAGCGCCGGTTCCAGGCGTTCCTGCGTACGCCGTTGTCGGTTCGCAATGCGATGGGGGTTATCGTCAGCGCGACGTTGGTGAGCGTGTTCGCCGGCGGCTTCCTGATCACCTTGGTCGACGGCGAGGAGTTCCCCGACTTCGGTACGGGACTGTGGTGGGCGTTGCAGACCGTGACCACGGTCGGGTACGGCGACGTGACCCCCAAGAACACCGTCGGCCGTTTCGTGGGGGCGGTGTTCATGCTGGAGGCGATCGCGTTCGTGGCGATCGTGACCGCGGCGATCACCTCGAGCTTCGTGGAGCGGGCACGCCGCGAGCGGGCCCCCGGGTCAGATGCCGCGAGCAGTGAGCAACTGACCGCTCAGCTCTCGAAGATCAGCGCTCGGCTGGAGCGGATCGAGCAGGCTCTCGAGCGCGACGGGTCGCCGGGAGCGCGCGATGGCTAGCGTCGTCAGCAGGCTGCGGCAAGCGCTGGTCAGCGTCTTGGCCGGATTCGCGGTGCTGGCAATGGTGGCCGGACTGGCGTACGTCTTGCGCAGCCCATTCCTGACCGCCGTCGGCACCACCGTCCTGACCGTCGCAGCCGGCTTCCTCGCGGGTACGTCAACCAACGCCGGCAATCGTCTGCTGTCCACGGTCGCCGGCGCCACGGTCGGGCTCCTGGCCACCGCGACTCATCCCCGTTCCCAGGCCGTCTGACCAGCCTGAACCAGCCTGAACCAGCTGAACCTCCTGGACGTCAGCGGAGGTCGTGCGCACCCGGCCCAGGCGCCCAGCCCTCGCCCGTCTCTTCCTGGAAGGCCTCCACCGCCAGTCTGATCGTGGCGAAGAAACGACCGAACTGGATGGCCTCACCCAGCTCATAATTCGTCAGCCTTCTGCGCACAGGGTCCTTCAGTTCGGCGAACACGAGCTCGACGCCCTGCTTGCTGAGCTCACCGACGAGATCGGCGAGCATATCGGCCGCGGTGGTGTCGATATCGGTGATCGGCTCGGCCGCCACGATGATCCAGCGCGGCCGCGGATCGGTGGTCGCCAGATGCCGGACCTGGTCGCGGAAGACTCGCACGTTGGCGAAGAACAAGGGAGCGTCGAACCGATAGATCACCAAACCGGGCAGATGCTGCGTGGGCGGGTGGAAGCTGATGTCGTGGTAGCCCGCCAGATCCTCGGTTCGTCCCAGCACGGCCTGGTGAGGTCGCCAGGCACGGTTGAAGACGACCAGGATCGACAGTCCGACGGCGATGCCGATTCCGGGCAGGACGCCGAGCAGGCTCACTCCGAGGAAGGCCGCCAAGGCCAGGATGAAGTCGGACCGGCGCTGCCGGCGGAGTCGCCGCAGGCCGGCGATGTCGGCCAACGACATCGACGCCGCGATGACCACGGCGGCGAGCGTGGGTTGCGGAAGGTTGCGCAGCAGCCCCGGCGCGAAGATCAGCATGGCCGCGATACTGACGGCGCCGACCAGCCCCGTCAGCTGAGTCTTCGCGCCGTTCTGTGCCGCAACTGCCGTACGCGATCCGCTCGTACTGACCGGAAAGCCCTGGAACAGACCAGCCGCGAATGAGGCGGCGCCCACACCGACCATCTCGCGGTCCGCCGAGACCTCCGCACCCCGTCGAGCAGCGAAGACCGACGCCGTCGAGATCGTGTCCGTCAGTGATACGAGCGCGATACCGAGCGCGCCGGCCAGCAGGAGCGATAGATCCTCGAGCGGCACGTGCGGGATGACGAACGGCGGAAATCCTTGAGGCATCGGCCCGACAACCCGGACGCCGTGCTCCTCCAGGTCGAACAGCTGCACGGCCCCGATAGCCAGCACAACCGCGACCAGAACGCCGGGCACCCTCGGAAGCAGACGCTGGCACACGACGATCAGGGCCAGACTGCCCAATCCGACGGCGAGGGCGGCCACCACCGTATCTCCATCGCCGACAGCACGGACGAACTGCACGGCCTCGTCGACGAGATCGTCGGCGTCGACCGAGAATCCGAACAGCTTGGGAAGCTGGCCGATGAATATGGTCAGAGCCAGCCCGTTGATATAGCCGAGCTGGGTCGGCTTCGAGAGCAGATCGGCGACGAATCCCAGCCGGAAGACACCCGCAAGTACTGTGATCGCCCCGACCATCAGCGCGAGCATCGCCGCATAGGACATGGCCAGCACCGGATCGCCTCCCGACGCCACGAGTGGCACCACCACCGCCGCGATCATCGGCCCGAGGGACGAGTCCGGTCCGAGCACGAGGACACGGGACGGACCGAAGATCGCATAACCGACCAGCGCCATGATGGTCGTGTACAGACCCGTGATCGGCGGCAGGCCGGCCAGCTCTGCATAGGCCATCCCCTGCGGCACAAGCAGCGTGGTGAGCACCAACCCCGCGACGAGGTCCTTGCTCAGCCAGTCCGGCCTGTACTCGCGCAGCGTCGCAACCCCGGGCAGGGCGTTCCACATCGCTCGGCCCGCGCGCTGCTGAACGTCGACCATAGGCAATCGTCCCATCGACGACCACGTATCGACCTACCTCCGCGGCCCTGATTCAGCGACAGGCCTCACCACCAGCCCTGGCGACGGGCCCAGCGCAGCAGCAGCGCACTGATCGTCAGCATCACGAAGACGACAACCGCCAGCTGGATCCAATGCGTCCGCTGGTTGACGATCACGTTCATGCCATAGATCGAGGCGAGCGCGGTGATCGGAAGGGTGATCGCCGCGATCACGGCCAGCCGCTCCATCGCCACGGTCATCTTCGTACTGACGCGGGTCTGGTACAGGTCGATCACGCCGAAGAGGAATTGCGACTCGCCGTCGCCGATCGAGCGGACCCGGTCGAACTGGTCGGTGAGGTCCTTGGCGAACTTCAGGTCCTCCTCCGGAACCATCCGGTCGAGGGTGCTGATCCGCCCGTAGACGTCGCACGACTGGGCCGCCATGGTACGGGCGGTGATCAGCTCGTGCCGGATCAGGAACAACTGATCGAGCAGGGACTCGGGCTCGCGGAAGTCGCCGGCCATCACCTCCTGCTCCAACTCGGGGATCTTCTCGGCCACAGCGCCGATCAGGCCCCGCTGCCGCCGCGCGATGGCCGAGCCGATTGCGTACGACACCTCCGCCGGCGAGCGCGGCACGAGCCGGCCTGCCCGGATTCGTCGTAGCACCGCCTCGGTCTCGACCAACGCTTCCGCCGGATCGACGGCAGGGTTCAGCGGCCCATGTACCGTCACCAGGAACCGGCGCCCGACGACCTGGTCCAGCTCGAGCAGATGCACATGTCCGGCGTGACCGGCCAGCGGCGTGTGGAGGGTGACGAAGAAATGACCCTCATAGCTGTGCACCGTCGGCACATGATTGCGGCGTTGACAAGCGTCGATGACCAGGGGATGAACGTGGAACACGTCGGTCAGCACGGACTCGGCCTCGTCGTCCCACGCGGGGACATCGACCCAGGCGAATCCATCACCCCGCTCCAGTAGCGCCGGCAGATCCTGTGGGTCGTGTTCCTGCGCGCCCGACGCGGTGATGAACCGAACGTCCATGACTCTCAGCGTGTCGCCCACAAGACCGATCGTCCACCCGGTCCGGCGTAGGCGGGATGGGCGGGTCGGTGGGATCAGGTTCGGGGCGCGGTGGGCCAGGCCACGTCGTCGATCGCGAGCCACGGGGCTGTGGCCACGGCGGTGGGGGTGATTCCGGCCATCGCTTTGACCTCGCGGTGGAGGTGGGACTGGTCGACGTAGCCGCTCTGGGCGGCAACGCTCGCCGCGGCATTACCCGCAGCGAGGAGGTGAGCGGCGTGGTCGAAGCGCACCAGCTGGGCGGCGCGCTTCGGTGTGAGACCGATCTGGGCTCGGACGCGTGACCACAGCCGCTGCCTGCTCCAGCCGACCTCGTCCGCCAGGCCGTCGATCCGTACCAGACCTCGGCTGGCGATCGTCCGCCGCCAGGCGTAGGCGACCTCCCGATCGAGCGATGGGCGGGCGCCCAGCCGTCGGCCGAGCACGTCCGCCGCGA
>JBKPSJ010000004.1:0-26771 GCA_046765875.1 Actinomycetota bacterium
GCCGGTGGCCGGCGGGTCACCAGCAGGAAGCGTGCCAGACCGCTGCGGGTCGCGGCCACCGCCACCGTGCCACCCGGGCGGACGGTCCTGTCCGGCGCCGGCGTCCAGGTCCACGCCTGGCTGGGCGGCCGGTACGCCAGCACCCGCAGACCGCCCGGGACGTCCAGCTCGGCGATGGTCCGGTCGACCACCTGCGAGCCCGGCTCGACCACCACCTCGGTGAGCAGCAACACCCGGCGGCCGGCCGACACGGTGGTCTGCGCAGGCCGGTTCGACACCGCCGCGGCGACCGCCGGAGCGACCAGCATCGACACCGACTTGCTGGTGCCCAGGTGCAGCCGCCGCTCGACCCGCTGCGCCAGGTCGTGGTCGAACATCCGCAGCGTGATCTTGGCGTCATCGTTCAGCTCGCGGACCACCATCCCGGACTCCAGGTTGGTGATGTCTCCGTCGGTGATCGCGAGCAGCGCGCGGCAGCGCGCGACACCGGCCGAGCGCAGCGTCTCCTCGCTTGCGGTGTCGCCGATGATCACCGGTATCCGCAGCCGCCGGGCCGTGAGTACACCGGGCGCGGACTCGTCCCGCTCGATCCCGACGACGGCGATGCCGCGCTCGCTGAGCAACTCGACCACCCGGCCGCCGACGGTGCCGAGCCCGCACACCACGACGTGGTTGCGCGGCCGCCCTCGCACCCCACCCAAAACCTGCTGGAGCCGGGCGCCGATCAGCGAGTCGACCACCACCGCGGTCAACAGCGCCACCAGTACGATCCCGCCCAACTGGGCGAGCACAGCACCGAGCTTGGCCCAGTTCGGCGCAGCCGAGAACACCTGGTCTTCGACACCGGCGGTGGTCACGATCCCGGACGCTATGTACAGTGCATGGACCCAGGTGATGTTCTCGCTGTAGGTGTGTGTGACGACCGTTCCCGCAATGATCAGGAACGCCATCACCGCCGCGATCAACCGCACCCGCCGGTCGACGACGTTGCGCAGGGCAACCATCCAGTTGGCCCGGCGGACATCGCGGCCGATCCGGCGCTTCTTCACCGCGGCACCGAGCACGATGTCGCCGGCCGGGTCGTCCGAGGACGATGGCAGCAGGTCCGGCTGGGCCGCGGAGGTGATGTCGGCCAGTACCAGCAGATGTGGCTCGGAGATCAGCTCGGCCGGCCCGGCCACCACCCGCCGGCCGCCGAGGTCGGCCCAGGTGAGCTCGTCCTCCTCCAGCGCGTCGGACACGAACGCCGGCGCCGCCAGCGACGGCCCGGACACCACCACGCAGTCGCCGAGCAGCGAACGCAACTGCATCCCGAGCCGCGGGTTGACCATCTGGACGACGATCTTGACCGACGGGTCGAGGTCGCGCGCCATCAGCGCACCGTGCACGTTGCGGACGTCGGTGTTGTCCAGCAACACCAGTGCCCTTGCCGTCGACGGGTTGACCCCGTCGGTGTCGATGCCGGACCGGCGCAGCACCGACTCGGTCAGCGCCCGGACCGCCATCAGGTGCGCACCGAGCTCGCTCATCCGCTCGAGGTGCGGCGAGTCCGGGCTCACGATCGCGACCACCCGCTCGCCGGAGTCCAGCAGTTCGGACACCACCCGCAGCGTCGTACGGTCGGACCCGCACACGACGACGGTGCGGCGGTCGGAGGACACGCCCCGATCGTAGAGTGACCGCGGGTTCTAGGAGGGTGCAGCGGCGCTACGTGGTGCCGTGCCGAACCGCAGCGCGTCGTCCTCGATCGCGCCGTGCCGGATCGTCATCAGGTCGCGCAGATAGTTCATCCGCAGCCGCCACGGCGCCCGGTCCCCCTGCTTGGGCAACTGGTCCAGCGACCGCTGTACGTACCCCGACGACAGGTCGATGAACGGCACCTCGGACACCTGCGGGTCGCGCTCCGGTACGACCGTGCGGTACCCGTGCTCGTCCATGTACCGCAGCAGCCGGGTCACGTACTCGCAGGCAAGGTCGGCCTTCAACGTCCACGACGCGTTCGGGTACCCGATGACGTAGGCGAAGTTCGGCACGTCGCTGAGCATCACGCCCTTGTACGCCATCGTGTGCGGCAACTCGACCGGCCGGCCGTCGACGACGTACCGGATGGCGCCGAGCGCGAGCAGGTTCAGCCCGGTCGCGGTGATGACGATGTCGGCCGGCAGCTCATCGCCGGAACTCAGCCGGATCCCGTCGGTGGTGAAGGCGTCGATCTCGTCGGTGACGACCGAGACCTGGCCGCGCGAGATCGCCCGGAACAGGTCGCCGTTCGGCACCAGGCACAGCCGCTGGTCCCACGGCGCGTACTTCGGTGCGAAGTGCGTGTCGACGGCGTAGCCCTCCGGCAGTTGCTTGCTTACTCCGCGGCGCAGGATGGCCTTGACGAGTTCCGGCCGCCGCCGGCACAGCCGATACGTAACCGACTGCAGCACCACATTCTTGGCCCGCGCCGCGGCGAAGCCGGCCCGGCGGCCGAGCAGTTGCCGCAGTCGGTTGGCCAGCGCGTCCTCCTGCGGGATCGACAGGATGTACGACGGTGAGCGCTGCAGCATCGTCACGTGCCCGGCCCGTCGCGCCATTGCCGGCACCAGCGTCACCGCGGTCGCGCCACTGCCGATCACCACGACCTGCTTGCCGTCGTAGTCGAGGTCCTCCGGCCAGTGCTGCGGGTGGATCACCTGTCCGGCGAACTCGTCGATGCCCTTGAAGGCCGGCGTGTACCCCTCGTCGTACCGGTAATAGCCGCTGCAGCAGAACAGGAAGTCACACGTGTACGCGACCGTGCCGCCGACGGTGTCGGCGTACACCGTCCACCGTGAGTCCTGGCTCGACCACTCCGCACGTACGACCTTGTGGCCGTACCGGATGTGCTGGTCGACACCGTAGTCGCGCGCGGTCTCACGGACGTACCGCAGGATCGACGGACCGTCGGCCAGCGACTTGCGCCCCGCCCAGGGCCGGAACCGGTACCCGAGCGTGAACATGTCAGAGTCCGAGCGGATCCCCGGGTACCGGAACAGGTCCCACGTCCCGCCGATCGCGTCCCGCGCCTCGAGGATCGCGTACGACGCACCGGGCCGGCTGGTCTCCAGATGGCAGCCGGCGCCGACCCCGGACAGCCCGGCACCGACGATCAGCACCTCGACGTGCTCCACCGGTCAGTCCGCCGGGGCGCTGTAGCGGGCGCTGGTGGAGCGGCCCATCAGGGCGACCTCGGCGTCGATCTCCGGAAGCAGCCGGCCACCGTGCCGGCGGACCTCGCGCTCCCCGAGCCGGGAGGTGATCACCGGCTTGAGCCAGCCCATCACACCGACCCAGCCCGGCACGTACACCCGGCGCTTGCGGTCGGCCAGGCCCTTGACGAAGGCCCGCACGCAGACGTCGACCGACGTGGTCTTGCCGAGCGGTCCGGGCAGCGAGTCCAGCATCTTCTGGAACGCCGGAAGATCCTCCTTGGCGTCACGTACCAGCGGGGTGTCGATCCACGACATGTGCGCGCTGCCGACCCCGACTCCGTCACGCATGAGCTCGAGTCGCAGCGCGTTCGCGAAGTGCTCGACGCCGGCCTTGCTCGCGTTGTACGCCGCCAGCCCGGGCGACGGCGCGAACGCGGCGAGGCTGGACACGATCAGCACATAGCCCCTGCGTTCGATCAGGCTCGGCAGCGCCGCGCGTACGGTGTGGAAGACGCCGAGCAGATTGACGTCGAGTACGCGCTTGAACGCCGCCGGGTCGATCGCCTTGACCGAGCCGTAGCTCCCGATGCCGGCGTTCGCGAGCACCAGGTCGATGCCGCCGAACCGCTCCACGCCCTGTGCGACCGCCTCCTCCATCGAGGCCAGGTCGCACACGTCGCACACCGCGGTGACGACGCGCTCCCGGCCGAGCTCGTCGGCCAGTTCCTTGAGCGGGGCGGCGTCGATGTCGGTCAGGATCAGCCTGACGCCGCGCCGGTCCAGCGCGCGGGCGGTCTCCGCACCGATCCCCCGGGCCGCGCCGGTGATCAGCGCGATCTTTCCGTCCAGCCTGCGCATGCCGTACCTCCAGCGATCTGGAACCGGTCGGTGTCAACCTTGCATCTGGAACTGGCTGGTGTCAACATCGCGGTGTGACCACCGGTCGGACGTACCGAGGCGCCGGGCCGCGCGAACGACAGGACGAGCGCCGCGCCCGGCTGGTCGATGCGGCGGTCGAGGTGTTCGGCACCACCGGGTACCGCAGCGCGACGGTCGACCGGATATGTGCCGTCGCCGGGCTGACCAAGCGGTATTTCTACGAGTCATTCGACGGCAGTGAGGCGCTGCTGCTGGCGGCGTACCGGTTCTCGATCGACGAACTCCACGCGAGCATGGTCGCCGGCGCGACCGCGCGCGGACCGGAGAACCTCGACGCGATGGTGCATGGCGGCCTGGTCGCCTTCTTCGGAACGATCGACGCCGATCCGCGACTGGCCCGGATCGCGTTCTTCGAGATCCTCGGGATCAGCCGCCGGATCGACGCCGCCTACCAGGCCGCGATCCAGCGCTTCGTCGACACCCTGCTCGCCCTCGCCGAGCCCGCCTTCGCCGCCAGCGCACTCCCCCGCCGCGACCGCGAGGCCCTGGCCGAAGGAATCGTCGGCGCGGTGCTGATGATCGCCCAGCACTGGGTGGTCTCAGGCCGATCCCGCCCCCGCGCCGCCGTAGTCCGCAGCGCACACACCATCGTCACCGCGGTACTCGACAAGGTCTCCGCCTGATCGATTCGTGAGTCCGTGTTCGATTCCGGGACACGGACCCACGACTCGACGCGGGTTCAGAAGCGAGCGGGTTCGCGGTATTCGCCCCACTCGGCGCGGAGGGCGTCGCAGATCTCGCCCATGGTGGCCTCCGCGCGGACGGCGTCGAGCATCGGCTCGATCAGGTTGGCGTCGGTACGGGAGGCCTCGACCATGGCGGTGAGGGTGCGCCGGACCGCCTCGTCGTCGCGGGACGACTTGCGCTCGGCGAGCACCCGGCACTGCTCGATCTCGACCTCGTGGCTGACCCGCAGTATCTCCAGCTCGCCGGTGACGGTGTCGTGCAGCGTGTTGACGCCGACGATCTTCTTCTCGCCCTTCTCGAGTTTCTGCTGGTACTCGAAGGCCGAGTCGGCGATCTCGGACATGAACCAGCCGTCCTCGATCCCGCGCAGGATGCCCGACGTCATCGTGCCGTCTGATCCGCCCATCTCCTTGATCCGGGCGAAGATCTCCTCTGCCTCGGCCTCGATCTTGTCGGTCAGCGCCTCGACGAACCAGGCACCGCCGAGCGGGTCTGCGACGTTGGTGACGCCGACCTCCTCCATCAGCACCTGCTGGGTACGCAACGCGATCTCGGCCGACTCCTCCGTCGGCAGCGCGAGCGTCTCGTCGAGGGCGTTGGTGTGCAGCGAGTTCGTCCCACCGAGCACCGCCGCCAGCGCCTCGACCGCGGTGCGTACGACATTGTTGTACGGCTGTTGCGCCGTGAGCGAGACACCTGCTGTCTGGGTGTGGAAACGCAGCCACTGCGCCTTGTCGGTCTTGGCGCCGTACACGTCCCGCAGCCAGCGGGCCCAGATCCGCCGGGCGGCGCGGAACTTCGCGATCTCCTCGAAGAAGTCCAGGTGGCTGTCGAAGAAGAACGACAGGCCGGGCGCGAACGAGTCAACGTCGAGCCCGCGGGACAGGCCCAGTTCGACGTACCCGAACCCGTCGGCGAGCGTGTACGCCAGTTCCTGCGCGGCGGTCGAGCCGGCCTCGCGGATGTGGTACCCGGACACCGACAACGGCTTGTACGCGGGGATGTCGCGCGCGCAGTACTCCATCAGGTCGCCGATAAGGCGTAGATGCGGCTCCGGCGGGAACAGCCACTCCTTCTGAGCGATGTACTCCTTGAAGATGTCGGTCTGCAGCGTGCCGTTGAGCTTGCCGATGTCGGCACCCTGGCGCTCGGCCGCGACAAGGTACATGCAGAACGCGGGGACCGCCGGACCGGAGATCGTCATCGAGGTGGTGACGTCCTCGAGCGGGATGTCGCGGAACAGGACGTCCATGTCGGACGCGGAGTCGATCGCGACGCCGCAGTGCCCGACCTCGCCGAGCGACTTCGGGTCGTCGGAGTCACGGCCCATCAGCGTCGGCATGTCGAAGGCCACCGACAGCCCGCCGCCACCGGCGCCGAGGATCATCTTGTACCGCTCGTTGGTCTGCTCGGCGTTGCCGAAGCCGGCGAACTGGCGGATCGTCCAGGTCCGGCCGCGGTACCCGGTCGGGTACAGCCCGCGGGTGAACGGGAACTCCCCCGGCCAGCCGATCCGCTCCATCCGGGGGTCGTCGACCCCCTCGGGCGGGCCGTACACCGGCTCGACCTCCATACCGGACAGCGTTGTGAAGTCCGCCTCCCGGCGGCGCGACGCGTCGTACCTGTCCTGCCACCGCTGACGGCCGGCAGCGATCTCCTCGGCGTTCATGGACCCCAAAATACTAGGACGTCCTACTAAATTCCAGCTAGGTAAAGTCACCGGCTTCGCGACGGAGCGGTTCGAGCACCGACCAGAGCATGCGGAGTTGCTCCTCCGACAGGCCGCGGACGGCGAAGTCGGCGTCGACCAGGTCCTTGGTGGCCCGCTCGACCAGGTCCCGGCCGGCCTCGGTGATCTCGCACAGCACCGCCCGGCGGTCGTCGGGGTGCGGGGTACGGGTGACCAGCCCGGCGGCCTCCAGCCTGCGCACGATCGAAGTCACCGACGTCGGGTGCACCTGGAGCCGTTCGCCCATCTTGCCCAGCGGCAGCGAGCCACGGCGGGAGAATGTCAGCAGCACCAGCGCCTCGTACCGGGCGAAGGTCAGTCCATGCGGCCGCAGGATCTCGTCCAGTTCGCCGATCACGATCTGCTGGGCCCGCATCAGCGAGGTGACCGCGCGCATCTGCTCGACCGCGCCCCACCGCCGCGACCACTGCCGCGCCGCCTCGTCGATCGGGTCGAACGGCAGCGCCTTCTTGCTCGCCATGTCCGGCAGGCTACTAAGCCGCAATTCGATCGGCGCGCGGTACGCTACCCGGCCTGCCGGCCGGACCTGTCATGCTGCCGGTCATGATCCAGTCACCCTCGTCGTCCGCGTCGTCTCGACCGTCTGCCGGCTTCTATCTCGGGCAGATCCGCGCGGACTCCGCCCGGCTGGCCGAGGTGGGCCGGATGGGCACGGCCTCAGCCATCCCGGCGTGCCCGGGCTGGACGCTGGCCGACCTGCTCGAGCACGTCGCCGCGGTCTACCTGCACAAGGTCGTCGCGATGCGGACCAACGCCCGGCCGGACCCGTGGCCGCCGGACTTCTCCGGCCGCGCCCCGCTCGAGTTGTACGACGAGGCCCGCACCGAGCTGATCGCCGAGCTCGAGCGGCGCGATCCCGGCGAACCGGCGTGGACGTTCTGGCCCGAGGATCAGACCGCGGGGTTCTGGTTCCGCCGGATGGCGCACGAGTCGGCGGTGCACCGGATCGACGCGGAGCAGGCGCACGAGGTGGTGACCCCGCTCGACCCGGTGCTCTCGCTCGACGGTGTCGACGAGGTGCTCAAGGTCATGCTCGGCGGTCCGTGGTGGGCCGACGACGACACCGAGGAGCCGGTCGACGCGACGGTACGGCTCACCTCCGGCGGACGGTCCTGGACCGCGCGGATCGAAAGGCTCGCGGTGACGGTGACCGACGGTACCGACAGCTCCAGCGAGGTCGCCGCCGAGATCTTCGCCGAGCCCGAAGACCTTTTGCTGTGGCTGTGGGGCCGTCGTACCGACGACGTCGTCGAGGCGGCCGGCGACCCGGACGTCGTTCACCGATTCCACAACCGCCTCGCCGAGGCCCTCACATAACGGGAGATAGGCCGGTCCGGTCGCTCAGTCGAATGGGTCCTGCCAGCTGGTCCGCTCGCTGTTGAAGATCACCTTGCTGACCGGCGGATGGGCGGCCACTCCGGGCGCCGCGATCACGGTCGGGCCCGAGCTCTCACCGGAACCGTTGTCGGCGGCCTCGGCGTCATCCTTGACCGACGCGCGCAGGCCGGACCGCTGGATGACGGTCTGGATCGTCAGGTCGCGTTCGTCGGGCCGGCTCACGTACCGGATCTCGCGGAAGCCCTGCTCCTGCGCGGCCGACTCGAACACGAAGTGGCCGTAGCCGAGCAGCCGGCCGTTGATCGGCTTGTTCACCGTGACGTCGAGAATCCGCATGATCGGCGTCGTCGCGATCTGCTGGGAGAAGACGCCGCGGATCCGGATCACCCGCATGTTCGTCACCACGAACCGGTCGCGGTGCTGCTTGATGGACACCCAGCCGGCGTGCCCGAGCAGGAGGACCACGATGATCAGCACCACGGGCGCGCTCTTGACCGGACCGAACAGCATCGCGCCGAGCAACAGGCAGGCGATCACCAGCTCGATGAAGGGCAGCGTGTAGACCACCCAGTGGTGCCGTACCTCGTCGATGATGACTTCGCCCTCCGAGCGGATCAGATGCCGCTCGACTTTGGGGTCGAGCAGCCGGCGCAGACCTACGAAGAACATCGAGCGCTCAGGCGAACAACGAGCTGAGGAAGGTGATGACGCTTCCGAAGGCGGTGCCCACGGCGCCTGCGGCTCCTCGCACCGCGTTCGCGGCGCTTGTCGGCTGCGTAAAAAGATAGAACGCAGCGAAGGCAATAACCGTCCAGAGCAGTATCTTCTTCGGCACGTTCCCCACTCCTTGCATACAGCAACTCGGTCTACCGTTGTATCACGGCTAATCACTAACTGTCACCGTGTGACTACAGTCCTCGCTCGAACCTGGGCCCGGGCAGGTTGCCACCATTGTGCAACGGATGGGGCCCGCGGGACGAGGGCGGGAGGGCGTGTCCGATCCCTGCACACATATAGCCCACTCCGTCGCGGTGCGTGACCGCCGTCACAAAGCGGCGATCAGCTCGTCCGCCGCGCCGTATGGATCGGCGTCACCGTCGGCGACCTTGGCGGCCAGGACGTCGAGCCGGGCGTCGCCGTGCAGGCCGGCGAACCGGGCCCGCAGCGCGGTCATCGCGATCGCCTCGATCTCGTCGCGGGCGCGGGATCGGCGCCGCTGCTCCAGCACCCCGTTGCCGCTCATCCAGGCCAGCCGCTCCTCGATCTTGGCGACCACCTCGTCGAGGCCCTCGTTGCGGCTCGCGACGGTCTTGAGGATCGGCGGATTCCAGTCGTCCGGGCCGCGCTCGGCCAGCGCGAGCATCGCCCGCAGGTCCCGGGTCACTGTCGACGCTCCGTCGCGGTCTGCCTTGTTGACGACGTAGATGTCGCCGACCTCGAGGATCCCGGCCTTGGCGGCCTGGATGCCGTCGCCCATGCCCGGCGCCAGCAGCACCAGCGTGGTGTCGGCCATTCCGGCGATCTCGACCTCGGACTGCCCGACGCCGACGGTCTCGACCAGGATCACGTCGAAACCGGCCGCGTCGAGCACCCGCAGCGCCTGCGGCGTCGCCCAGGACAGGCCGCCGAGATGACCGCGCGAGGCCATCGAGCGGATGAACACGCCGGGGTCGGTGGCGTGGTCCTGCATCCGCACCCGGTCGCCGAGCAGCGCACCGCCGGAGAACGGCGACGACGGGTCGACAGCGAGTACGCCGATCCGCTTGCCCTCCCTGCGATACGCCGCCACCAGCGCGGACGTCGAGGTCGACTTGCCGACCCCGGGCGCGCCGGTGATGCCGATGCTGTGCGCGTTGCCCGCGTGCGGTGCCAGCGCGGCCATCACCTCACGCAGCAGCGGTGACTCGTCCTCGACCAGCGAGACCAGCCTGCCGACCGCGCGGGCCTGGCCGTCGCGGGCGCGCTCGATGAGCTCGGCCACCGACGCCGTACGGCGTCCGGTCATCAGCTCGTCGGCACCCGCACGATCAGGGCGTCGCCCTGGCCGCCGCCACCGCACAGCGCGGCCGCGCCGGTGCCGCCGCCACGGCGCTTGAGCTCCAGCGCCAGGTGCAGCACGATCCGGGTGCCGGACATGCCGATCGGGTGGCCGAGCGCGATCGCTCCGCCGTTCACGTTGACCTTGTCCAGGTCGATGCCGAGCTCACGTGCGCTCGCGATGCCGACCGCGGCGAAAGCCTCGTTGATCTCGACCAGTTGCAGGTCGGCGGGAGTGATGCCGTCCTTCGAGCAGGCCTTCACGATCGCGTTGGCCGGCTGGCTCTGCAGCGTCGAGTCCGGGCCGGCGACGGCACCGTGCGCACCGATCTCGGCCAGCCAGGTCAGGCCGAGCTCCTGGGCCTTGGCCTTGCTCATCACGATCACGGCCGCGGCGCCGTCGGAGATCTGCGAGGCAGACCCGGCGGTGATGGTGCCGTCCTTACCGAAAGCGGGCTTGAGCTTGGCCAGCGCCTCGACCGAGGTGTCGCCGCGGACACCCTCGTCGGTGTCGACGACGATCGGGTCGCCGCGGCGCTGCGGGACCTCGACCGGCACCACCTCGTCGGTGAACAGGCCGTTCTTCCAGGCCTGCGCGGCCAGCTGGTGCGACCGGGCGCTGAACTCATCCTGCTCCTCGCGGGTGAGCTTGAGCCCCGCGGTGTTCGCATGCTCGGTCAGCGCACCCATCGCCTGGTCGGTGAACGCGTCCCACAGGCCGTCGTACGCCATGTGGTCGAGCATCGTGACATCGCCGTACTTGAAGCCCTCGCGGGACTTCGGCAGCAGGTGCGGCGCGTTGGTCATCGACTCCATCCCGCCGGCGACGACCACCTCGTACTCGCCGGCGCGGATCAGCTGGTCGGCCAGCGCGATCGCGTTGATGCCGGACAGGCAGACCTTGTTGATCGTGATCGACGGCACCGACAGCGGTACACCGGCCTTGTCCGCGGCCTGGCGGGCGGTGATCTGACCGCCGCCGGCCTGCAGGACCTGGCCCATGATCACGTACTCGATCTGGTCGCGAGACACCCCGGCCTTGTCCAGCGCGGCCTTGATCGCGAACCCGCCGAGCTCGGCCGCGGAGAATCCCTTCAGACCGCCGAGCAGGCGGCCGATCGGCGTCCGTGCGCCTGCGACGATCACGCTGGTGTGCTGGGTGTCTGCCATGCCAGCCACGATAACGCCGGGGACCATGCGGAGGCCTGTCGAACGCATCACAGTGGGTGGTCCCCCGGCACGGGATCGGCGACCCTTGGACGGTGCGGACCGACCTCTTCGAAGCGATCGACCACGTCGGCATCGCGGTGAGCGATTTCGACGCCGCGGTCGCGTACTACGCCGAGAACTTCGGCATGACCGTCGCGCACGAGGAGGTCAACGAGGAGCAGGGCGTCCGCGAGGCGATGCTGTCGGTCGGCGAGTCCGGCTCGTCGATCCAGTTGCTCGCGCCGCTGACCCCCGACTCCCCGATCGGGCGGTTCATCGCCACCAGGGGCGAGGGGATCCAGCAACTCGCCTACCGGGTCCGTGATCTCGACGCGGTCTGCGCGACGTTGCGCGAACGCGGCCTGCGGTTGCTGTACGACGAGCCGAAACGCGGCACCGCCGGCTCCCGGGTCAACTTCATCCATCCGAAGTCGGCCGGCGGCGTACTGGTCGAACTGGTCGAGCCCGCGGCCCGCTGACGACGGCTCGCGCGTCGACGGATCACAGGGTCGCGACGTGTAGCCCGGTGGGGTCCTATCCTGGTGCGGTGCTGACTGCAGGCGCTGTTGGGCCTGGCTTCGCTCACGACGCCTTCCTGTACGACGACGACCAGGACTTCCTGACCGGCACCGGCGACTTCGTCCGGACCGGACTCGCAGCGGGGGAAGCGGTCATCATCGCCGTCCCCGAAGACCGGACCGGGCCGCTGCGCGACGAGCTCGGGCCGGATCTGTCCGCGCGAGTGACCTGGATCGACGTCGACGGTGCCGGACACAACCCCGGCCGGATGATCCCGCTGTGGCGCGAGCAGGTCGCCACCCACACCGGCGACGGCCGGCGGCTACGCGGTGTCGCCGAGCTCGGCCCGACCCGCGGCCCGGCCGAGGACGAGGAGGCGGTACTGAACGAGGCGCTGACCAATATCGCGTTCGCCGCCGCCGACGGGTTCTGGCTGCGCTGCCCGTACGACACCCGCGCCACCTCCGCGCAGGTGCTCGACACACTCGGCCGGACCCATCGGGCGATGCTTGCCGGCGGGATGGTGCGGACCAGTAGCGCGTTCGACCCGGCGGGTGTCGCGACCGCCCTGTTCGCGACCGCGCTGCCGCCGCGGCCGCAGGGCTCGCCGGACTGGCCGGTGGCGATAACCGAGCTGCGTGACCTGCGCAACCGGGTGCACGCCGCCGCGGTCCGGCACGGTCTGGACGCCGAGCACGGCGACGACCTGGTACTGGCCACGCACGAGATCTGCAAGAACAGCGTCCGGTTCGCCGGCGGCGGCACGCTGTCGGCCTGGGTCGAGGGCGACACATTGCTGTGCGAGGTGTCCGACCACGGCCGCATCACCGAGATGCTGGTCGGGCGCACCTCGCCGGCACCGACCGATCAGAGCGGCCGCGGGCTGTGGCTGGCCAACCAGCTGTGCGATCTGGTGCAGATCCGGTCGTCGGTCTCGGGCACTGTGGTCCGGTTGCACGCCGTGCGCTGAGCGCCAGACCAGTGACATCACTGGACTCGTCTGCGAACTAGCTCACAATCGGCTGCGGCATACCTTTACCGGCCGGTAGATTTCGTCTTCCGGACCCCCAACGGAGCAGGCCCCGGACCGCGCACGAGGACCGTTCCGGACACCTCGGGAGGACGACGTGAAGCCTATCCTGGACGCCATTCTCGCCGCTGACACCCCTGCCGAGGAGTTCGGCCGGCTCGACGTACCGGCCACGTACCGGGGCATCACGGTGCATGCCGACGATGCGCGGATGTTCGACGGTCTGGACCACAAGGACAAGGACCCGCGCAAGAGCCTGCACCTTGACGAGGTGCCGACCCCCGATCTCGGCCCCGGCGAAGCGCTGGTCGCGGTGATGGCCAGCGCGATCAACTACAACACGGTGTGGACCTCGATCTTCGAGCCGGTCTCGACGTTCGCGTTCCTCAAGCGGTACGGGAAGCTCTCGCCGATGGCGGCCCGGCACGACCTGCCGTATCACGTGGTCGGCTCGGACCTGGCCGGGGTTGTGCTGCGTACCGGACCCGGCGTACACGCCTGGAAGCCGGGCGACGAGGTGGTCGCGCACTGCCTGTCGGTGGAACTGGAGAGTCCGGACGGGCACAACGACACGATGCTCGACTCCGAGCAGCGGATCTGGGGCTTCGAGACCAACTTCGGCGGGCTGGCCGAGATCGCCCTGGTCAAGACCAACCAGCTGATGCCCAAGCCGGACCACCTGACCTGGGAGGAGGCGGCCAGCCCCGGTCTGGTCAACTCCACCGCGTACCGGCAACTGGTCTCGGCCAACGGCGCGAACATGAAGCAGGGCGACGTGGTGCTTGTCTGGGGCGCATCCGGCGGGCTCGGCTCGTACGCGACCCAGTTCGCGCTGAACGGCGGCGCGATCCCGGTGTGCGTGGTGTCCTCGCCGCTGAAGGCGCAGATCTGCCGCTCGATGGGCGCCGAGCTGATCATCGACCGGACAACCGAGGACTACCGGTTCTGGTCCGACGAGACCACCCAGAACCCGAAGGAGTGGAAGCGGTTCGGCGCGAGGATCCGCGAGCTGACCGGTGGTGACGACCCGGACATCGTCTTCGAGCACCCGGGCCGGGAGACCTTCGGTGCCTCGGTGTACGTCGCGCGCCGCGGCGGCACCATCGTCACCTGCGCCTCGACCTCGGGGTTCATGCACGAGTACGACAACAGGTATCTGTGGATGAACCTCAAGCGCATCATCGGCTCGCACTTCGCGAACTATCGCGAGGCCTGGGAGGCGAACCGGCTGATCGCCAAGGCAATGATCCACCCGACGCTGAGCCGTACGTACCCGCTGGCCGAGACCGGCCAGGCAGCCTACGACGTGCACCGCAACGCCCATCAGGGCAAGGTCGGCGTCCTCGTGCTGGCGCCCCGGGAAGGCCTCGGGGTACGCGATCCCGAGCTGCGTGCCCGCCATCTTGACGCGATCAATCGGTTCCGCAACCGATAGCCGGTCCCCATACACGACCTGGCCGCACCTGCTCCTGCAAAAGCAATAGGGTGCTTCCTAAGCTGTGGCCCAACCAGGAAGTGAAGGGGAACCGCCAGATGCCTGAGGACACGAGCCTTCCGTTCTTCGACCGTACGGCGACTGCCGCCGGAGGCTTCCCCCAGAGTCGCCGCGGCTATGACAAGGACGCGGTCGACGAGTACGTGCGATCTCTGGAGCAGAGGCTCGCCGACGCGCACGCGAAGATCGAAGAGCTCCAGACCAGCGTCGCGCCGCTGCGTCGCCAGCTCGGTGAGGCCAAGCGTCAGCTCGACGACGTCGCCAATCCGTCGTACGCCGGTCTGGGCGACCGGGCCGCGACCATCCTGCGGCTGGCGCAGGACCAGGCCGCCGAGGCCCGCGACGAGGCCGTCCGCGAGGGCGACGAGATCAGGGCGGCCGCACAGCGCGAGGGCCACGAGATCCGGGCCACCGCCGAGCGCGAGGCCTCCGACGTACGCACGGTCGCGCTGGACGACGCCGAGTCGATGCGCCGCACCGCCGAGGGCGACGCGGCCGAGATCAAGCACGCCGCGACCGCCGAGGCCGAGGGGATCCTGGCCGCCGCCCGGCGCCAGGCCGACCAGCTGCGGATGACCTCGGAGCAGCAGGCCGCGACGCTCAAGAACGGCGCGATGCACGAGGCGGAGAAGATCCGCACCGCGATCCAGCGCGAGTCCGCGGCGCTGCGCGCCCGGCTGGCCGACGAGCGCGAGCAGCAGGCCAAGGAACTGGCCGACAAGCACTCCAACATCGCCGGCGAGACCGAGCGGCTCACCGCGCAGATGAAGGAGGCCGCCGAGGAGTCCGAGAAGCGGATCGCCGAGGCGAACGCGCACGCGGCCAAGGTCCGCAAGGAGGCCGAGGACGCGGTCGAGCGGACGCTGACCCGGGCTCGGCGCGAGGCCGAGCAGATCGTCAACGCCGCCCGGACCCGGGCGGATGCCGAGGTCGCGAACGCCGCCGGCGAGGCCGAACGGTCCCGGGTCGCGGTGTCCCGCGAGACCGAGCGGCTGGCCAAGCGCCGCGACGGGATCCTGTCCCAGATCGCCGGTCTGAACGAGATTGCCACGAACATCGCCCGGCAGGCCGCGCAGCTCGACTCCGAGACCAACGGTGGTCTGTTCTCGACCCGCCTCAGCACCGCGCCGGTCGCGACATCCGGCCCGTCCGGCCCGTCCGGCCCGTCCGGGGCGTCCGCGCCGGCGCGGACCACGACCGCCAAGGTCCAGGAGGAGCCGCGCAAGGAGCCTGCGAAGGAGGCCGCCAAGGACATGGCCAAGGAGCCTGCGAAGGACGCGGCCAAGGAGCCGGCCAAGGACACCGGCAAGGACAGCGGCACCTCGGAGGGCACCGGCAGCGCCGAGGCCAGGGACGACGCGGGGACTGGGACCGAGCAGGCCAAGCCGGCCGCTGCTCAGCAGAAAGCCACCAAGTGAGTCCGAGCGGCGCCAGCGACACCCACTCCGACGACGCCGCCCGGCAGGCCAGCACCGCGGCCGTCGCGGCACGGAGGGCCGCTGAAGCCGCTCGATCCGCCAAAGAGGGCGCCGAAGAGGCGCGCGAGGACGCCGACGCCATCAGAGCCGCTCGGGACGGCAGCGACGGCGACACGACCGAGGACGTCATCGACGACCTGCTGGTCCGGGACAACGAGCGCGCCGAGGGCCTGGGAACGCTGGGTCCGCCGATCGGGCGGCAACACCCGTTCCGATTCGGCTTCCTGCTCGGCCTGGGCGCGCTGCTCGCGTACGGGCTGGTGCAGGCGCTCGGCAAGGCCCAGTCGGTGCTCATCCTGCTCGTCGTGGCGATGTTCATCGCGGTCGGGCTGAACCCGCTGGTCGAGTGGTTCATCCGGCGCGGCGTCAAGCGCCCGCTCGCGGTCGGGATCGTGTTCATCCTGCTGCTCGCCGCGTTCGCCGGCATCGGGTTCGCGATCGTCCCGGTGGTCACCGAGCAGGTCAACGCACTGATCAAGAACGCGCCGGGCTGGCTGGACCTGCTGACCAAGTCCAGGACGCTGAACGATCTCAACGAGCGGTACGACTTCATCCACAAGGCGCAGGACTACATCGCCAACCCCGACTTCGGGCGGAAGGCGTTCGGCGGCGTGCTCGGCGCGACCAAGTTCGTCGCGAACGCGGTGTTCTCGGCGTTCACGGTGCTGATCCTGACGCTGTACTTCCTGGCCTCGCTGCCGGCGGTCAAGCGGGCCGTGTACGGACTGGTCCCGCGGTCGCGACGTACCCGGGTGTCCCGGCTCAGCGATGAGATCCTGCGAGGGGTCGGCGGCTACGTCAGCGGCCAGGCACTGGTGGCGCTCACCGCGGGAGTGTGCGCGTTCATCTTCCTGGAGATCGTCGGGCTGGGTAAGTACGCGGTCGCGCTGGCGATCGTGGTGCTGCTCACCGACTTCATCCCGATGGTGGGCTCGCTGATCGGCATCATCATCGTGTCGCTGGTCGGATTCACCGACAGCCTGTGGGTCGGGGTGTCATGCGTGATCTACGGGATCATCTACCAGCAGTTCGAGAACTACGTCGTGTATCCGCGGGTGATGCGCCGGGCGGTCGACATCCCAGGCGCGGTCACGGTGATCGCGGCGCTGCTCGGCGGCGCGCTGCTCGGCATCGTTGGCGCACTGCTGGCGATCCCGACCGCGGCCGCGGTACTGCTGATCATTCGCGAGGTCTGGGTCCGCCGCGCCGACGCGTCGTGAACACCGTGCTCTAGCGGCCCAGGAAGGGCGTCACCGCGGCGAGGAAATCCTCCATCCGCTCGGCGTGCACCCAGTGCCCCGCCTCGGGGATCTCGGTGTACGTCGCACGCGGGAACAGCTTGGCGATCGTCTCCTGGTGGTGCGGCTTGACGTAGTCCGACTTGCCGCCGAACACGAACAGCACCGGTCCGTCGTACGGGCCGGTGATGTCGTCCGGCCAGCCGGAGATGTCGTCCAGCGCGTGCTCGATGACCTGCAGGTTCGGCCGCCACCACACCCGCGGCTCGTCGATCACCAGGTTCTGCAGCAGGAAGGCACGGGTCGTGGCCGACGGCACGGCCTCGCGCATCTGCTCGTCGACCTCGGCCCGTCGGTGGACGCCGGTGAGCCGGGCGTTCCGCATCGCGCGTACGTAGTCTCCGTAGGCCTGCGGGTATCGCACCGGCGCCACGTCGGCCACCACCAGCCGGTCCACCAGCAGCGGGAACCGCAAGGCGGTGAGCATCGCGGTCTTGCCGCCCATCGAGTGGCCGACGAGCGCGACCGGGCCGAGCCCGAGCCCGACCACGGTGTCGCGCACGTCGGAGGCCATCTGGTCGTAGGTCATCGTCGAGGTCCATGGCGATGACCCGTGGTTGCGCAGGTCCGCGGCCATCACCCGGTGCGGAACGGCGGCCAGCCGGCGGGCGATGGTCATCCAGTTCCGCCCGGAGCCGAACAACCCGTGCAGCATCAGCACCGGTGACCCTTCGTCCCCGTACGTCGTCGTCGCGAGCTGCATCGGAGTCCTTTCGGCGAATGGTCCTGGAGTCGGTCCGTGGAGTCGGTCCGTGGGATCGGCCCGTGCACGCCGACGTTACCGCTCGGTCGTGTCCCGAAGCTCGGAACCGACGTCGTCCAGGTGTCGCAGGCCCGCCGCGTACGAGCCGACCACCCCGCTGGTCACGTACGGCAGCCCGATCCGCTCGCAGTACGCCTGCACCACCGGCTGGGCCCGGCGCAGGTTCGGCCGCGGCATGCTCGGGAACAGGTGATGCTCGATCTGGTAGTTGAGCCCGCCCATCAGCCAGTCGATCACCAGGCCGCCGGTGACGTTCCGCGAAGTCCGGACCTGCTTGTCCAGGTGACCCCAGTTGTCGGTCTCGGCCGGCATCTCCATGCCCTTGTGGTTCGGCGCGAACACGCTGCCAAGGTGCAGCCCGAACAGCATCTGGTGGATCAGGATGAACGGCACCGCAAGGTGTGCCGGCAGGAACGTGAACAGCACCGAGACGTACACGACGTGGTGGACCACGATCAGCCAGGCCTCCAGCTTGCGCTCGACAGCGGGCCGGTTGCGCAGGTCGCGGATGGCCGACACCTTGAGGTTGAAGCCCTCGAGCAGCAGCAGCGGGAAGAACAGCTTGGCCTGGTGCCGGGTCAGCCAGCCGTACAGTCCGGTGCGGCCGCGGGCATGGTCGAAGGTCCACACCAGCACGCCGGCGGCGACGTCGGGGTCCTTGCCGGTGTGGTTCGGGTTCGCGTGGTGCCGGTTGTGCTTGTCGTTCCACCAGCCGTAGCTCATCCCGAGCAGCAGGTTGCCGTGGAACAGGCCGAGCAGGTCGTGCACCTTGCGCGACGACGCGATCTGCTGATGCCCCGCGTCGTGACCGAAGAAGCACGTCCGGGCACTGAGCACCGCCATCGGTACGGCGAGCAGCAGCACCCACCAGCTGTTGCCGACGGCAATGACAGCCGCCCAGACGCCGGCCAGCAGGGCGAGGTTGAGGATGATATTGGCCACATAGTGGCCGGTACGCCGATCCAGCAGGCCGAGTCGCTTGATCTCCCGCAGCAGCGGGGCGAACTCGCTGCCCTCGGGCGGCGCGAGCAGTGTCGTGGTCATGGTCGAGGTCATGCATCCACCCTCGGCGCCCGCGTGTGCGCGCACACGGGGGCTGAGACCCAGACCGATTGGCATCCCTGCACTACGGTGAAGGTGGGTCTAGCACCACTGATCGGACCGGGCGGCTCGGCGATGATGGTGGCGCAGGCACCCCGACCGGAACGAGAGACCGCAGCCATGACGCCCACCCACCAGGCCGACGCTCAGGCCGACCTGCGCCGCGTCCCGGCGTTGCAGCTGCCGTTCTACGCCCTCGCACTGGCGATCCTGTCCCAGCTCGGGATCGCGCTGTTCGTGATCGTCGTGGTCGGGGCCCCGCTGATCGTCGTCACCGCCGGCATCCCGATGCTGCTGGGCGGCATCCCGGCCACCCGCTGGTTCGCCAACCTGCACCGCGAGATGGCCGGCCGGGTGATCGGTACCGAGATCCCCCGGCCGTATCGCAAGCCGCCGGTGCCGGGCGTGGTGAACTACCTGCGCACCGCGCTGACCGACCCGGCCACCTGGCGCGACCTGGCCTGGCTGCTCGTGAACGCGACCGTCGGGTTCACCATGCTGGTGCTGTCCGCGAGCCTGTTCTTCGGGACGATCTTCTACCTGATCTACCCGTTTCTCTACGCCGTGACGCCGCAGGAGGTGTTCGGCACCCCGTTCGGGTTCCTCGAACTGCACAACGTCAAGCAGTCGTTCCTGATGTGGCCGCTGGCGGTCGTCTGCTTCTGGCTGTGGTGGACGTTCGGCCGGTCGCTGGTCCGGGGTCAGGCCCGGCTGTCGGCCGCGCTGCTGAGGCCGACCGAGAGCAGCCGGCTGGCGCTGCGGGTCCAGGAGCTGGCCACCACCCGGGCGGAGTCGGTGGACACCCAGGCCGCCGAGCTGCGCCGGATCGAGCGCGACCTGCACGACGGTGCGCAGGCCCGGCTGGCCGCGCTGAGCATGAATCTGGGTCTGGCCGAGACCCTGGTCCAGCGCGACCCGGCGACCGCGGCGCAACTGCTCACCGAGGCGCGTGAGTCGGCCAGCCAGGCCCTCACCGAGCTGCGCGACCTGGTCCGTGGGATCCACCCGCCGGTGCTGGCCGACCGCGGCCTCGACGGCGCGGTCCGGGCGCTGGCGCTGGCCTGCCCGCTCCCGGTCGACGTACGGATCGAGATGCCGGGCCGTCCGCCGGCACCGGTCGAGTCGGCGGCGTACTTCGCGATCGCCGAGGCGCTGGCGAACCTGGTCAAGCACTCGGCGGCGACCACGGCCTGGATCCAGCTCAGCCACGAGAACGGCCGGCTGCACGTCCTGGTCGGTGACGACGGCATCGGCGGCGCCCGGATCACCGAGAGCGGCGGTCTGTACGGCATCCAGCGCCGGCTGGCAGTGTTCGACGGCACCCTGACCGTCGTCAGCCCCGGCGGCGGACCGACCTCGGTCGTGATGGATCTGCCCTGCGACTTGTCCAAGGCGTAGTAACAGCAGCGCCTAGACTCGGCGCGTGCGTATTGTCATCGCCGAGGACCACGCCCTGCTCCGCGACGGGCTGATCCGGCTGCTCCAGGCGCACGACTTCGAGGTCGTCGAGGCGGTCGACAACGGTCCACGGCTGGTGCCGGCCCTGGTCGAGCACCACCCGGACGTCGCGGTGGTCGACGTACGGCTGCCACCGACCTTCACCGACGAGGGCCTGAAGGCCGCGATCGAGGCCAGGGAGAAGATCCCCGGGCTACCGATCCTGGTCCTGTCGCAGTACGTCGAGCAGCTCTACGCGCGCGAGCTGCTGGCCGGCGGCAGCACCGGCGGGCTGGGCTACCTGCTCAAGGACCGGGTCTCGAACGTGGCCTCGTTCGTGGAGTCGGTGCAGCGGGTAGCGGCCGGCGGCACGGCGATGGACCCGGAGGTGATCGCGCAGTTGCTGACCCGCAGCTCGCGCGACGAGCCGATCCAGCGGCTCACCCCGCGCGAGGCCGAGGTGCTCGGGCTGATGGCCGAGGGCCGGTCGAACGCGGCGATCGCCTCGGCGCTGTTCATCACCGAGAAGGCGGTCAGCAAGCACACCAACAACATCTTCACCAAGCTCGACCTGGCACCATCGGAGGACGACAACCGCCGGGTGATGGCGGTGCTCACCTACCTGTCGGCGCGCTGAACTCCCCGCGCGCCTGTTCGTACGCGCGGCCGACCCGCAGCACCACCGCGTCCGCATGGCGCGGGCCGACGATCTGCAGCCCGATCGGAAGGCCCGCCGCGGTCAGCCCGCAGGGCACGCTCAGCGCGGGCTGTTGGGTGAGGTTGAACGGGTAGGTGAACGGGGTCCAGCCGGTCCAGCGGCGCAGCCCGGACCCGGCCGGCACCTCCACCCCGGCCTCGAATGCCGGGATCGGCAGGGTGGGTGTCACCAGCACGTCGTACCGCTGGTGGAACCGGCCCATCCGGGTGCCCAGCTCGACCCGGGCCGTCGAGGCGCCGATGTAGTCGAGCGCGCCGAGCTCCTTGCCCTCGGCAACAACTTCGGCCAGACCGGGATCGATCCGCGTGAGCGCGTCGTCGCCGTACCCTTCCATCACCTTCGCCGCACCGCTGAACCAGAGCACGTGGTAGGCGCCGACCGGGTCGTCGAAGCCTGGATCGACCTCGTCCACCTCGGCTCCGAGGTCTGCGAGCACGCCCACCGCCCGGCGGACGGACTCCGCTACCTCCGGGTTGACCTTTGCGTACCCGAGCGTGGGGCTACATGCGATCCGCAGCCCCCGGATGCCGTCGTCGAGTCCCTCGGTGTACGACGTTGCGGCCGGCGGCAGGGCGGACCAGTCCCGCACGTCGGGCTGCGCGATAACGTCCAGCATCAACGCGGCATCGACGATCGATCGGGTCATCGGACCGGCGTGCGACAGCGTCCCGAACGGGCTGGCCGGGTACAGCGGCACCCGCCCGTACGTCGGCTTGAACCCGACCACTCCGCTGAAGCCGGCCGGGATCCGGATCGAGCCGCCGCCGTCGGTGCCGACCGAGAGCGCACCCATCCCGAGCGCCACCGCCGCGGCGCCACCGCCGCTGGAGCCGCCTGCTGTCCGGCTGGCGTCGTATGGGTTGCGGGTGATGCCGGTCCGCGGGCTGTCGGTCACGCCCTTCCAGCCGAACTCGGGCGTGGTCGTCTTGCCCAGCAGTACCGCGCCGTGTTCGCGGAGCCGGGCGGTGACCGGCGCGTCCTCGGTCCAGTCCTGATCGGCGTCGTCGATCAGGGTCGAGCCGCGCAGCGTCGGCCAGCCCTCGGTCAGCAGCAGGTCCTTCACCGACACCGGTACGCCGTCCAGTAGGCCGCGCGGGGTTCCAGCCGCCCAGCGCCGCTCGGAGTCCCTAGCCTCGGCCAATGCCCGGTCGGCGTCGACCAGGCAGAACGCGTTCACGCGCGGGTCGTGCTCCGCGATCCGGCCCAGCGCGTCCTTGGTCGCGTCGACCGGAGATAGTTCCTTGGCCGAGTACGCCCCGAGCAACTCCGTGGCGGTCCTCATCGGCCCGCCAGGACCTGCGCGAGGTGGAGTACCTGGCGACCGGTCTGCTGCTGGATCTGCGTGCGGCAACTGAAGCCGTCGGCGACGATCAGCGTATCCTCCGGCGCCGCCCGGACCGCCGGCAGCAGGACTCGCTCCGCGGCGGCGATCGAGATGTCGTAGTGGTCGCGTTCGAAGCCGAAGTTGCCCGCGAGGCCGCAGCAGCCCGAATCCGGGACGGTGGCATTCACGCCGGCCGACTCGAGTACCTCACGATCGGCGGTGAAGCCGAGGACCGCGTGCTGGTGACAGTGCGTCTGTACCAGCGCGTCTCGCCGCAGGTCAGGCGGCTGCCAGTCCGTTGCCGCGAGCAACTCGGCGAACGTCTTGGTGAGAGCAGCCAGCCTGGCCGCCGGCTCGCCGAGCAGCTCGGGCCCGTCGTCGCGGAGTGCCGCCGTACAACTCGGTTCCAGCCCGACGATCGGCGTACCGGCTTCGATCTCGTCCTGCAGTGTCGCGATCGTACGGCGGAGGATTCGACGGGCGATCCCGAGCTGGCCGGTCGAGATCCAGGTCAGCCCGCAGCAGACCCGGCCGCGCGGCAGCACCACCTGAAAACCGGCCGACTCCAGCACCTCGACCGCGGCGACTCCGATGTCCGGCGCGATGTAGTTCGTGAAGGTGTCCGGGAACAGCAGCACTCGCGATACGTTCGGGTTGATCGGCCGGTCGCTTAGCCTGCGCCGCAGACTCCGTGAGAACCGTGGCACCTCCCGTTGGGGAGCGATGCCGCCGAGCCGCTTGACCGCTCCGAGCCGGGTCACGGCGTTCGCCGGACCGGGTACGACCGACGCAAGCCGAGCCCATACCGGCAACCAGCCCATCGAGTAGTGCGAGACCGGCCGGAGCCGATGCCGGTAGTGGTGGTAGAAGAACTCCGACTTGTACGCCGCCATGTCGACGTTGACCGGGCAGTCGGACTTGCAGCCCTTGCAGGACAGGCACAGGTCGAGCGCGTCGCGTACCTCGGCCGACCGCCAGCCGTCGGTGATCACCTCGCCGCGGAGCATCTCCCAGAGCAGGTGCGCCCGGCCGCGGGTCGAATGCTTCTCCTCGCGGGTCACCTGGTAGCTCGGGCACATCACTCCCCCGCCGCTCTGCCGGCACTTGCCGATGCCGACGCATCGCCGGGTGGCGCGGGCGAAGCTATTGCCGTCGGCATGGAACCCGAACATCGTCGGCGGGTCCAGCAGCACCGCGTCCGGGCTGTTGCGCAGGCCGGTATCCAGCGGTTGCGGCCGGATCAGCACGCCTGGATTCATCCGGTCGCCCGGATCCCAGATCGCCTTGAACTCGCCGAACACCTCGACCAGGTCCGCGCCGTACATCCGGGTCAGGAGTTCGGACCGGGCCCGGCCGTCGCCGTGTTCGCCGGACACCGAGCCGCCGTACCCGATGACCAGATCGGTGGCCTCCTCGACGAAGCTCCGGAACGCGGCCACGCCCGCCCTGCTGAACAGGTCGAAGTCGATCCGTACGTGCAGGCAGCCCTCACCGTAGTGGCCGTACACGACGCCGCCCAGCCCGTACCGGTCCTGCAGTGCGTGGAAGTCGCGCAGGTACTCGCCGAGGCGGTCCGGCGGGACGGCCGCGTCCTCGAACCCGGACCACGCCTCGCGGCCGTCCGGCATCCGGGTCGCCAGCCCGGCGCCGTCGCTGCGTACCCGCCACAACTCGGCCTGCGCGGCGGGCTCGGTGACGACGACCGACGACGCGGCGACATCGCGTGCGACCGCGGCAGCGCGGTCGACCGCCTCCGGCATCGCGTCGCCGGGCAGCTCGACCAGCAGCCAGGCGGCACCGTCAGGTAACGAGGCCACACCACGCGCCGAGGCCACCAGTTGGTCGTTGATCCCCTCCACCGTAAGCGGGTCGTGGCGGAGGATGGCCGGCACCGCGTCCGCCGCGGCGAACACCGTCGGGAACCCGAGTACCAGCAGCGCCCTGGCCTTCGGCATCTCCACCAGCCGGACCGTCGCGCCGAGTGTCGTGGCGCAGGTGCCCTCCGAGCCGACCAGCGCCTGGGCGATGTTCGCGCCGGGCAGCAGCCGGTCCAGCGAGTAGCCCGAGACCTGCCGGCTCATACCGCCGTACCGGCGCCGGATCAGGGTCTCGTGCCTTCCGGCGAGGTCTCGCAGCCGGGCACC
This sequence comes from Actinomycetota bacterium, assembly GCA_046765875.1. Classification (GTDB taxonomy): domain Bacteria; phylum Actinomycetota; class Actinomycetes; order Propionibacteriales; family Kribbellaceae; genus DASRHY01. The sequence goes on from JBKPSJ010000004.1 coordinate 24,444, forward strand.
GATCCGGTCGTCGGTCGTGCCTTCCGGCCCGAGTCGCAGGCGGGTGCCGTCGTAGCAGAGCACGTCGAGCCGTTCGACGTTGTCCGCCGTCGTTCCCCACGCCACCGACCGCGAGCCGCACGAGTTGTTGGCGATCATCCCGCCGAGCGTGCACCGGCTGGCCGAGGACGGGTCCGGACCGAAGGTCAGCCCGTACGGCGCGGCGGCCTTCTTCAGATCGTTCAGCACAACGCCCGGCTGAACGGTCGCGGTCCGGCTGTCCGGGTCGATCTCCAGCCCGCTGAGGTACCGCGACATGTCGATCACCACACCGCCGATCGCGTTGCCCGCGATCGACGTACCGCCGCCACGTGGCACCACCGGAGCACCGGCCTCGGCACACGCCGCAACCGCCGCGATCACATCCTCGACGGTCTTCGGTATGACAACGACCAGCGGCACCTGCCGGTAGAGCGAGGCGTCGCTGGTGTACAACGCCAGCGTGCCGGGATCGTCGGCGACGAGCCCCGACACCGACGACCGCAGCCGTCGCAGCAGCGCGTCCGGCGCCACGCCTCAGCCGGTGTAGTCGCGGAAGCCGCGGTTGGTCTTGCGGCCCAGATAGCCCGCGGTGACCAGGTGCTCCAGCAGCGGAGCCGGCGCGAACCCGGGCTCGCGGAACTCCAGGTACAGGGTCCGCTGGATCGCGAGCGAAACGTCCAGCCCGACTACGTCGAGCAGTTCGAACGGGCCCATCGGCAACCGGCAGCCGAGCTTCATCGCGGTGTCGATGTCGTCGACGCTCGCGTAGTGCGCCTCGAGCATCCGGACCGCGTCGTTCAGGTACGGGAACAGCAGCGCGTTGACGATGAAGCCGGCCCGGTCCCCGCACCGTACGGGATGCTTGCCGAGGGCAACGGAGAACGCCACCGCGGTGTCGGCCACCTCGGGTGAGGTGTTGACGGTGTTGACCACCTCGACCAGCTTCATCACCGGCGCGGGGTTGAAGAAGTGCAGCCCTACCACGTCGGCCGGCCGCTTGCTCGCCATCGCCAGGTCGATCACCGGCAGGCTCGACGTCGTCGTCGCAAGCACGGTGCCCGGCTTGCAGATCTCGTCGAACGACTCGAACAGTGCCTGCTTGACGCTCAACTCCTCGACCACGGCCTCGATCACCAGGTCCGCCGCGGCGAGGTCGTCCAGCTTCGACGTACCGCTGATCCGCGTCAGCGCCGCATCGCGCTCCTCGGTGGTGAGTTTGCCGCGCTGGACCGCCTTCTCCAGCGACCGCTCGAGCCCGGCCCGCACCCTGCCCACCTTCTCCTGGCCGCGGGCGACGTAGAGCACGTCGTAGCCGGCCTTGGCGCACACCTCGACGATGCCGACCGCCATCGTGCCGGAGCCGACCACGCCGACCTGGCGGATCTGCCGGCCCCCTGTCGCGGTATCGCCGTGCGGGGTGAGTTCGTCGTCGACGACGACCGGCGAGTCCGGCGCCTCATAGGTGTAGAAGCCGCGGCCGGTCTTGCGGCCGAGCAGGCCCGCGGTGACCATCTGCTTGAGGATCGGGGCCGGCGCGTGCAGCCGGTTGCGGCCCTGCTTGTACATCGTGTCGAGGATCTCGTACGCGGTGTCCAGGCCGATCAGGTCCAGCAGCGCCAGCGGGCCCATCGGGTACCCGCAGCCGAGCCGCATCGCCGCGTCCAGGTCCTCGCGGGTCGCGTACCGCTGCTCGAACATCGACACCGCGTGGTTCAGGTAGCCGAACAGCAGCGCGTTCGCGATGAACCCAGCCCGGTCCTGTGCGACCACCGGCGACTTGCCGAGCCGCCGGGCGAGTGCGGACACGTCGTCGACGACGTCGGGCTCGGTGACCACGGTCCGGATCACCTCGACGAACTCCTGCACCGGTGCCGGGTTGAAGAAGTGCATCCCGACCACCCGGCGCGGCCGCTGGGTGGACACCGAGATCTCGGTCACCGACAGGCTGGAGGTGTTCGTCGCCAGGATCGCGTCCTCGCCGACGATCTTGTCCAGCGCGGCGAAGATGTCGCGCTTGAGGTCCAGGTGCTCGACGACGGCCTCGACCACCAGGTCGCAGTCGGCCAGCGCATCAAGGCTGGTGGCGAACGTGATCCGGTCGAACAGCGCCTGCTGGTCGGGCTCGGACAGCTTGCCGCGCTTGACCGCGCGGTCCGTGGAGTGCTGGATGTGACCGCGACCACGCTCGGCCGACTCGTCGTCGCGCTCTACGCCGACCACCGTCAGCCCGTTGCGGGCGAACACCTCCGCGATCCCGGCGCCCATGGTGCCGAGGCCGACCACTCCGACCGTTGTCAACTCGCGTGC
>JBKPSJ010000005.1:0-12801 GCA_046765875.1 Actinomycetota bacterium
GTGCTGGCCCGGCTGCTGACGGCCTACGCCGCCGGCCCGGCCGGTCGCCGGCACCCCGCGATCGGCAACTTCCCAGCCCTCCACGAGCCGGCCCGCAACCCCACCGGTGCCGCCTGAGGTGTGCTGTACGTCATCCGGACGGTGCGGGCCGGCGGGCACAAGGCTGCCCGGCATGGGAGAGACGCCGGACATCCACACGACCGCCGGGAAGCTCGCGGACCTGGAGCGGCGGCTCGACGAGGCGGTGCACGCCGGGTCCGAGCGGGCGGTGGAGAGCCAGCACGCGCGCGGCAAGAAGACCGCCCGGGAACGGATCGCGATGCTGCTCGACGAGGGTTCGTTCAGCGAGCTGGACGAGTTCGCCCGGCATCGCTCGACCGCGTTCGGACTCGAGGCCAACCGCCCGTACGGCGACGGCGTCGTCAGCGGGTTCGGCACCATCGACGGCCGCCAGGTCTGCGTGTTCGCCCAGGACTTCACCGTGTTCGGCGGCTCCCTTGGCGAGGTGTTCGGCGAGAAGATCCTCAAGGTGATGGATCTGGCGACCAAGATCGGCTGCCCGGTCATCGGTATCAACGACTCCGGCGGCGCCCGGATCCAGGAGGGCGTGGTCAGCCTCGGGTTGTACGGCGAGATCTTCCGCCGCAACGTCCGGGCGTCCGGGGTGATCCCGCAGATCTCGCTGATCATGGGCCCGTGCGCAGGTGGTGCTGTGTACTCTCCCGCAGTCACCGACTTCACGGTGATGGTCGACCAGTCGTCGTACATGTTCATCACCGGCCCGGACGTGATCAAGACCGTCACCGGCGAGGACGTCACGCAGGAGGACCTCGGCGGCGCCCGTACGCACAACACCAAGTCCGGCAACGCCCACTACCTCGGCGGCGACGAGCAGGACGCGATCGACTGGGTGAAGGCGCTGGTCTCGCACCTGCCGCAGAACAACCTCGAGGACCCGCCGGTGTACGACGTACCGGTGGATCTGGAGCCGACCGAGGCCGACCTGGCGCTGGACACGCTGATCCCGGACTCGCCGAACCAGCCGTACGACATGCACACCGCGATCCAGGCGGTGCTCGACGACGGCGACTTCCTCGAGGTGCACGCGCTGTTCGCGCCGAACATCATCGTCGGCTTCGGCCGGGTCGAGGGCCGGGCGGTCGGCGTGGTGGCCAACCAGCCGATGCAGTTCGCCGGCACCCTCGACATCGACGCGTCGGAGAAGGCGGCCCGGTTCGTACGGACCTGTGACGCCTTCAACATCCCGGTGCTGACCTTCGTCGACGTACCCGGATTCCTGCCCGGCACCGACCAGGAGTGGAACGGGATCATCCGGCGTGGCGCCAAGCTCATCTACGCCTACGCCGAGGCGACCGTGCCGATGGTCACGGTGATCACCCGCAAGGCGTACGGCGGCGCGTACGACGTGATGGGCTCCAAGCACCTGGGCGCCGACGTCAACATCGCCTGGCCGACGGCGCAGATCGCGGTGATGGGCGCGCAGGGTGCGGTGAACATCCTGTACCGGCGGGAGCTGGCCGCGTCCGACGAGCCGGACCAGCGCCGCGCCGACCTGGTCACCGAGTACGAGGACCACCTGGCCAATCCGTACATCGCGGCCGAGCGCGGCTACATCGACGCGGTGGTCAAGCCGTCGGAGACCCGGGCCGAGATCGTCCGCGCGCTGCGGCTGCTGCGTACCAAACGCGACACCCTGCCGCCGAAGAAGCACGGGAACATTCCGTTGTGAACCCGGATTCAGGCACCGAACCTCTGGTCCGCGTGGTCAAGGGCGACTCCACGCCGGAAGAACTCGCCGCCGTCACCGCCGTCATCGCCGCCAAGCTCGCCGCCCGGGCAGAGCAGCCGGCGTCCGCCGATCGTGTCAGCGATTGGTCCTCGTACTGGCGCGCCGTCCGCGCCCCGGCCCAGCACGGCCCCGGCCGTTGGCGCGCCTCCGCCCTCCCCCGCTGAGAGGAACACCGGCATGTCGTCGTACTCGGTGAACAAGGCGGCCGTCGCCCATGCCCGCAAGCTGATCGACGCCAAGCAGTACGTGCTCGACAGCGACTGGGGCGAGGTGCAGCCACGGGCCGCCGAGCAGAACAAGTACCTGGACTCGCACTCCTGGGAGCAGTACGCCGCCTGGCACCTCGGCCTGACCGACGGCGCCAACGACGAGACCAAGGCCCGCTATGCCTTCGTCTACGGCGACTTCCGCCGCATTCACCGCACCGGCCTGATCGCCTGCGTCTACCGCGCCTCCGAATGGCGCCACAAGGACATCGAACTGGCCGCCCACGACCTGCTCCAACACCTCGACACCACCACCGGCCTGACCCCCAAGGCCTAGCCCCCAATGCCTGGTCGTCGCGGTCGTGCGCCGGCCACCGGCGGGGTGTATCGGCTGCGCGGGCACATGAGGACGGAACGGGACAGGCAGCCGGGTAGGGTCGGCTGGGTGAAGGACACAACTCCGGATGAGCCGATCGACCAGCTCAGCGAGCGGTATCTGGATGAGCTGGTCGAGCTGAACCCGGTCGCGGCCACGTTCATGGGCATCGACGGCCATGAGGACCGATACCCCGACTATTCCCCGGCCGGCTACCAGGCGCTGATCGAGCTGAACCGGCGCACGATCACCGAAGCGGAGGGTACGCCGACCCCGACCCAGCGTGAGCAGGTCGCGAAGGAGGCGCTGCTCGAGCGACTAGGGCTGGAGCTGGAGATGCTCGACGCGGGCATCTGGCAGCACCAGGTGAACGCGATCGCGTCCGTCGTGCCCGAGGTACGCCAGGTGTACGACCTGATGCCGACCGAGACCGAAGAGCAGTGGGCCAACATCGCCGCCCGGCTCGGCAAGGTCGGGCCGACCCTGGACGGGTACCGCACGACACTGAATGAACAGGCCGCGCTCGGCCGGGTGTCCGCCGTACGGCAGATCCACGACCTGGCGGAGCGGATCGCGAGCTGGACCGGTGCCGACGGCGACGACTTCTTCGGCGGGCTGATCGCGCGGGCGCCGGAGGGGGCGATCAGGGCAGACGTCGAGCGCAACGCGGCGGCCGCCCGGCAGGCGTTCGACGCGATCGGCGCCTGGCTGGAGACCGAGCTGGCACCGCAGGCGCCGACCCGGGACGCGTGCGGCCGGGAGGTGTACGCGCTGGCGTCGCGGACGTTCCTCGGTGCCGCGGTGGACCTGGACGAGACCTACGCCTGGGGGTTCGAGGAACTGGCCAGGATCGAGGGCGAGATGCGCGAGGTGGCGGCCCGGCTGAACGGCGGCAACCCGAGCATCCCGGCCGCGGCGGATCTGCTGGACAACGACCCGAGCCGCAAGATCGCCGGCAAGGAGGCGTTCCGGGACTGGATGCAGAAGCTGGCCGACTCCGCGGTCGCCGATCTGGCCGGTACGCATTTCGACATCCCGGAGCAGATCCGGCGGATCGAGTGCATGATCGCGCCGACGTCGGACGGGTCGATCTACTACACCCAGCCCAGCGAGGACCTGACCACCCGGCCGGGTCGGATGTGGTGGGCGGTGCCGGCCGGGCTGGACGACTTCGCCACCTGGCGCGAGGTCACGACGGTGTACCACGAGGGCGTGCCCGGGCATCACCTCCAGGTCGCGCACACGCTGGTACGCAAGGACCTGCTGAACCGCTGGCAGCGGATGGCCTGCTGGGTCTCCGGGCACGGCGAGGGCTGGGCGCTGTACTCCGAGCGGCTGATGGACGAGCTGGGCTACCTGGACGATCCGGGCGCGAACCTCGGCATGCTGGACATGCAGGCGTTCCGCGCGGCGCGGGTCATCGTCGACATCGGCATGCACCTGGAGCTGACGATCCCGAAGGGCAACCCGTTCAAGTTCCACCCGGGCGAGACCTGGAACGCCGAACTGGGCTACGAGTTCCTCCGCGCGCACTCGCGGATGGAGTCGGAGATGCTGCGCGCGGAGCTGAACCGGTACCTGGGCTGGCCGGGGCAGGCGCCGTCGTACAAGGTCGGCGAGCGGATCTGGCTGCAGGCCCGCGACGAGGCCAAGCAGCGCAAGGGCGCGGACTTCGACCTGAAGACGTTCCACCGCGAGGCGCTCGACCTGGGCTCGATCGGCCTGGACCCGCTGCGCCAGGCTCTCGCCCGGCTGTGAACAGGCCTATTCGGCTTGTGCTGGCGTCGGCCTCGCCGGCCCGGCTGAAGACACTGCGCAATGCCGGTGTGGACCCTGCGGTGGTCGTGTCCGGCATCGACGAGGACACCGTCACCGCCGACTCGCCGGCCGAACTGGCCGAGATGCTGGCGACGCTGAAGGCCCGCGCCGTAGTGGCCGGGCTGGACGACCACGCGACCGTACTCGGCTGCGACTCGGTGCTCGAGATCGACGGTGAGCCGTACGGGAAACCGGGTACGGCCGACGCGGCCCGCGAGCGGCTGAAGGCGATGCGTGGGCGGACCGGGATCCTGCACACCGGGCACTGCCTGTTCGACACCTGGTCGCGGCAGGAGGTGCGCGAGGTGGCCTCGACGGTCGTGCACTTCGCCGACCTCACCGACGACGAGATCGAGGCGTACGTCGCGACCGGCGAGCCGCTGGAGGTGGCCGGCTCGTTCACCGTCGACGGACTCGGCGGTGCGTTCGTGTCCGGGATCGAGGGCGACCACCACAACGTGGTCGGCCTGTCGCTGCCGCTGCTGCGGCTGATGCTCGGCTCGGTCGGGATCAGCTGGCCGGAGCTGTGGCACAGCACCTCACTGCCGGAGTACTACGACCAGGAGGCCGACCGGTACGACGAGAGCCGCGGCGGTGACGACCGGGCCCGGGCCGCGGCCGAGGCGCTGCACCGGCTGCTACCGGAGCGCGGCACCGTCCTGGACGTCGCAGCGGGCACCGGGATCGTCGGCGCCGAACTGGCCGCGCTCGGTCACCTGGTGCACGGCGCCGACCTGTCGCAAGGGATGTTGCGCAAGGCAAAGATCCGGCTGCCCGGCCACGTCGTACGAGCGGACGCGGCCGTCTTGCCGGTCGCCGACGGCTCGGTCGCCGCGGTGACGGCCCTGTGGCTGCTGCACATGCTCGACGACAGCGACACGGTGCTGGCGGAGGCGGCCCGGGTGTTGCGCCCGGACGGCATACTGCTCACGACCGTTGACAAGACCGAGTCGCACCGGGTCGCGGACGGCCGGCTGCCGGCCGAGGGCCGAGCGCAGGACGGGCTCGCATCGCTCACCGCACGGGCCGCCAGGTACGGGCTGGAACTCACCGGCGCGACGACCTTCGCGTCCGGACCGATCCTGCACATCGTGGCGGCATTCACCAAGCGGTAGCCTTCGCTCCCTGATGAGCGCAGTCACGAGCGCGGTGGTCGCCACCCGCCCCCGGCAATGGGCCAAGAACGTCCTGGTGCTGGCCGCCCCACTCGCGGCCGGCCGCCTGTTCGAGCCCGATGTGCTGGTGCCGACACTGCTGGCCGCCGTGGCGTTCTGCCTGGCCGCCGGTGCGATCTACCTGCTCAACGACGTCCGGGATGCCGAGGAGGACCGCCGGCACCCGGTCAAGCAGCTCCGCCCGGTCGCGGCCGGACAGCTCGGCGCACGGCCGGCGTTGCTGCTGGCAACCATCCTGGGCGTGACGGCACTCGTGCTCGGCTTCGCGATCCGGCTGGAGTTGGGGATCACGCTGGTCGCGTACGGCGTGCTGCAGATCGCCTACTCGTACGGGTTTAAGCATCAGCCGGTGCTCGATCTGGCGTGCGTCGCGGCCGGGTTCCTGCTCCGCGCGGTGGCCGGCGGTGCCGCGACCGGGATCCCGCTGTCGCAGTGGTTCCTGCTGGTCGCGTCGTTCGGCTCGCTGTTCATGGTGTCGGGCAAGCGGTACTCCGAGATGCGCGGCGTCGGCGCCGTCGCGGGGACCCGCCGGTCGCTGGAGGGGTACACCGAGAGCTATCTGCGGTTCGTCTGGGCGCTGTCGACAGCACTGACGGTGATGTCGTATTCGCTGTGGGCGTTCGAGATCAACCCGCCCGGCGAGCACGTACCCTGGCCCCCTATCTCGATCGCGCCGTTCGTGCTGGGCATCCTGAGGTACGCCGTCCACATCGACGCGGGCGAGGCGGGTGAGCCGGAGGACATCGTGCTGCACGACCGGGTACTGCAGGGGCTGGGACTGGTCTGGCTCGCAGTGGTCTGCGCGGGAGTGTTCAATGCCTGAGGTGCCCGAGCGGCTGTCGGGGTGGGGGCGGACCGCACCGACGACGGCGACGGTCGTAGGTGTCGGCTCGTACGACGACGCGGTGGCGGCGGTGACCGGCGCCGGACCCAGGGGTGCTCTGGCGCGCGGGCTGGGCCGCTCGTACGGTGACGCGGCACAGAACGCGGGTGGCGTGGTGCTCGACCTGACCCGGCTGGCCCGGGTGCATTCGGTGGACGCCGACGCCCGGCTGGTGCGCTGTGACGCGGGCATCAGCCTGGACACGCTGATGCGCACGCTGCTGCCTTTCGGGCTGTGGCTGCCGGTGCTGCCCGGCACCCGGCAGGTCACCGTCGGTGGCGCGATCGCGGCTGACGTCCACGGCAAGAACCACCACGTCCAAGGCAGCTTCGGCAACCATGTCCACACTCTGGATCTGCTCACCGCGGACGGCTTCGTCTGGACGCTCGGGCCGGACGGCCCGGATCCGGAGCTGTTCTGGGCGACGATCGGCGGGATGGGCCTGACCGGTGTGGTCCTCGGCGCGACGATCCGGCTCCAGCCGGTCGAGACGGCGTACTTCGTCGTTGACACCGAGCGGACCGATGACCTCGACGGGCTGATGCGGAGGCTGTCCGAGGACGACGACACCTACACCTATTCGGTGGCATGGTTCGACTCCGTTGCCACCGGCAAGCACCTCGGCCGGGCCGTGCTGACGCGCGGCCGGCAGGCCTCGTACGCCGACCTGCCCGGCAGGTTCCGGCGCGACCCGCTGCGCTTCCACGCGCCTCGTCTCGCGACCGTCCCGGACGTGTTCCCGTCAGGCTTGCTCAACCGGTGGACGGCTCGCGCGTTCAACGAACTCTGGTTCCGCAAAGCTCCGGTGCAACGCCACAACGAGGTGCAGAACATCACCACGTTCTTCCACCCGCTGGACGTGGTCGCCGAGTGGAACAGGTTGTACGGGCGGCGCGGCTTGTGCCAGTACCAGTTCGTCGTTCCGTTCGGCGCCGAGACGGCGTTCACCCAGGCGGTCGAACTGATCGCGGAGTCCGGCCAGGTGTCGTGTCTCAACGTGCTCAAGCGGTTCGGGCCGGCGAACCGGTCGCCGCTCTCGTTCCCGATGCCCGGCTGGACGCTCGCCGTCGACCTGCCCGTCACGAAGAAGCTCGGCGGGCTGCTGCGCGATCTCGACGAGGTGGTGCTCGCGGCCGGCGGCCGGGTCTACCTGGCCAAGGACGCGCGGCTCGACCCGGACACGTTCGCCAAGATGTACCCCCGGCTGCCGGACTTCGAGGCGGTCCGGCGCCGCGCCGACCCCAGCGGCGTGTTCCGTTCGGACCTGTCCCGCCGGCTCAACCTCGGAGGCCAACGGTGATCGATGCAGTGGGCACCATCCAGTCGTTGCTGATCCTCGGCGGCGGCTCCGACATCGGCTTGGCGATCGCCCGCCGGTACGCCGCCGCCAGACCGCTGCGGGTGGTGCTCGCAGGCCGGCCGTCGGACCGGCTCGACGCCGCCGAACAGGAGTTGCGCGATCTCGGCTGCACGGTCGAGCAGATCGAGTTCGACGCGACCTCTGCGCGGACGCACGAGGATGTGATCAAGACCGCGTTCGGCAACGGCGACATCGACGTCGCGGTCGTCGCCTTCGGCATCCTGGGTGACGCCGAGCGGGCCTGGACCGACGTCGAGCACGCCGTCGAGATGGCGGAGGTCAACTACGTCGGCGCGGTCAGCGCGGGCGTCGCCCTCGGCCAGGCGATGAAGGCACAAGGGCACGGCGTGATCGTGACGCTGTCGTCGGTCGCCGGCGAGCGCCCGCGCCGGTCGAACTTCGTGTACGGCTCGACCAAGGCCGGGATGGACGCGTTCTACACCGGGCTCGGCGAGGCGCTGCGCCCCCACGGGGTCAAGGTGCTGGTGGTCCGGCCCGGCTTCGTCCGTACCAAGATGACCGTGGGCCTGGAGCCGGCGCCGATGTCCGTCAGCGCCGACGAGGTCGCCGAGGCCGTCGTCGGTGCGGTACGCCGCGGCTCAGAGCTGATCTGGGTGCCGATGCCGCTGCGCGCGGTGATGTCCGGGCTGCGGCATCTCCCCCGCCCGGTCTTCCGCCGCCTTCCAATCTGAGCTACGCCGCGCTGACAAACCACGCGAGTAGCCCGACCCCGATCAGCGCGGCCACGGTGATCACCAGCGAACCCGGCCGGCCGTCGACCGCCGCCGACAACGCCGCCGCGAACACCACGACCGCCGAGGCTGCCGTTGCCGGAAGCAACCACTTGCGCACCGCACGCCAGTTGGATGCGGCGTACGACGGGATCTGACCCGCGTACGCCGACGCCAGGTGCATCACTACCAGGACGATGGCGAAAACGACGACCGGCCAGCCGGGCCGTGCCGAGGACTCGACCAGCCAGTCGAGGGATACAACGCCGATGAAGCACAGCCCGGCCGGCGTGTCGGGCGAAGTCGTGCTCACCAGGAGCAGCGGGATCGCGAAGTACCAGACGATGTCGGCGACGTTCCACGACTGCGAGCCGAGCAGTACGAGCGCCGCCACCCCGGCCAGGAAGATCACCAGCCGGACCAGCAGCGCCGACGGATGCGAGGTCCGCAGCGCGGCGAGCCGGCTGTTGATCCACATCGCGATCATGTGCGCATCCTCGGCATCGCGGACATCCGGCTGGCGTCCCGGAGCACCTCGTCGAGCGTGCCCGCCCCGCGCCAGCGGACGGTCGGTACGCCGAGATCGCCGAGCCGCTCGATCTCGGCGTGACGCTCGGCCAGCCGCAGCCGCCAGGCCAGCGGCCAGGCCCAGTCCTCGTCCTCGTCGGCCGGGACGCCGACGTCGTCGGGCAGGGTGTCGACCGCGATCACCGTGCAGCCCAGGTGCACCAGCGAGACGACCGCGCCGAACACCGGCGGCCGCAGCAGCGGGCTGAGCACCACGACCAGGCTGCCGGACCGGATCCGGCGCCGCGCCGCGAACCCGCCCGCGTCCTGACCGCCCTGCGGCTCGGCGTGAACCAGCGCGTCGAGGATCCTGCGCAGGTGCGCGCGGCCGCTGCCGGCCCGTACCTCGCGGATCACGCCGCCGGTGTCGACCAGCCGTACCCGGTCGCCGTTGCGCAGATAATGCTCGGCGACGGCCGCGGCGGCTCGTACCGCGATGTCCAGGCTGCTCGACCGGCCGTCGATGCCCTGGCTGGCTCCGGCTTCGTCGGCGGTGTCAATCAGCAGCACCACATCGGTGTCGCGCTCGGACACCGTCGTCGTCACGTGCAGTTCGCCGGTCCGGGCCGAGACTCGCCAGTTCACCCGGCGCAGCCGGTCACCGGTCTGGAACGGCCGCACGCCCGCGATCTCGGTGCCGTCACCGCTGCGCCGGGACCGGTGCAGCCCGACCATGCCGGCCGGCCGCGGCACCGCCTCGATCGCCGCGAAGCCGTCGCGCAGCGGCAACGTGGTCAGCGTCAGCCGCTCCGGCGGTGGTACGTCGGCCCGGTACGCGCCCAACTGCGAGGTCGCCACCACCTGCAGGCGCTCCAGCGGGTGGATCCCCCACCGGCGAGAGCGCAGCACGATCGCTGCGTCCGCGGCCGGCGACACCTGCGCACCCGACGGCGGGTCGAAGCCGAACCACCGGCCGCGTGGCAGCACGACGGTGACCAGGTCCACCCGTACGGCCGGCGTACCGTCCTCCTCGTTCAGCGCGACCCGGACGGTGGTCGCCTGCCCCTCGAACAGCGTCGCCGAGTCGGTGGTCAAACTGGCCCGCGGCCGGCCGCGCGGCCGGGTGAGCGCACCCCATACCGCCAGCACCGCGAACGGAAGTCCTATGACGGCCGCGTCAGGCCGGCGGAAGAGCACGGCTAGCGCGGTCAGCACACCACCAAGCACCAGCGCCCGAAGCTGTGCCTGGGTCGGACGCCAGCCCTGCTTCACCGGCGCGCCATCACGGTCGGCGGCGCCGGCACCGTCTCCAGCACACTCCTGACGACGGTCGCGCCGGTGACCTCCTGCAGCCACAACTCCGGCCGGACCGTGATCCGGTGCGCCAGTGCGGCGACGGCGACGGCCTTGACGTCCTCCGGGATCACGTAGTCGCGGCCCTTCACGACGGCGTACGCGCGCGAGGTCAGCAGCAGGGCGAGCGAACCGCGCGGCGACGCGCCGATCAGCGCCTTGGCGTCACGCCGGGTGGCGGTGGCCAGTTCGACGCAGTACCGGCCGACGCTCTGCTCGACCGTCACTGTCTCGACCGCGGCCTGGATCGCGCGCAGCCCGGCGGCGTCGGTGACCGCCCCGACCTCCTGCTCCTCGCGGCGGCGGGCCATCCGGCGCTGCAGTACGTCCCACTCCTCGCGCGCCGACGGGTAGCCGAAGCTGACCCGGAGCATGAACCGGTCGAGCTGTGCCTCGGGCAGCGGATAGGTGCCCTCGTACTCCACCGGGTTCGCGGTCGCCAGCACGTGGAACGGCGCCGGCAGCGGGAAGGTCTGGCCCTCGACGGTGACCTGGTGCTCCTGCATCGACTCCAGCAGCGCGGCCTGTGTCTTCGGCGGGGTCCGGTTGATCTCGTCGGCGAGCAGCAGCCCGGTGAAGATCGGGCCCGGCCGGAAGACGAACTCCGAGCGGCTCTGGTCGTACACGAACGCGCCGGTCACGTCCGACGGCAGCAGATCCGGGGTGAACTGGACCCGCCGGAAGTCCAGCCCGAGCGCCTGTGCGAACGACCGCGCGGCCAGCGTCTTGCCGAGACCCGGGTAGTCCTCGAGCAGGACATGGCCGCCGGCGACGATCCCGGCCAGCACCAGTTCGAGCGCCTCGGTCTTGCCGACCACCGCCTCGGCGACCCGGTCGAGCACCTGGCCGCACAGCGCCGCGGCGTCGCGCGGTTCCAGCACGTCACTCACGCAAGCTCCTCAGAGTTTCTCGACGGCCTCGACGGCCTGGGCGATCTCTTCCGCCGAAAGGGTTCGCGGCCGGGTGGTGGTGATCAGGTCCCACAGCCACTCGCCGGTCAGCACCCGCGCGGTGTCCGGGTCGTACGCCGGATCGACGCCGTGCCGGCGTTTCAGCCGGCTGGTGACCAGGGCGGCGAGCATCGGCTGGACGCGGCTGCGGAACGCGTACGGGTCCTTGGTGGACTGGCGCAGCTGCGAGCCGACCATCCGGACCCGGCTGTCGCTGTTGAACGCCCTCGACCAGATCACCGGCTGCAACTCGAGCCAGTCGGTGCGCGCGACGGTACGGGCCACCACCTGGATGCCGGCGACCACGATCACGGCGCAGACTGCGGCGGCGACGAACCAGGCCGGCCGGGGTCGCATCCCGCCCGCAGCGAGCCCGCTGACGAGTATCAGGCAGCCGGCGAGCACCAGCACGAACTCGATCACGATCGCACGGCGTCCGGTCATACGTGCTCCCGCACCAGTTGGCTTCGCAACACGGTGAGCGCCTCGCGTGCCTCGTCCCGGGCCGATTCCGGCAGGTCGTGCTGCGAGAACCGCGCCTCGCGGTACAGCTCGGCCAGCCGTTCGAGCAGCGGCTGGGACACCTCGGCGGCCGCCAGCACGCGCACGGTGAGCTCGGACGGCGTCTCGGACTCGCGGCGCGGGACACCGGCCGAGGCGGCGGCGCGTTCGAGCGCGAGCCAGCAGGCGACGATCGCGTTCGACGGTGTGCCGGTGGACACCGAGCCGAGTCCGGTATCGACCGCCTCGGCGAGTTGCTCCGCGCTGACCACTTGCCCGGCCGTGGTTCCGTCTCGGGACAGTCCCTGCGGGATCCTCACCTCCGACGCGATCTCGGCCACCTTGCGCAGGATCAGCCGCAGCACGAGCAGTACGACGATCGCCGCGGCGATGAGGACCGCGCCCTGGAGGAGCGTGCCGAGCCAGTCCGGCAGGTTCCACGGTTCCTTCGACCAGCCCGGCGCCGGCGTGGCCGTCGGCGTCTGCGTCGGCGTGGCGCCCTGCCCCGGCTCGACCCGGACCGGCGGCGGCAACCGCTGCCTGGTGCTGTCGCTGACCGGGTGCACGCTGTCACCCGACGCGGCGAACACGACCAGGACGATCACCGCGACCACGCCCATGCAGGCCACTGCCGCCGCGACGACGGCGCTGGTCCCGAGCCGGCGCTGGTCCCCCTGCATGCGGGGCAGGCTACCGCGTGTCACTCCCGCTCGTTGGACGCTTCTGAGTGACCGTGGTTTGCAGGATTGTTGAACAATCCTGCGATCGACTGATATGCTCGCGGTCATGCCTGGCGAGGCGCTGATCGACCGGTCGAGCACCGGCGAGCTGGCCGCACAGATCCTGCGGACCCGGATCAGCGAGGGCCGGTACCCGCCCGGCCGCCGGCTGGTCGATGGCGAGCTCGCGGCCGAGTTCGGGGTGTCGCGCAACATCGTCCGTGAGGCGTTCCGGCTGCTGTCACACGAACGTCTGCTGGTACAGGAGTTCAACCGCGGTGTGTTCGTCCGGTCACCGTCGATCGCTGACGTGCTCGACATCTACCGGGTCCGGCGGCTGATCGAGTGCCAGGCCGTGCGCGCCACCACTGTCCCGGCTGCGAGTCTCACCGCACTCGCGGAATGCCTGGAG
>JBKPSJ010000006.1:0-2645 GCA_046765875.1 Actinomycetota bacterium
ACCGCAACCTTTCGATGACTGAGTGGAACCAGTTTGTTCAGGGTCGGCCGTACGAGCGAACTTGTCCGGACCTGCCCTCTGGAGACGGTGCTCCAGCCGATGCCCCGGTCTCTCGCTACTAGACCCTGTCAACGACGGCTGAAAATGGACCCCTTCGCGACGGTTGAAAATGGACCCCTCTGCGGTTGGTTAGTTGGGGTCGACCGGGGTTGGGATGCGGCCCAGGTCGTGGTCTTTGAGTCGGTAGGAGTCGCCTTTGAGGGCGATCACGTCGGCGTGGTGGACGAGTCGGTCGATCATCGCGGCGGCGACGGTGTCGTCGCCGAAGACCTCGCCCCAGCGGCCGAACTCCTTGTTCGAGGTGACGATCAGGCTGGCCCGCTCGTAGCGCGACGAGACGAGTTGGAAGAACAGGTTGGCGGCCTGGTGCTCGAAGGGGATGTAGCCGACCTCGTCGACGACCAGCAGCGGGTAGCGGGTCAGGCGGCGTAGCTCGTCTTGGAGCCGGCCGGTGGCGTGGTGTTCGGCGAGCCGGTCGACCCATTCGGCGGCGGTGGCGAACAAGACCCGGTGCCCGGCCTGGCAGGCGCGGATCGCGATCCCGGTGGCCAGGTGGGTCTTGCCGGTGCCGGGCGGGCCGAGGAAGACCACGTTTTGCTTGCCGGCGATGAAGTCCAAGGTGCCCAGGTGGGCGATCAGGTCCCGTTTGAGGCCGCGGGCGTGGGTGAAGTCGAACTCCTCGATGCTCTTCCTGGCCGGGAACCGGGCGGCCCGGATCCGGCCCTCACCGCCGTGGGACTCCCGGGCGGCGACCTCGCGTTGCAGGCAGGCGGCCAGGAACTCCTCGTGCGTCCACGACTCCGCCCGGGCACGCTCGGCCAACCGCGGCACCGCCTCCCGCAACGTGGGCGCCTTCAGGGCGCGGGTCAGGAACGCCAGCTCGCTGCCCATGTCCCGGCCGGTCGTCGTGGTGGCAGTGCTTGTCTTGGCGGTGGCCATCAGGCGACCTCGCTGCCAGCGACGGGGGCGGTGCCGAAGACGGCGTCGTAGACGCTGAGGTCCCGAGCTTCGACGACCACACCGCTCGGGCTCGCGGGTCGTTCCTTGATCGTTCGGGCGTGGTGGGCCAGCTCGAGTGCCTTGGCGCGGTGCGCCGGGTCGGTGAGGGTCTGGTGTCGGGCCCAGCAGCGCTCGTGGCGGCCGACGATCACGCCGGCGCAGGTGATGGTGACCGTGGTCAGGTCAGCGGTCACCTCGACGAACCGGCCCACCACGGACGGGTCGACGGAGTAGTCGTTGGACGCCAACCGGACGTAGTGGTCACGTGGCAACCGCAGACGTGTCCTCCAGCCGACCGCCGGTGGCGTCGGCGGCAGAGTCAGCATCGCGTCGCGATCCATCGCCCACCGCGCCGTCGGCGCGCAGCCGATCCGGCGTGAGTACCGGCCGTTGGCCCGGTCCAGGAACCCGGCCAACTGGGTGTTGAAGTCGGCCGGTCCGGTGAAGCTGCGGCCGGGCAAGAAGGAGGTCTCGAAGTACCCGTTGTTCCGCTCGGTCAGCCCTTTGGCTTCCGGGTCCCTGGGCCGACACAGGTGCACACCGATACCGAGGCGGCCGCGGAAAGACTCGAACTCCTCGGACAATGTGGGCTTGCCGCGCCGCCACGAGCCGACCGCGCCCTCGTTGTCCCACACCAGCTGACGGGGCACCGCGCCCATCGCGCTGAGCAGGTGCCAGTGTCCGGCAATCAAGTCCGGGGCGGTCCGCGACGGGATCATCACCGCCCACCGCATCCGCGAGTAGCCACACGTCATCACCAGCACCGGCGGCGACCCCTCCTGGCCGGCGCCCAGCGGGACCGGTGCGGGCGGGAACCACAAGTCGCACTGCACCCGATGACCCGGGTCGTACTCGGTCCGCGACGCCGGATCCGGCGGCAGGTAGTACGGCCGCAACTGACGGACACGATCCTTGAGCACCGTCAGCCCGTACCGCCAGTCGATCCGCTCCGCGATCACCGTGGCCGGCATCGTCGGCGTCTCACGCAGCAGCTCGCGGACCGCCGGTTCGACCGCGTCGACCAACGACCCCCTCACAGGCCGCGAGTAGGCCGGCGGACCATCACTGGCCAACGCCCGACGCACCGCGTTCCGCGAGATCCCGGTCCTCCGCACGATCGCCTTAATCGCCATCCCCTCCGCCAAGCGCAACCGACGAATCTCCGCCCAGTCCTCCACTGACATCACCCTCCACAGGGTCAGGCAGGGGGTCCGTTTTCACCCGTCGATCAAGGGTCAGTTTTCACGCGTCGTCGACAGATGCGGCGCACCCGGGCCAGTCACGTCGGCAGGTCTGTTCTGAGCGGGGCAACGACCCCGAATCGAAACGGTCTCGTCATGCCTGAGATTCCTCTCTGTGGTCGGCGAGATCACCTGCCCTCCCACCCCTGTGGAAGGTCCATGATCATCTCCTTCGGTACGTCCAGACAGTTCGACCACGGATCCACTCGAAATGCATCGGTGCAGCCGAGATCGTGTGCACGCTCCTGCGAAACGCCCTGAGCTCGGCGGTTCCGCGCTTCACCATCAGCGGTATGTGCGTGCAGTTCTGGTATCCGGCCGTGCACCGCGCATACAACAAGCGCC
>JBKPSJ010000007.1:0-16344 GCA_046765875.1 Actinomycetota bacterium
GCCTGCAACGTGTCCAGACGGGTCTCCGCGACGTGCGGCTGGTGGTCGAAGTCGTCACCACGGATCCCGGTCCCCGCGGTCCGGCCGAAGTAGTCGAACGCGATCGCCGGATGCCCGGCATCGGCGAACCGCTCCGCGAGCTGCTCGTAGAACGGATAGAGACCGCGAATGTCCGGCAGGATCACGACGCCCACGTCACCCTGGCCCGCGGCCAAGGTCGCGGAGAACTCGGTCCCGTCCGCCGAGCTCAGCGTCAGCCGCCTGGCATGCATCCGGCCACCGTTGCCGGCGCGGTCGGCGGGAAGGTCGGGCGGGCTGGCGTCAGCATCGAAGCACATGCCACGCAGCCTAAGGGTGCCGGCCTACTGGTCGAGGCCGTGCTCGATCGCGTAGCGCACCAGCTCCGCACCCGACCCGCTGGTCGACCGGCCGACCGCGCAGCGTGCGTGCGTCGTGCTACCTCGCGAACGGGGCGAGCTCGCCGGCCAGGTCGCCGTGCACGCGGGCCGCGAGCAGGGTGCCCTCGCCGGTGTGCTCGAGCGAGTCGACACTGCCCTCGGAGTGCACCCGCGAGACCAGGTCGCCGCGCTCGTACGGCACCAGCACCTCGACCGCGATGTCCGGCTGCGGCAGCGCCGCCTCGACCGTCGCCCGTAGCTCGTCGATGCCCACGCCGGTCCGCGCCGAGACCACCACGGCCCGCGGCTCGCGCGAGAGCAGGGTCTTGATCGTCAGCGGATCGGCCACATCGGCCTTGTTGACCACGATGATCTCGGGTACGTCGGCCGCACCGATCTCGGCGAGCACCTCCCGCACCGCGCTGATCTGCGACACCGGGTCGGCATGCGAGCCGTCCACGACGTGCAGGACCAGATCGGCGTCGGAGACCTCCTCCAGCGTCGAGCGGAACGCCTCGACCAGGTCGTGCGGCAGGTGCCGGACGAAGCCGACGGTGTCGGTCAGCGTGTACACCCGCCCGTCGGCCGAGGTCGTCCGCCGGGTGGTCGGATCCAGGGTGGCGAACAGCGCGTCCTCGACCAGGACGCCCGCACCGGTGATCCGGTTGAGCAGCGAGGACTTGCCGGCGTTCGTGTACCCCGCGATCGCCACCGACGGCACCGCGTTGCGCACCCGCTCCTGGCGCTTGGTCGTACGCGTCTTGCGCAGGTTGGACAGCTCGCGGCGCAGCTTGGAGATCTTGGTGTTGATCCGGCGCCGGTCGGTCTCGATCTTGGTCTCACCGGGACCACGGCCACCGATGCCGCCACCTGCCGAGCCGACCCGGCCACCGGCCTGGCGGGACAGCTGGCCACCCCAGCCACGAAGCCGCTGCTTCATGTACTGGAGCTGGGCGAGCTCGACCTGCGCCTTGCCCTCCTTGGACTTCGCGTGCTGGGCGAAGATGTCCAGGATCAGTGCGGTCCGGTCGACCACCTTGACCTTGAGCCGGTCCTCCAGGTTGCGCAGCTGCGCGGGCGCCAGCTCGCCGTCGGCGATCACGGTGTCGGCGCCGGAGGCCGCGACGAGGTTGCGCAGCTCGTCCACCTTGCCGGAGCCGATGTACGTCGCGGGATCCGGCTGCTTGCGCCGCTGGATCACGCCGTCGAGCACGTCCGACCCAGCGGTCTCGGCGAGCAGCTTCAGCTCGGCCAGTGAGTTGTCCGCGTCCTCGGCGCTGCCCTCGGTCCATACGCCGACCAGCAGCACCCGCTCCAGCAGGAGCCTGCGGTACTCGACCTCGCTGATGTCGGTGAGTTCGGTCGACATCCCGGCGACCCGGCGTAGCGCCTGGCGGTCCTCCAGGTCCAGCTCGCCGGTAGCGGGATCGTCATAGGTTGCTGATCGGATATCGTCGACGCCGCCCTCGTGGAGTTCGTCGTCGTACGGTTCGGGTTGAGTCATATCGCTTCCATGGTCGCACGCTGTTCCAGTCGCGGCGACCGAAATCCAGAGCTACGGCAACCAGGCGTAGTCGAAAGTGCCGCGTGCGTGCACGACCGCCGGTCCGGTCAGCTCGATGTTGTCGTCCTCGCGCCACCGCACGGTCACCGTCCCGCCCGGTACGTCGACCCGGTACGTCACCGGCCGGGGCGCGGCATCTGCCTTGGCGGCGGCCACGGCCACGGCGCAGGTACCCGTGCCACACGAGCGGGTCTCCCCTACCCCACGCTCATGCACCCGCATCGCGACATGGCCGGGCCCGCGGCGTACGGCGAACTCGATGTTGGCCCCGTGCGGGTACGCGTCGACAGGCGCCCAGGTGGGCTGTTCTACGAGCGGGCCCGGGTCGCGCAGGTCGGCGACGAACGCGACGGCGTGGGGGTTGCCCATGTCGACATGGAGCGCGGACCACTGGTGGCCGTTGGCCTCGACTACGATCCGGCTCGGTCCCGGGAACGACGGCGGGCCCATGTCCACCGTGCTGGTGCCGTCGGGGTTGAAGGCAACGGCCTTGACTCCGGCCCGGGTGCCGATCTCGACCGACTCGCCGATCAGACCCTCGTCACGCAGGTAGCGGGCGAACACCCGGATGCCGTTGCCGCACATCTCGCCGATCGAGCCGTCGGCGTTGCGGTAGTCCATGAACCACTCGCCGCCGGCCTCGACGTACGACTGCTTGTCACCGGCAACGATCCGCAGCACGCCGTCCGCGCCGATGCCGGCGTGCCGGTCGCACAGGAACCGCACCAGGTCGTCGTCGAGGTCGCCGTGCAGCGAGCCGTCGGCGTCGGGCAGCAGCACGAAGTCGTTCTCCGTGCCGTGCCCCTTCAGCCAGGCAAATCCGCCCACGCCCCGATCGTACGGGCCGGTCAGCGGGTGGCAGGACTCAGCCGTACGCGTCAGTTGTGCGGAGTCGCCGGCACCGGCATCGGCCGCAGCGAGCACGACTCGACGAACCGCAGCAGGGCGGTGTCGTCCCAGCCGGCGCCACCGCGCGACACCCGGACGATCAGCCAGGTGTCCCCGAGCTTGGTCTGCGCCACCCGCTCGCCGTCTTCGTACCAGCCGAGGTGGACGATCCGCCCGGGCTGACGGACCGCGGACACCCGCAGGATGTGGTCGGCGTCGGGCGAGGTGTGCAGGACGAGCTTGCCGGCCATGACCTTGCCGTCGGTACGAGCCGTCGGCGGGGCGAGCACGGTGTACCCGGCCTTCGTGGCCTGCGAATGCCAGCCCGCGGGAGCCAGTTCACAACCGATCACGCCCGAGGTGGTGAGGCCCTTGGTAAGCGTCACGCTCGCCGTGGTGGGCGTGGTCGGGGCCGGACCGGCGCCGACGGGCGGATCGCCGGCGGCGAACCAGCGCATCGGGCCGCCGGTCAGCGCGACCGCGGCGATGGCGGCTGCCACAGCGACCACGCCGGCAAGACCAAGGCGCACCCGGACCCGGCGCATGGCACGACGGCCGCGCACCACGTCCTCTTCCACGTCGGCCGCCGGCTGGTCCTCGGCCGCGCGGTCGGCGAAGTCGGCCAGCAGCCGCCTTACCTCGTCGTCCACCTCAGCCACTCCCGGTCACCATCCCGGCCCTGCCGTCCTCGGTGTCCGTGAGCCGGACGGCGGACCCGTCATCACCGCACGGAGCCGGCGCAGCGCCTTGGCGGTCTGGCTCTTCACCGTTCCTTCCGAGCACTCCAGCACCCGCGCCGTCTCGGCGACGTCCAGGTCCTCGAAGAACCGCAGCACCAGTACGGCGCGCTGCCGCGGCGACAGGTCGAGCAGGGCCCGGCGTACCGTCAGCAGGTCGTCGGCGTCGATGACTCCGTCCGGCCGCGGCTCGACCGTGTCGGCCG
Organism: Actinomycetota bacterium; assembly: GCA_046765875.1. Lineage (GTDB taxonomy): Bacteria > Actinomycetota > Actinomycetes > Propionibacteriales > Kribbellaceae > DASRHY01. The sequence goes on from JBKPSJ010000007.1 coordinate 3,794, forward strand.
TGATCACCTCGGGCCGACGCGACGCCCGGCGCCGGTCGTCGAGGAAGGCGTTGACCAGGATGCGATGCGCGTACGGTCCCGCGCCCTCATACCTGATCCGCCGCCAGTGCACGTAGACCCTGATCAGCGCGGTCTGGACCAGGTCCTCGGCGGTGTGCCGGTCACCCGCGGTCAGCAGCAACGCCGTCCGCATCAGCCGGTTCCGGTCGCCGAGGACGTACTCACGGAACTCCTTGTCTCGGTCACCCCCTGGCATCGGCGGACCCCGTCTTCACCCCGACTACGCCGCCGGCACCCGCGCGGTTGCCCACCATCCGGACGACCCGATCGGCCAGACCGGCGCCGTCGTACGGCAACCAGCCGATCCGCGGGTCCTTACGGAACCAGGAGTCCTGCCGTCGCGCGAATCGCCGGGTCGCCTGGGTGGTGCGTTCGCGCGCCTCGGCCTCGGTCAGCTCACCGTCGATCACCGCGATCGCCTGCGAGTAGCCGAGGGCCCGGTTCGCGGTCCGGCCGTCGCGCAGGCCGTCGTCGAGTAGCCCGCGCACCTCCTCCAGCAGGCCGTCGTCGAACATCGCATCGACCCGCTTGGCTATCCGTTCGTCGAGCACGGGCCGTGGTACGTCGAGCCCGACCTGCACCACCTCGTCGTACACATAGCGGTGCTCGGGCAGGGTCGCGACGTACGGGCCACCGGTGATCTTGATGACCTCGAGCGCGCGCACGATCCGGCGTCCGTTGGACGGCAGGATCTGCTGTGCCGCGGCTGGGTCGACCTCGGCCAGCCGGCGGTGCATCGCGGCGGATCCGATCTCGGCCAGCTCGGCCTCGAGCCGCGCCCGTACGGTCTCGTCGGTGCCGGGGAAGACGAAGTCGTCGACGATCGCGCGTACGTACAACGCCGAGCCGCCGACCAGCACCGGTACGACACCGCGCCCCCGGCAATCATCGATCGCGGCCCGAGCAAGGGCCTGGAACTCCGCGACCGTCGCGGTCTGCGTCACATCAAGAATGTCGAGCAGATGATGCGGTACGCCGCGCCGCTCGGCGGATGTGATCTTGGCCGTACCGATGTCCATCCCGCGATAGACCTGCATGGCATCGGCGTTCACCACCTCGCCACCTATTCGTTGCCCCAAGGCAACTGCCAGGTCGGACTTGCCGGCGGCCGTGGGGCCGACGACAGCAACGACCGGCGGTTGGTACATGACGTCCAGTCTGACAGTGAGGCTTCCAAGGTGGCCGACGGTACCGAATTCTTATGTGGTTCTTGTGTAGGCCCCCCTGCGACCGTTCGCCTTTACAGCGCGCCGTCGGTGCCAAGCGTTAGGGTCCCGGACGTGGATCGCTTCCTGGTGGTGCCCGCCGCGTACGTCATCATGCGCCGAGGCGACGGTCACGTCCTGCTGTTGCTGCGCGAGGGCACCGGCTGGATGGACGGTCACTGGGCGGTGCCCGCCGGGCATGTCGAGGCCCGCGAAACCGTCTTCGCCGCCGCGTCGAGGGAGGCCGACGAGGAGGCCGGCGTCACCATCGATCCGGCCGATCTGGAGCCGTTGTGCGTGATGCACCGCACCCATCCCGACCACGACCCGATCGACGAGCGGGTCGACTTCTTCTTCACCGCGTCGCGCTGGTCCGGTGAGCCGTGCCTGATGGAGACCGACAAGGCGTCGGCGCTGGACTGGTTCGCGCTGGACAAGCTGCCCGAACCGGTCGTGCCGCATGAGCAACTTGTCCTCGACGCTCTGCGCCGCGGCTCAGTCCCGCCGGTGATCGCCTACGGCTTCGACTGACAGCCTTATTCCTGGTGCAGGCGAGGGCCGGTGTGCCCGGCCAGACACAGCCAGCGGCCGCCCTCACGCACCCAGGTCTGCGTCATCGGCATCGCGAACACCTCGAAGCCCTCACCTGCGTCGACCTCGTCGGTCACGGTGCAGGTCAGAACCGCCGCATCGCCGACGACGACAACCTCGATGTCGCCCATCTCCTGCGCTTTCCAGGAGACGGCGCCACCGGTGTTGCGCCGGACATAACCCTCGCGGTCGTACCGGTCGCCGTGGTGCGACGTCCACTGGAACCGCGGATGGAGCAGGCCCAGCAGCGCCTCGGCGTCACCGGCCGCCAGTGCCGCCGCTCGCGCCTCGGCGGCGGCCAGCACGGCCTGCTCGGCGTTCATGCGTTCATAGCCCGCAGGCGGACGTGGCCGGCTCGAGCGGCTTCGCGCCGATGGTCGGCATGCCGAGCATCACGCCGGCAGGGGTCTGCTGTGCCGCCGACCAGGCGTCGCCCGCCCGGGTCCGGCGTACCGACCCGAACGTATCCGCGACCAGGTGATGCGGCGCGGCGTAGGTCACCTCGACCGACACCATGTCGCCCGGCCGGGGCTGCTCGACGGAGGAAGGTACGGCGAAGTGGACCAGCCGGTTGTCCCGGGCCCGGCCGGACAGCCGGTGTGTGCTGGCGTCCTTGCGGCCCTCCCCCTCGGCGACAAGTAGTTCGACGGCCGTGCCAACCAGCTGCTTGTTCTCGTCCCAGGCGATCTGGTCCTGCAGTTCGACCAGCCGCTCGTAGCGTTCCTGCACAGCCGCGTGCGGCACCTGATCGGGCATCGACTCCGCCGGCGTACCGGGGCGCTTGGAGTACTGGAACGTGAACGCACCGGAGAACCGGGCCTGGCGTACGACATCCAGAGTGTGCTCGAAGTCCGCGTCGGTCTCGCCCGGGAAGCCGACGATGATGTCGGTGGTGATCGCCGCGTCCGGCATCGCCGCGCGGACGTCGTCGATGATGCGCAGGTAGCGGTCGCGCCGGTACGAGCGACGCATCGCCCTGAGCACGGAGTCGGAACCGGACTGCAGCGGCATGTGCAGCGACGGCATCACGTTCGGGGTCTCGGCCATCGCCTCGATCACGTCGGCGGTGAAGTCGCGCGGGTGCGGCGACGTGAACCGGACGCGCTCCAGTCCGTCGACCGAGCCGCAGGCACGCAGGAGCTTGCCGAACGCGTACCGGTCGCCGAACTCCACGCCGTACGAGTTGACGTTCTGCCCCAGCAGCGTGACCTCGAGGACGCCGTCGGCGACCAGCGCGGAGACCTCGGCCAGGATGTCGCCGGGGCGGCGGTCCTTCTCGCGGCCGCGCAGCGCCGGGACGATGCAGAACGTGCAGGTGTTGTTGCAGCCGACGCTCACCGACACCCAAGCCGAGTACGCCGACTCGCGCCGGGCCGGCAGCGTCGACGGGAACACCTCGAGCGACTCGAGGATCTCCACCTGGGACTCGCGCTCGACCCTTGCGCGTTCGAGCAGCACCGGCAGGGAGCCGATGTTGTGCGTACCGAAGACCACGTCGACCCACGGCGCCCTGCGGACGATCGAGTCCTTGTCCTTCTGCGCCAGGCAGCCGCCGACCGCGATCTGCAGGTCCGGCTTACGCGCCTTGACCGGGGCGAGGTGGCCGAGGTTGCCGTACAGCTTGTTGTCCGCGTTCTCCCGTACCGCGCAGGTGTTGAACACGACCAGGTCGGCCTGCTCGCCGGACGGCGCGCGGACGTAGCCGGCCTCCTCGAGCAGGCCGGACAGCCGCTCGGAGTCGTGGACGTTCATCTGGCACCCGTAGGTGCGCACCTCATAAGTACGCATGTCAGTCGTCAAGGGTACGGCGTACCCGAGACGACCGGTCCCGGCGAGCCGGTCCGCAGGGCGTCGGACCGGATCGCCGGGCGCTTATGAGGCGCTTACTAGGCGCCGATACCGGATCGAATCGCCGCGCGCGTGATCGCGGCCCGCTCGTTGCCGCTGAGCAGACCCGCGGCGGCGAACTCGTCCAGCACCTGCTGGATGTCGCTGATGAACACATCCCGGCCCGGCCAGCCGCCGGCCTCGTCCAGGATCAGGTCGTCGATCGTGCAGCCTCCCGGCAGCGTCCGGTTCGGCACGCCGCTGTCCTGGTCGCCAACCACGACGGTGGCGCGTCGGTCGGCGAGCCGGGTCGCGACGAGGATCGGCTCGGGTGCCACCGCGGCCTCGTCGAACAGCGTCGGGATCAGCCCGCGCTGCGGCTGGGCGAGGCGTACGACATGGCCCACCGGCCTGTTCTGCTGCGTGATCCCGTGCAGCCCGAGCCGAAGCTCGACCGTGCCGCCGGCCCGGTCCGCGGAGTACTGCTCCTCGGTCAGGTAGTACCCGCACGGCGCCGGGTCGATGATGTGGTCCGGCGTCACCGTGTCGACGTCGGGCAGCCCGGTGTTCGCGCCGTTGCGCGGGTCGTACGGCCACGGGTAGGACCCGCGGGTCACGACCTGCCCGCTGTTGGCGCTGTTGAACGCGATCGACTGCTCGACCAGGCCGTGGATCTTGGCCCGGTTGGTCCAGTAGTACTCCAGCGTCGTGAACTCCTCGTACAGGCTTCCGTACGACTTGCGGTTCCGGTTGGCGAGCTGGTCGCCGGTCTCGGCCGGCCGGGTGACGCCGCCGGACGCCCGGTTCTCGGCCAGCATCCCGATCGTGTTCTTGAGCCCGAACGTGTTGCGCAGGATGCCCTCGTGGCTGTCGCCGCCGGTGCTGTACGGACCGTGCCACCAGCCGCTCTGCGCGCCGTGGTCGTACATCCAGCCCTCGACCAGTCCGTTCTTGCCCTCGCTGAACATCGGTTCGTGGACGTTGAGGTGCCGCGCCGACAGGATCGGCAGGTCCTCGCTGTCCCCTTCGTGCAGGTCGATGCCGACCTCGGGGGTGTAGTCCCGCATCATCTTGACGAAGGCCTTGTTCTCGGGCTGCGAGATCTGGGCGTAGTCGCGGTTCAGGTCCTGCCCGGTCTCGTTGCCGCGCGTGTTGGCTGCCCGGCCGTTGCCGTTGATCGTCGGCACGATCAGCACGGTGATGTGCGACAGGATCTCCTTCAGGTGCGGGTCTTCGGTGAAGGCCAGCATCCGCGCGAAGATCAGGCACGACTCGCGGCCCTGCGGCTCGTTGCCGTGCACGTTGCAGTTGTAGACGATCGTCTGCGAGTTCGAGATCTGCTGGGCCGTCGCCGGCGGCGCCGGGTATCCGACGATCAGCATGTTGATAGGCCGGTTCCCCGGTGCCGCGGGACCGCTGGTCACCGGGTTGGTCCGGCCCAGTTCGACCATCCGGACCCGTGGACTGGCGGCGTCCAGCGCGGCCTCGTAGGCGTACTCGTTCACGTCACTGGTGAAGGTGGCGTCGCCGCTGGACTCCCACTGGGTGCGCATCGAGGCGCCGGGGCCTGTCCCCCACTGCGGCCGCGTGGTGCCGACCACGGGATCCGAGAACGGCTGCGGCACCGTCCCGATCCGTGCCCGGACCCGCCACTGGTATGTCCCGCCGAGCGCGAAGCCGGCGTCGGCGAACCGCGGCTGGTCCGGTGTGACGGTCCGTTGCGACTGCCAGACACCGACGATCACCGCTGTCCCGACGCTGCCGTCGCCGTTCACGACCGCGCGCTCTATCTGGTAATCGGTCGCACCGTCGACCGGGGTCCAGCTGAGCGTCGCGTACCCGTCGTGCTGGTCCGCTGCCAGGCCGCCGACCTGGTTGGGCTCGGCCGCCTGCGCGATGGCGGCGACGAACTGCGGCACGAGCACCATGACCAGTCCGGCCGCGAGTGTCATCGTGAGTTTCTTGAAACGGCCGGCTCGCCGCCGGCGCCCCCGGTTGGTGTTCCGATTCGATCGCTGCATATGTGCGGTCACCTCGATGCTCCTCCCGAGTGTTCCCCAGGTGCTGGATGAGGCGGTCAGCCGATGCCGACCGGGCCGCACGCGTCGATCGAAGCGGGGCGACAGCCGGAGGGCGGCAGCCGGCTGGATCCGACCTGAACCTAACCGCGCAGCTATGGGACGAATCGGAATTGAGCATCATTTGAGGCTGACGAGCGCCGCTTGCCAATGCCGTCCGGGGGACCGAGGATCGAGCTGATCATGTATCCGGTGAGGCTGCACCCCCGCGCGTCGCGGCTCGGCGTACTCCTGCTGCTGGCCGCCTTCCTCGCCGGATGTTCGGTGCTTCCCGGTAACGGCGAGCGCCAGCCGAGCGGGCGTGCCGTCATCGCCTCCGGCGGCACCCAGGGCGTCTACTACGCCTACGCGGACACGCTCGCCGGACGACTGGAGGCGGCCGCACCCGACCTGGACGTCGAGGTGGTCCCGACCGCCGGCTCGGTCGACAACCTGCACCGCCTCGCGGCCGGTGACGCCACATTCGCCTTCACGGCCGCCGACGTCGCGGCCGACGCGGTCAACGGTGCGGCACCGTTCGGCCGGCGGTTGCCGCTTGCGGCGGTGTCGCGCGTGTACGACGACTACATGCACCTGGTGATCGCCGCGAGCAGCCCGATCCGCGCGATGCGAGACCTGGCCGGGCGAACTGTGTCGATCGGCCCGAAGGGCTCGGGTACCGCGGTCATCGTCGAGCGGCTGTTCTCGGTGGCGGGACTGCAGACGCGGTCGGTCCATGCCGTCCAGCTCGGCATCAACGAGTCGGTGGACGCGCTCCGTAAGGGCACGGTCGACGCGTTCTTCTGGTCCGGCGGACTGCCCACCTCGGGCGTGCAGACGCTGTCGCACGAGTTGCCGCTGCGGCTTGTGCCGCTCGGTGGTCTCGCACCCGCGATACAGGACAAGTTCGGCTCGGTCTACCACCAGGCCGCGGTGCCCGCAGGAACGTACGGGCTCGCCGACCAGGTCGACACGATCGCCGTCCCCAACTTCCTGGTCTGCCGCGAGGACACCGATCCCGCACTGGTCAAGCTGGTCGTCGCCACGCTGTTCCGCGGCCGGGAGATGATCGCTTCGGCTGTCCCGGCGGCGGGAGCGCTGGACGGCCGTACGGCGATCCAGACCGGGCCGGTCCCACTGCACCCGTCCGCATCCGGATGGTTCCGCGACAGCAAGCCCTGAAGGCTGTTCAGGGCGCAGGAAAGCGCAGCTGGACCTCGAGCCCGGATGGAGAGCCGGGCCGGAACTCCAGCCGGGCACCACACTGGCTGAGCAGCGTCCGCGCGATCGCGAGGCCCAGCCCGAACCCGTCGACGTTCTGGTGTCGCCGGCTGCGCCAGAACCGCTCGCCGACGCGGGTCAGCTCCTCAGGTGTCAGGCCGGGACCCTCGTCGCGTACGGCGACGACGGCAGCCGTGTCCTCGCGGTACGCGGCCACCGTCACCGCCGAGCCGTCCGGCCCGAACTTCACCGCGTTGTCGACCACCACGTCGAGCGCGCTGCCGACCAGGTCGGGGTCGGCGACCGCCTCGAGCCAGCCGGTACCGATCCGCCGGACCGTGACCTGCTTGGCGCTGGCCGCCACTGACCAGGCGGCGACGCGCTGATCGATCAGCGGCACCAGGTCGACTCGCCGCGGCTTCGCGGCGGCCTTCTCCGCCGACGCCAGCTCGAGCAGTTCATCGAGCATCCGGGCCAGGTGCCGGCCCTCCTCGGAGGCGGCGTCGACCTCGCCGGTCCAGTCCGGCGGCGCCCGCAGCGCCATCGCCTCCAGCCGGAGGAGCAGCGCGTGCAGCGGGTTGCGCAACTGGTGCGAGGCGTCGGCCACGAACGATCGCTGCCGTTCGACCAGTGCTTCGACATTGCCGGCCATCTCGTTGAACGACGCGGTGAGCCGGCGCAGCTCCGGCGGGCCGGTGTCGTGCGGAACCCGGGCCGCCATCTTCCCGGTCGCGATCTCGTGCGCCGTCGCGTCCAGCTCGCGGACCGGGCGCAAGACCCAGCGGGTCAGCCCCCAGGCGAGCACTACGCACCCGGCCAGTGCGCCGAGCTCGCCGACCCCGAGCAGGCTCCAGGAGCGTGCGATGTCCAGCCGCGCCTCGCTGGTCGGCGAGGCGGTCAGGACGACCGCGACGACGTCACCGCTCGACACGACCGGTTCGGCGACGACGAGCGGGGATACCGACCAGGGCAGCAGCGGCTCGGCCGGATCGCTGTGCCGGCCGGCCAGCGCGGCCCGTACCCGCCGCTCGGCGGACTCGCCGTACGACGCCGGGTCGAGGCCGGGACGCGACGAGACCAGCACGCGGCCGTCGCGGCCGAGCACGGCGACGGCGATGCCGTACACCTCGTCGTAGCGCGCCAGCTCGGCGGCCAGCACGGCGTTGTCGGCCACCGACCTGTCCAGCTGCGCGATCGAGGCGAACCGGCTCGTGTCGCTGAGCCGGTCCAGAAACATCTGCTGGGTCCGGGCGGACGCCATGCTCATGCCCAGCGGCGCGCCGAGCGCGAGCAGCACGACCACGAGTAGGCCGAGTAGCAGGCCGAGCAGTCGCGCGCCCATCAGGGAACCGGTGCGCCGAGCCGGTAGCCGACACCGCGAACAGTCTGGATCAGCTCCGGTGTGCCGGTCTTCGCCCGGATGGCCGCCACGTGCACGTCCAGCGTGTGGCCGTCCTTGTCGTACGCCGAGTGCCACACCTGCGACAGCAGTTGTTCGCGGCGTACGACCAGACCCGGCTGCTCGGCGAGGACCTCGAGGACGGCGAGTTCCTTGCGGGTCAGGGGCACCGGGTTGCCCGCGACGGTCACCTCGTGCCGGCCGAAGTCGAGCGTGACGTCGCCGACCCGAGCCACCCGCGCCGCCTCGACCGGCCGGCGGTCCGCGCGAGCGGTGGCCCGGCGGTGTACGGCGAGCATCCGCGCGATCAGTTCGCGAGCGTCGTACGGCTTGACCAGGTAGTCGTCGGCGCCGATGTCGAGACCGTGTACGCGCCAGCGCAACTCCGATCGGGCTGTGGTCATCAGGATCGGGACGTCGCGGGCGGCCTTGATCCGCGCGCACAGATCGAACCCGTCGCCGTCGGGCAGCATGAGGTCGAGCACCACCAAATCGACCGCGTCGGCGATGTGCGCCAGCGTGTCCGCGACTCCGACCGTGCGCGTCATCGTGAAGCCGTGCCGGCTGAGCAGGTCACACAATGCACTCGCCACGCGGTCGTCGTCCTCGACGAGCAACACCCGCACGGCGGCAGCCTAACATCGGGGCGCCGTTATCGTTTCGCGGCCAGAACCTCAAGTCCGGCTCAGATCGCGTACATCGGCTCCTCGTGACCCTTACTCTCCGCAGATGCGGAACGAGCCGTGCCTGTACGCCGTACCGCCTGTTCAGCACGCGCTGCGGAAGGGGTGGAGCGACCGAATCGTTACTGGCTTGATTCGTTTCAGAATCGTGCGGGTGACCACACCGGACGCTAGGTTCCTCGCATGAACGACGCCCGGGTGGAATCGGACGCCGCCGGCACCAGCGGTCCGAACGGACTTGTCACGCTGACCGAGGTCAACAAACATTTCGGTGACCTGCACGTCCTCAAGGACATCAACCTCAGCATCGGTAAGGGCGAGGTCGTGGTCGTCATCGGTCCGTCCGGGTCGGGCAAGTCCACGCTGTGCCGGGCGATCAACCGGCTCGAACCCATCGATTCCGGAACGATCACCCTGGACGGCAAGCCACTACCCGCCGAGGGCAAGGAGCTGGCGCGACTGCGTGCCGACGTCGGCATGGTGTTCCAGTCGTTCAACCTGTTCGCCCACAAGACGATCCTGCAGAACGTCACCCTCGGCCCCACCAAGGTCCGCGGGATGTCCAAGGCCGGCGCCGAGAAGAAGGCGAGGGCACTGCTGGAGCGGGTCGGCGTCGCGAATCAGGCGGAGAAGTACCCGGCCCAGTTGTCCGGCGGCCAGCAGCAACGCGTCGCGATCGCGCGGGCGCTCGCGATGGACCCGAAGGTGATGCTGTTCGACGAGCCCACCTCGGCATTGGACCCGGAGATGATCAACGAGGTTCTCGACGTGATGGTGAACCTCGCCAGGCAGCAGATGACCATGATCGTGGTCACCCACGAGATGGGCTTCGCCCGGAAGGCCGCGAACCGGGTGGTGTTCATGGCCGACGGCCAGATCGTCGAGGAGGCCGAGCCCGAGCGGTTCTTCACCGACCCGCAGAGCCAGCGGGCCAAGGACTTCCTGTCCAAGATCCTGACCCACTGAACCAACCACCGAACCCCCGTACCGAATCAGACGTGGAGCAGAGCGGTGCTCACTCATTCTTCGATCCGAGACTTAGCAGTTTCGAAAATGGAGGGATCAGATGCGACAGCGGAAGATGGCCGCCGTAGCACTCGCGCTCGTGGCCGCCACCGGCCTGACCGCCTGTGGTGATGAAGGTGACTCCGGCAGCAGCGGCGGCGGAGGCGGTGGCAAGATCACCATCGGGATCAAGTTCGACCAGCCCGGCCTGGGCCTGAAGGAAGGCAGCAAGTACACCGGCTTCGACGTCGAGGTTGCCAAATACGTCGCCAAGGAGCTGGGCTACTCCGAGGACAACATCGAGTGGAAGGAATCGCCGTCCGCTCAGCGCGAGGACCTGATCGCCAACGGACAGGTCAAGCTGATCTTCGCAACGTACTCGATCACCGACAAGCGCAAGGCGAAGGTCTCCTTCGGCGGTCCGTACTTCGTCGCGGGCCAGGACCTTCTGGTGAAGAACGACAACACCGATATCACCGGTCCGGAGACGCTGAACGGCAAGAAGCTGTGCTCCGTGACCGGCTCGACCTCGGCGAAGAAGGTCAAGGACACGCTGGCCGCCCAGGTACAGCTGCAGGAGTTCGACACGTACTCCAAGTGCGTCGAGGCACTGGTCGGCGGCGCGATCGACGCCGTCACGACCGACAACGTGATCCTCGCCGGTTTCGCCGCGCAGCCGGCCAACCAGGGCAAGCTCAAGGTCGTCGGCAAGCCCTTCTCCGAGGAGCGGTACGGCGTCGGCCTGAAGAAGGGCGACACCGACACCTGCAACAAGGTGAACGCCGCGATCAAGAAGATGATCGACTCCGGCGACTGGCAGAAGGCGCTCGACGCGACCGTCGGGCCGTCCGGGTTCAAGCCCGACACCAGCAAGAACCCGCCGAAGCAGGACCCCTGCGCCTGATCGACGCCTGACTGTGGGGAAGGGCGAGCCGCCCTTCCCCACAGCGATGTCTTCGTCCCCTCTGGGCAGGAGCCTGTATGGACAACATCACCGAACTGCTGCGCGACTACGACTTCTTCGACGCGTTCAAGACGACGATCGAGCTGACCTTGGTGTCCGCGCTGTTCGCGCTGATCATCGGGACCGTCGTCGCGGTGATGCGGGTATCGCCGGTAGGGGTGCTGCGTTTCTTCGGCACGGCGTACGTGACGCTGGTCCGAAACACCCCGCTCACCCTGGTGATCGTGTTCTGCAATCTGGGCCTGTTCATCCAGCTCGGTGTGGTGCTGGCGGACAAGAGTTCCAGCACCTTCATCGCGACCAACAACTTCCGGCTGGCCGTGCTCGGCCTGTCGGTCTACCACGCCTCGTTCGTCGCCGAGGCGCTGCGCAGCGGTGTCAACACCGTCCCGGTCGGCCAGGCCGAGGCCGCCCGCGCGATCGGACTGCCGTTTGTCAAGACGCTGCGGTACGTCGTGCTGCCGCAGGCGTTCCGCGGTGCGATCGCGCCCCTGGGCAACGTGCTGATCGCGCTGACCAAGAACTCGACCGTCGCCTCGGTCATCGGCGTCGCCGAAGCATCGTTGCTGATGAAGGAGATGATGGACGAGCGGCCCGATGTGCTGTTCCTGATCTTCGCCATGTTCGCCGTCGGCTTCGTGATCCTCACCCTCCCGACCGGGGTGCTGTTCACGGCCTTGTCCAAGCGGCTGGTGGTGAAGCGATGAGCACCAGCGTCCTGTTCGACGCGCCGGGTCCGCGGTCGCGCCGGTTGTACGCGGTCGTCGGCGTGATCGGCGTGTTGGTCTTCGGAGCGCTGCTCTGGTTCGTGATCGACAACCTGGACGAGAAGGGCCAGCTGACCGCGGAGAAGTGGGAGCCGTTCCTGACCAGCGAGATCTGGACCGAGTACCTCATACCCGGCCTGATCGGCACGCTGACCGCGACGGTGATCTCGGTCGTGCTCGCACTCAGTCTCGGCATGGTGCTCGGGACCGGCCGGCTATCGCAGAGCCGGTGGATCCGCACGCCCTGTGGCGTCGTCGTCGAGTTCCTCCGCGCGGTGCCGGTGCTGTTGATGATGCTGTTCGCCTACAAGTTCTACGCCGAGTACAACGTGGTTCCGTCCGACCGTCTCGCACTGGCCGGCGTCGTCACCGGCCTGACGCTGTACAACGGTTCGGTGGTGGCCGAGCTGGTCCGCTCCGGAGTGCTCTCGCTCCCCAAGGGCCAGACCGAGGCCGCGCAGGCGATCGGGCTGCGCCCGAGCCAGACGATGCGCATCGTGTTGTTGCCGCAGGCGATCACCGCGATGCTGCCGGCGATCGTGAGCCAATTGGTGGTCATCCTCAAGGACTCCGCGCTCGGCTACATCATCACGTACGAGGAACTGCTGCGTAAGGCGGAGCAGATCGGCAACTACAAATCCAACCTGATCCCGGCCTTCATCGTCGTGGCGGCGATCTTCATCATCATGAACTGGCTGCTGACGGTCGTCGCGCACCGGGTCGAGCGGCGGATCCGGCGGCGCGGGCACTCGGCCGGCGGCGCGCTCGGCGC
>JBKPSJ010000008.1:0-15205 GCA_046765875.1 Actinomycetota bacterium
GACCACAGCCGCGCACATCGTCAGAAGTTCGTGTTCACGCTCGGACCGCCGGACGATCCTGGCCTCCTCCTTCAGTAGGAGGAGGCGCACACTGGTACGGAGCGAACAGGGAGCGAACAGGGAGCGAACAGGGAGGCGGAGCAGTGAGCGAACAGCCTAACGACCTCGTCGTCGAGTCCGTGGACGAAACGCCCGCACCGCAACCGATCCACCACGAACACGTCCGCACCGAGGGCGAGACGACTGTCGACGACGCCCTGGGCGCCACCGACGACCCGGCCGACTCCTAACCTTCAGGCGCTGCGCCCAGCTGGCGCGTTGCCGCAACAGTCGGCGCACGTTGTTGATGCCCTGCTGATCGACGGCGGCCCGCGGAGCAGTAGCGGATTCGAACCCCGCTCAGGTGCAGGCGCAGACCTAGCGCCTGTTACGAAAGTGGCTGGTGTGGATGGCGGCCACGCCCGCGAGCCGAGTCGCGCGTGCCCGGTTGTGGGTCCGCTCGTCTTGTGGTGACTTCCTGCGGCACTGTGCAGCGTCCCAACCCGCACCAGTGTGCGGGAACCTTTGATCCCCGCCGGCACGGCACGTGACCGACGGTCCAACGCCATGGATATCCGACCCGGGCCTGCTGCCGGATCAGCCACTTTCGTAACAGGTCTTAGTCCGAGGTCCTCGACCAGCCACGACGACCAGGGCCGGTCACCGATCTCCGTCTGGTCGGTCGACCGTACGAGCCGTCAGCCGCATTACGAGCAGGCCAGGCCGAAATGCGCAGCTTCGGTGCCGCGGTCTGGTGCGGGGGCTGGCCCGCCCTTGGTGGCGGGCCCGGGTCGTGTACGGGGCCGACGGTCTGCGGAAGGGCGTCAGACCCGGCGATGGACCGGTGTCTTCCACTGATGTGACTGGTCGACCGGCGTCGAACAGTGGTGGTAGCGACCGAGATCGACCTGGTCATCGAGGGCGCATCAATCACAACCAACCACATCGAGGATGTGAACGTCATGCGGAAGCTCAACATCACGACCAGAATCAGCCGGCGCGTACTGGCAGGCGTCGCGGGTGCAACCCTGCTCTTCGCGGGAGCGACGACCGCGCAGGCCGCCATGTCCGCGCAGGCCGGACCGAAGCCGACGATCGTTCTGCTGCACGGCGCGTTCGCCGACGGCTCCAGCTGGATCGAGGTCACCAAGCAGCTGCAGCACGATGGCTACCAGATCGTCGCACCGGCCGTTCCACTGCGGGGGATCGCGTCCGACACGTCGTACCTGAGCGGCGTACTCGCGGGGATCCCCGGGCCGAAGGTGCTCGTCGGCCACTCGTACGGCGGCGCTCTGGTCAGCGAGCTCGCCGACACCGACGGAGTCAAGTCGCTCGTCTACGTGGCGGCGTTCATCCCGCAGGCCGGTGAGACCCTCGGTGCTCTGAACTCGCAGTTCCCCGGCAGCGACCTTGGACCCAATCTGATCGCGATCAGCTACCCGGGTGGGGTGGACCTCGCGCTCAACCCGGAGACGGCCGGCCCGGTGCTCGCCGCGGACATCCCCGCCCGTGAAGGAGCCGCGTTCATCGCCGCCCAGCGTCCGATCGCTGCCTCGGCCTTCGCCGAGCCGGTAGAAAAGACCGCTCCAGCCGCACTGCCGAAGTATGCCCTCGTTCCGACGGGTGACCACGCCATCGCCCCGGCAGCCGAGCGCTTCATGGCGCAGCGGGCAGGCGCCACCGTCGTCGAGGTTGCCGGCGCGTCACACCTCGTCGCGCTGTCCCAACCCGCCCCTGTGACTCGGTTGATCGAGCGCGCAGCGAGCTGATCTCACCTCAGCGAGCCGGCCGGAGCGTCAGACTCCGGCCGGCTCGTTCGTTTGTGCCGGGGGCGGTCTGCCCGATCGGGCAATGGATGGTGTCTGTTGGCTTCTTGCCGGCGAACCCGCGTGCGTGAGCACAATCGCGGCATGACGCCGGACCGGCCGGTCACGCGCGCCGACCGTCCGGTGCGGACGGTCCGGCGGCCCTCGGACCGCGTTCCCTCCCAGCAGGGAGTCGGACCAGACGCCGCGGCGGTGCTCGACATGCAGCGCACCGTCGGCAACGGGGCCACGTCGAGCCTTCTGGTACCGGTGCAGCGGCAGAAGAAGGCCGTCACCGGTGTCGCCAAGTACGGCACCACGCGGCTCACAACACGGCTGCAGGACATGATGCAGCGAGGGGTCCTCGGCGTCGCAGGTGCGCCGCCGACACTGGACCGCGACCAGCTCTTCTTGTTGCAGGGTGTCGCGAACGTCGAGACCGGCGGCATGGACAACGCCGTCTACACGCGCGACAACATGTACGTGAGCCTGGGCTTCAAGCAGGTCACGCTCGGGTGGGGATCGCTGTACGAGATCATCAAGGCGGCGCCGGGGGCGTTCGCCAAGCACGGCATAGTCCTCGGCGGCGGGACGTACGCACTCAAGGCGGGCAACCTCCCCGCGATCGAGGGCGCGCCGGATCCGGTAGCGCTCAAGACCCCGCCGTGGACCGACCGGTTCTTCGACGCCGGTGCCGAGGACGAGGTCGTGTCGGCCATCGTCGCGTACACGCTCAAGGAACTCGGCCGCATGGAGCGGCGGTTCGCGAAGGACAGCCCGGGCCTGTCGAACCCGTGGATGAAGGACCCGACGGCGCGGGCCTGGCTGCTGGAGACGATGAACAACCGGCCGGCGTACTCCTATTCGGCCGCCCAGGGGACGCTGCGTCGGACCGGCGGGCAGGAGCTCACCCGCGACGCGTTCCTCGCCGTCCTCGAGTCCGAGATCCTGGGCGCGTACGAGGCGCGCGGCGAGCGCGTCAAGGGCGAGCACATCATCGGCAAGATCCCGCGCACGATGCCGTCCGGCGGCTCAACCCCTGCGCCCGCGGTGCCGGCGCCTGGAGCGGCGACGGTGGCGAAGGGGACCGATCTGGTCGGCAAGGCCGCCGCGGTTCTGCCACCTGCGAAGGCGGCGGCAGGTGGTTCGGCCATCGTGTCCGCGCTCGCCGCCACCGGCCTCGTCCCCGCAGCGCTGCGCCTGCTCGTCGCGCTCGGGTACAGCGACCCGAACGCGTTGACCAACGTCGCGTTCTGGGCCGAGCACCCGGAGCTGTTCGGTACGAAGCTGCAGCCGTCGCAGCCGAACTTCGCGCAGCTGTCTGCTGAGTGGATGCGTTTGCGCGACGGCATCGTCCATACCGCGCACGCGGCGACCACCTCCGCGGCGAAGCCTGCATCGACAACTGCCCCGACTACAAAGCCGGCACCGGGGACCAAGCCCGCCGACGTGATCGCCGCCGAGAGCCCGCCACCGCGGGTCGCCGGGGCGTCGTCCCAGGCCGGCAGTGGCGACAAATACTTCGCCCAGGGCGTCGGCCGCTATCGCGATGTCATCGACACCGGCGACAAGGCCGGGCAGTTCCGCGTCTGGCTGTACGGGTCGTCGGGCGCGAACGTCTGCAACATGACGTCACTGACCATGGGTCTGGTGAGTATGGCGGGCGAGGACGAGGTGCGCGCCCGGATGATCGGCCTGCTGCGCAGCAAGGGGATGCACGCCGGTGCGCAGGTGCAGGTCGGCGGTAATTTCGTCGACCTCGCGACAGCATTGGACGACCCGCGCACATCCGCCAAGATCCGCACGCTCGATCTGGTGACGGCCGTCGCGATCGGCGCGCACGGCTCGTACAAGTCGGTGACCGATGCCGGCACCATTGCGCGCGTGGCCCGCGATGCCGGCATCGCCACGAAGGCCCAGGAGGCGGGTGGCCGGGTCCGGTTCACCGAACCCGCCGTCCGCGCCAAGGCGGCGCAGATGCTGGCCGACGGCACCCGGGTGATCGTCGGAACGGTCAACCACTACGTCTACCTGACCGAGGTCCGCGACGACGGGGTCGTCGTACACGACCCGGCCGGTGCGCGGGTCACACCCGGTCTGAAGGGCTATCTGTTCGTGCACGCAGGGACCGGTGCGTCCATGGCGGCTGAGTTCCTCAAGATGGACGCCACGCGGCAGGCCACGGCCGTGCGCCGGGTGACCACCAACCCCGCGGCCGCGGCGGTGATCAACGAACTGCCCGCCATCGCCGGGATGGACAAGAAGGACCAGGCGGCGGCGGTGAAGCAGCTCGCCAAGGACCACCCCCAGTACGTCGAGACCGGCCGGTCGAACTTCTACGCGACAAGCGAGTTCGCCGAGAACGACCTGCGCCTGCGCGTCACGCTCTCCGCGAAGTAGGCGCAATGGCTCACGTCGGCGAGACGTCGTCCCCGCCTCCTCGCGGGGACGACGCTGTGCGTGCTCGGGGCATCAGGCCGGCGGGGGAGTGAAGACGCCGAACGTGTTGCCGGCCGGGTCGCGCAGGTAGGCGAACGCCGGCGCACCGGGGCCGGGGTCGAGGTGCTTGCTCACCACCGAGCCGCCCAGTTGCTCGGCATCCGCGCAGGTGTCCTCGACATCGGCGACCAGGATGTAGAACACCGCGTGATCGGGGGCCTGGCCGCCGGTGCCGAAGATGCCGCCCATCGGCGCGTCGGCGCCGGAGGTCTTGATGTTGCGGTAGTCCATGCCGCCGGACGCCGCGGCCGCGTCGGCCTCGAAGGTCCAGTCGAAGAGGCTGCCGTAGAACTTCTGCGCGCCGTCGGGGTCGGTGGTGGCCACCTCGAACCAGGCGAGGGTTCCGGGAGCGGGATTCGTCATGGGTGTCTCCTCAGTGGATGCATCACCCGCCGCGGCGGCGGGTCACACCCACCGTCCCAGCCGAACGCGACAGCCCTATGTCGGTGATTGACAGGAGACCTCCGGGATTCCGGGCAGAGGCCGGCAGCTTCGTGTCGTGTCCGTCGACGAGTGGCTCCGGCGCGATCCGCCGCAGGCGCGGCGGGAAGGGTACGCGTTCGGCGCTGGTGATGCGGTCCATGCGGAAGACGCGGTCGTCGTCGCGCAGATGGCACCAGGCAGTGAGGTAGGAGCCGTTGGGCCCGACGACGACATGCTGCGGCTCGACCTCGCGCTCGGTCTCGACGCCGCCGACATCGGTGTAGCGGATGCGCAGCACGTCGTTGTCGCGCACTGCTCGCCAGATGGTCTCCGCGATCTCCGCGTCGAGGTCGGGCACCGGCTGTACCAGCAACCGGACCTTCTCAGCGGTGCTACGGGCCTCCGCGAGCGACCGCTCCGGCATCGCGGACACGATCTTCTGCAATGCGCTGCGGGCGTCCTTCTTGAACAGAACGTGTTCGCTGCGGCTCAGCGCCACCGCGACCGCCGCCGCCTCGCGGGGAGTGAAGTTCAGTGGCGGCAAGGTCATCGACCGGTCGAGCATGTATCCGCCCCCTCGGCCCTGCTTTGTCGCAAGAGGTACGCCGGCCTCGCCCAAGGCGCTCAGGTCACGCTCGATGGTGCGTACGCTCACCTCGAAGTGCCGCGCCAACTGCCACGCCGTACGACCACGGGCACCCGCCGCCCGCAGCTCCTCGACCAGCGCGTAGAGGCGCTCTATGCGGTTCATGCCGGGGAGCCTAGGACAGGGCACCGACAGCGGCGGGCCGTCAGCGATCCAGAACCTCGGGATTGACCAGGCACCTCGGCCGCTGTCCGGCGAGTCCGGCGAACAGGTTCTCCACGGCGAGCAGCCCCATCGCGGTCCGGGTCTCGATGGTGGCACTGCCCAGATGGGGGAGCAGGGTGACATTCTCCAAGCCGATCAGGTCCTCTGGTACCGCCGGTTCGTGCTCGTACACGTCGAGGCCTGCGGCGAAGATCTCGCCTGTACGCAGAGCCTCGGCCAGCGCTGCCTCGTCGACGATCGGGCCGCGCGCCGTGTTGACCAGCACCGCGGTCGGCTTCATCGTGCCGAACGCCTCGGCACCGAACATGTGCCGGGTCTGCGGCGTCAGCGGGACGTGCACCGAGACGACATCGGACTCGCTCAGCAACTCCTGCAGATTTCGCCACTCGACGCGCAGGTCGGTCTCGACGGCCTCCGGCAACCGCTCCGCGTCGGTATAGACCACCCGCATCCCGAATCCGATACCACGGCGGGCCACGGCGCGACCGATCCGGCCGCAGCCGGCGATCCCGAGTGTCTTGCCGTACAGATCGTGGCCGAGCATCATCTGCGGTCCCCAGATCCACGGCCTGCGGGCGCGCAGGAACCGGTCGCCCTCCGCGACGCGGCGGACGGTGGCGAGGATGAGCGCGCAAGCCAGATCGGCGGTCGCCTCGGTCAGTACGTCGGGGGTGTTGGTGACCAGGATCCCGCGCCGGGTGCAGGCTGGTACGTCGATGTTGTCGAAACCGACAGCGTGGTTCGCGACGATCTTGAGGCGCGGGCCGGCAGCGTCCAGCAGTTCGTCGTCGACGCGCTCGGTCAGGATGGTCAGCAGGGCGTCCTTGTCCTTGGCGCGGCGCAGTAGCTCGTTACGCGGCATGGCCTCCGGCGGCCCGGAGTAGAGGTCCAGCTCGCAGCGGCCGTCGAGGGCGCGCATCGCCTCGGCGACGAGCTCGCGGGTCAACAGCACTGCCGGCTCAGGCATGGGATATCTCTCCCACCAGGGATTCGAACGCTGCCAGTGCGCGGCGGATGTTGTCGACTGAGTTGGCGTAGGAGAACCGCAGGTACCCCTCGCCGTACGAGCCGAACGCGGTGCCCGGCAGACAGGCGACCCCAGCGCGCTCGAGCAATAGGTCGGACAGCGTCGCGGCGGGCATGCCAAGCTCGCGGACGTTGGGAAAGGCGTAGAACGCGCCGCCCGGCTGGACACAGGACACGCCCGGAACGGCGCCGAGGCCGGAAACGATCACGTCCCGCCGTTCGCGAAACGCCTCCGCCATCCGTTGCACGTCGTCCCAGGGGCCTTCCAGCGCGGCGATGGCCGCGTACTGGCTGAATGCCGAGGTGCAGGAAACCGAGTTGATCACCAGCCGGGTGACCGGCTCCACCAGGTCGGGTGGGAACACGCCGAAGCCCAGTCGCCAACCGGTCATCGCGAAGGTCTTCGACCAGCCGTCGAGCAGTATCGTCCGGTCGGCCATGCCGTCGATGTCGAGCACGCTGTGGTGCCTGCCGCTGTAGGTCAGCGCCCAGTACACCTCGTCGCTCAACACCACCAGGTCGTGCTCGATCGCGATTGCGGCGATCGCCTCGAGCTGTTCCCGGGTCGATACGCCTCCGCACGGGTTGTGCGGGGAATTGAGTATCAGCAGCCTGGTGCGGTCGGTGACAAGCGAAGCCAACTCGTCCGGATCGACGGTGAAGCCGTTCTCCTCGCGTAGCGGCAGCGGCACCGGCTCGGCGCCGGCGAACGCGGCGATCGACTCGTACATCGGGAAGCCGGGATCCGGGTAGAGGACCTCGTCCCCGTCCTCGCACAGCGCGAGGATCGTGAAGAACATGATCGGCTTCGCGCCCGGAGTCACCACGACCCGGTCCGGCGTGGTGATCATCCGGTTCGTGCGCCCAAGGAAGTCGGCCACGGCCGTACGTAGCTCGGGAATGCCCGGGGCCGGGACATAGTGCGTGTATCCCTTGTCCAGCCCGGCCTGCGCGGCCGCGACGATGTGTGCCGGCGTGTCGAAGTCGGGCTCGCCGATCTCCAGGTGCACGATCTCGCGCCCGGTCCGCTCCAGCGCCTTGGCCTTGGCCAGCACCTCGAAGGCGGACTCCGTGCCCAGTCGATCCATCCGATGCGCAAGTCTCACGGCTGCTCCTCTCCAGAGCCGCTGATCAGACCATCACCCGGCGGTCGTGCGGATTGCAGCGGTGTGCAGCATTACGGCAGATGGATAGGTCGCCGGTAACCAATCATGCATCCGCAGGCACCAGCGACGACAGGCCCAGGGACATCTCCGGGGTCCTTGGTGATGAGTCGCGGTCCTACCTTGGTAGGACGCAGGCGGCGACGAGGCCGGCGTACGTTGACCACGTGAGCCGACTCCGGCTGTTCCTGTCTGCCTATGGCCTCGACGTTCTGATCGTCGTGGCAGCGGGCTGGAGTGCGGTGGGAACGGCTCGCCGCACAGATCATGACATGGGGACCGGTATCGTCGCCTGGCTCGAGGTCCTGGCGATCGCCGGGCTCATTCTCATCTTGCTGCTACGCCGGCGCTTCCCGTTCGCCGCGCCCGCGGCCCTGTGGGTGATCAGTGCGGCCCTGTCCTTCGTGGACGGCCAACTGGTTACCGGTCAACCCGGTGCCTTCCTCGCTGGGCTCGGAGCTGCCCTGCTGTTGGGCAATCTCAGCAACGACATTCAGGCACGGGTCGGCCTGGCCATCGTCATCGGCTGCTCGGCGATCATGGTTCACAACGACCCCACCATGTCGGCCGGCAGTATCGTCTTCGTCCCCGTCGAGTTCGCGATGGCTTGGCTCGTCGGCTTTGCTCTGCATGCACGTACCGCGCATGCGGAGGCCGCGGAGGAGCGCGCGACCAGGGCCGAGCGCGACCGAGAGGCAGCGGCCCGCGTCGCCGTGGCCGAGGAACGAGGACGGATCGCGCGTGAGCTCCATGACGTAGCGGCGCATGCGGTCAGCGTGATGGTCCTGCAGGTGGGTGCCGTCCGTCATCGGATGCCGGATTCCGATGCTGAGAACAAGACGGCCCTCTCGAACGTCGAGCAGGTCGGCCGCACGGCTTTGACGGAGATGCGCCGCCTGCTCGGTGCGATGCGGCACGACGACGAGCAGCCCGAGCTCGTGCCGCATCCGGGTCTGGCGGACCTCGCGCGGACGTACGGCCGTGGGTTGACCTCAACTTTGCGCAGTCCGCGCTCTTCGAGGGATCGCTCACCGGCGAACAGTGGGCGCACATAGCGGTCACCGCGACCACCTGGATCGTCGCGCCGGCGCTCCTCGGCCTGCGCCTGGCCATGCGGTCCGAGGTGAAATAGCTGATCACGGCCCGAGGCCTCCCGCTCCGTCGAGCGGGAGGCCTCTAGCTGTGCTGTACAGACAGGTTGCCGACTCGCTGGCCGACCCGGTAGGCGATCTCGAGCAGGACGATGCCGATGCCGGCCATCGCGGTGGCGCCGAGCAACCGTCTCGGAGTGACCTCGAGCAGGAAGATGCCGTGCGCCAGCGGAGGTATCAGGACCGCGGCCGCGGCGAGCGCCGCCATCGCGACCACCAGCGCCAGCTTCCAGGCGCGCAGCGGGCGGGCGAGGAGTCCGAGGGTCCACAGCGACATGATCAGCACGACGATCGTGGTGACGGTGCGCGCCTCGGCGACTGTCGCCGCCGGGTCGATCACCGATACCAGCCGATACCCGGCGAACGCGCAGCCGGCGATCACGACGCCGACCGGTATCGCGAACCGCAGCACCCGGCCGAGGAACCCGGGCACGTACCGTCGCGTGTTCGGGCCGAGTGAGAGTACGAACGCCGGCAGGCCGATCGTCAGGGTTGAGATCAGCGTGAGCTGGATCGGTGCCAGGGGATAGGCCACCAGGGTGGTCGCGGTGACCAGGGCCAGCACGAGCGAGTAGACGTTCTTGATCAGGAACAGGTTGGCGGCTCGTTCGATGTTGGCGATCACCCGGCGGCCCTCGGCGACGACGTCCGGCAGGTGCGCGAACCGGCCGTCCAGCAACACCAGCTGGGCAACCGCGCGGGTCGCCGGCGATCCGTTGCCCATGGCAACACCGATGTCGGCGTCCTTGAGCGCCAGCGCGTCGTTGACGCCGTCGCCGGTCATCGCCACCACATGACCGCGGCCCTGCAGGGCCCTGACCATCGTGCGTTTCTGGTGCGGGCTGACTCGGCCGAATGCCGACGCCCGCTCCAGTACGTCGGCCAGCTCGGCCGGATCGTCGGGCAGGGTGCGGGCGTCGACGGCATCGGCGGCGCCGATGACCCCCGGAACGCCGACGGCCGCCGCGACCGCGCCGACCGTACGCGGGTTGTCGCCGGAGATCACCTTGAGCGCGACACCCTGCTCGGTGAAGTACCGCATCGTCTCGGCAGCATCCGCACGGATGTGCTCGGACAGCACCACCAGGGCGACCGCGGTCAGCTCATCCGGCAGCGCGGGCAGGTCGTCCGCACGAGGTACGCCGCGGGCGAGGACGAGCACGCGGTTGCCGCGTACCGCCAGCGAGTCGGCCCGGGTCCTGGCGCGCCCGGCGTCGAGCACCATATCGGGCGCGCCGAGCACCCAGGTGGTCCCGCCGGCGGTCACCGACTGCCATTTGCGCGCCGACGAGAACGGGATTCGCGCGGTCGCGGTCGAAGCCGTAGCACCGAAGGCGGCTGCGAGCGCCACCGATGTCGCGTTGGCGTCCCCGGTGCCGGCCATCAGCGCGAGCACGTCGCTCACGCGGTCATCGTTCTCGAGTTGTTCGAGGTGGTCGAAGATGACGTCGCCGTGGGTCAGCGTGCCGGTCTTGTCCAGGCAGACGACGTCGACCCGGGCGAGGCCCTCGACGGCAGGCAGCTCTTGGACCAGGGTCTGCCGCCGCGCGAGCGTGACGATCGCGAGCATGAACGCCACCGACGTGAGCAGCACCAGGCCTTCGGGGATCATGCCGACGATCGCGGCCACAGTGCCGGTGACCGCGTCCTGCCAGGTCTTGTTGTCCGAGCTGCGGAACTGCGACCACAGCAGCACCGGCCCGACCACCAGCAGAACCAGTGAGATCCAGCGCAGCAGCTTGGTCGTACCGGCGACCCGTTCGGACCGGGTGATCTGGAACCGCCTGGCCTCGGCCGCCAGCCGCGCCGCATAGGTGTCAGCGCCGACCGCACGAGCCTCGAAGTCGCCCTCGCCGGCGACCACGATCGAGCCGGACCGTACGTCGTCGGCGGGCAGCTTGTGGACCGGATCGGACTCGCCGGTGAGCAGTCCCTCGTCGATCTCCAGGCCGTCGGAGCGTACGACCGGGCCGTCGGCCAGCACCTGGTCACCGATGCGCAGCCGGACCAGGTCGTTTTGGACCACGTCGGTGACATCGATCTCGGCCGGTACGCCGTCGCGGATCACCGTCGCCCTGGTGACGTTGAGCAGGGCAAGCCGGTCGAGGGTCCGCTTGGCGCGTACCTCCTGGAAGATGCCGATCCCGGAGTTGGCGACCACGACGAAGCCGAACAGAGCGTTCTGCCAGCTACCGGTCGCGAGTACGACGAGGAACAGCCCGCCGAGCAGGCCGTTGAAGAACGTGAAGACGTTCGCCCGGACGATCTGCCCGACGGTGCGACTGGTGCGTACCTCGACGGCGTTGGTACGACCCGTAGCAACCCGCTCCGCCACCTGTGCCGCGGTAAGGCCGGAGGCGACGACCGGCTCGACGGCCACCTACACCCGCTCCGGAACCGTGTCGGCCGTCAAGTCCTCACCCCGCGTCAGTAACGCCCGTAGACCACATCGATCGTACCGATCGACGTCTCAGTGACGGTCTCCTGATATCCGGGCGCCAGACGCGGCCGCAACCGTGGCTCGCCGGGACCTTGTGACAGCATTGTGTCCTTGGGTCTGCTGGTGGCGTTGATTACCAGGGCCCAGGCCCTGTCCATGAGTCGGCGATCGGCGGGGCGTCCTGCCGATCGCCGAATCGGCCAAACCCAGGAGTTCGTCGATGCCGTCGGTGCCCGCAGTCCGGGTTGCTGCTCCGTCGGCTGATGCGGTCCGTGCCGGTGTTCGCGCGACCTATCTGGCCTTCGGCGGCTCGGGGTTCGCCTTCGCGAGCTGGGCATCGCGCATACCGCAGGTTCGCGATCGTCTGCACCTGTCGCCGGCCGAGTTGGGTCTGGTGTTGCTCGCCGTCGCCGCGGGGTCGCTGATCGCCCTGCCATTGTCCGGGCCGTTCATTCACCGTATGGGCTCAAGGCGCACGGTTGCCGGGATGGCGGTGTTGCTCGCCGTCGGCCTGGGGACGACGGCGGTCGGCTACCTGATCGGCATCGTCCCGGTTGTCATCGGCCTGTTCCTGCTCGGTTTCGCGAACGGTGCCTGGGATGTGGGGATGAACGTCCAGGGGGCAGTGGTCGAGCGCCACCTCGGCTGTTCGATCATGTCCCGGTTCCACGCCGGGTTCAGCATCGGCACGGTCGCCGGAGCCCTGATCGGCGCGGCCATGGTCGGCGGACGCGTGCCGGTCACCACGCATCTGCTCGTCGTCGCGGTCGTTGTCGGGTTCGTCGTACCGTTCGGTGCCCGAGCGTTCGTGCCAGACGACGCCGGTGCCGAAACGCATCCGGAGGCTTCCGGGCCGAGACGTCTTCGGAGCGTCTTGGGTGCGTGGCTGGAACCGCGTACGTTGCTGATCGGCGTGTTCGTCCTGGCCTTCGCGTTCGCCGAAGGGACCGGCAACGACTGGATGAGCGTCGCCCTGATCGACGGTTACGGCGCACCGGCCGCGGTCGGTACGCTCGCGTTCGCCACCTTCCTCGCAGCGATGACCCTTGGCCGATGGGTCGGTCCTGGGCTGCTCGACCGGTACGGCCGGGTGCCGGTCGTCAGGGTCCTGGCGGTCCTCGGAATCTGCGGCACGCTGCTGTTCGTCTTCGCGCCCCTGACTCCGCTGGCCTTCGCAGGGGCCGTCCTGTGGGGCGTCGGAGTCTCGCTGGGCTTCCCGGTCGGCATGAGCGCCGGCGCCGACGAGCCCGCGCACGCAGCCGGCCGGGTCAGCGTCATCGCCTCCATCGGGTATTGCGCCTTCCTCGCCGGCCCGCCCGTGGTCGGCTTCCTCGGCGACCACCTCACCGTCCTCCGCGCCCTCACCGCAGTCGCCATCCTCCTAACGCTCGCCGCCCTTCTGAGTCCCGCCGTAGCCCCTCCCGATTCCAGCTGAGCCGATCGGCTCGGGCGGGCTGCCGGAACGGCCCGCCCAAACCGGGTCGGGTTGGGGTCAGGGGGTCGGGTCGGCGTAGGTTCCGCCGAAGATGTCGGAGTTGCCGAATGCGGCGGGACAGACCTGCTGCACGGCCGGGGGCGTGGCCTGCGGCTCCTGCGTCTTGAAGACGTGGTGGACGGCGTCCTCCTCACCGCGTGGCTCTTCGGGGTCGGCCACCGGGGCTCCGGCTGCTACGGCCTCGTTGTGCAAGGCGAGTCGGTAGGCGTCGATGGCCGGGCAATCGGCGGCCCTTCGGGTGTCGTTCCACACGGCCGCTCCGTACGTACGGGTGGCCGCCGCGTAGACGTAGTCGCCGAGGAACTCCGCCGCGAGGTTGTTTTGACTGCTGCCCCGCGGGTCGCCACCGGGGCTTCGGTGTATCTGGGTGAAGGCGCCTACGGTGCCACCCGACACGTCGGCGTGCTTGACCACGCCGACGAGGTTGCGTGGCGACGAGGTGTCGTTGCGGAACGGTGTGGTGAATGCGTTGTAGACCAACCAGACGTCGGTTCCGTTGGGTGAGATCGCCGGCGCGGCGTAGTACCCGCGGTCCCCGGCCGATTCGATGGTCCTGGTGGTCCAGCCGGTGCCGCCATTGGTCGAGGTGGCGAACATCACGTGCTCGTGGTTGAGGCCGTCACGACCATCGGCCCATGCGTCGACGATCCGGTTCGTTGCGTCCGCGCCGGTCGGGGCGCCGTTGGCGATGTCCACGCTCGGAGCCGGCCCGAGGTCGTCGCGAGCCCCGGCGATGCCGTCTTCGACGCATCGGCCGATCGACGGCTCAAAGGCGTTGCACAGGTCGGTAGCCGGGAGGATCGGCTGGGCCATGGTCCAGTGGAGACCGCCGTCGAAGGACTTGGCCATGATCTGGAAGCCGTTGCCAGGCAACCCGAAGGCGCTTTGGTAGGCGAACACGTAAGCCACACCGTGACTGTCTGTCCGGATGGTGCAGCCGGACCTGCCGAATCCTTGCGGGGTGTTCGGGTTGTTCGTGGCCGATGTGACCTGGTGCGTGGTCCAGGTGTCACCACCGTCGGTCGACGTCGCGACCACGAGCGGAAGTGACCGGCCTGGCACACCGCGGTAGGCCGCGGAGCAGATGTAGGCGTGGCCGAAGAACGGGCTCGAGGAGGCGTTGTCCGCCCAGACCTGCTCCTTGTCGGAGAACAGGGCGGCGTTCTGCTTGCTGACGATGACCGGCGCCTTCCAGTTGGACTGGTTCGACACGATGTCCTCGGTCAGCCCGGTGGCGGCGGGGCCGTCGACCCGTGACACCGCGATCGCCTCGAAGCCCTTGAACGCCGAGCGGCCCGGGAAGTTCGATGTCAGGTTCGCGTAGTACAGCCGGGACCCGTTCGCCCACGAGAAGCCGCCGTTTCTGAACACGGGGCCGAACGCCACCGCCGGGTCACCGTCGGACACCAGCCCCGCCTCGAAGTATCCGGGCAGCGTGCCGATCGGACCGACCTGTGGCGCACACGGCGGGTCGCTGTTGCCAGGTACGCCGACGCAGTTACGCGCGCTCCAGCCCGTGAACGTGGGCTGCATCCAGGTGGTACCGCTGTCGAACGAGAAGTAGACCCCCGAACCGCCGACCCCCTCGGTGAAGGGACAGTCGTTGTCGGGACCCGCGTTACAGGCCTCCATGTCGATGTTGTCGTTCGCGCCTGCCGCCAGCACGCCCGGGTGGTTGGCGTCGATCGCCACCGCCGGCTCGTTCTGCTTGTTCGCCGAGAACGGCGCACTGGGGCTGCCGACGGTGATCAGCGTGTCCGGATTCAGCGCAGTGGCTCGTCCCGCCGGAATCAGGAGCAGTGCCGACACGGCACCGATGAGTACAACCCTCAGCCGCTTACTCATGCCTCCCCCTTTCGTCCATGAGCGGGGAGCAGAGGCACTCTCCCCGCCCGGAAGCACCTCTCGACCTGAAGCTACTCGCCGACCCGACTCGACGCGAGAGTTGATGCGTCCCTCCTCACCGACCCGAGTCGCGGCGACGGTGACTGAAAGGTTCCGGGTTCTTGCGCTCCGGCACATTCCGGGTCTCAAATGGCTGTGAAGCTTGGCGAACGGGCAACTCGGGGTGCGGTAATCCGACCACTGCATCGCGGGTGCCGCCGTGCTGACGTTCGGTCGTCACTCCAGTGGCACGCGACAGCATGGAGGCTACCCATGAAGTTCACCTCTCGGATGACCCGCCGCAAAGCGGTGGGCCTGGCAACTGCGTCCCTGATCATCTCCGCCGGCCTGATCACCCCGACAACCTCGTTGGGTGCGGCCGCCGGAGGTACGCGCGCGATCCCCAGCGGCGGGACGACGAGCATCCAGACGCGTCCGTTGGGCGTGGACGGACTCCAGCAGCCGGAGC
>JBKPSJ010000009.1:0-7998 GCA_046765875.1 Actinomycetota bacterium
GTGTGACGCCTTATTCGCGTAAGATAAAGCGTTGATTTCTGACGGATATCCGTTGGGTCTGCTTATGATTTGGAGAACGCCGTGTATGACGTCCGGCGGCTGCGCCTGCTCCGCGAGCTGAGCGTCCGCGGAACCATCGCGGAGGTGGCGGCGGCGCTGCACCAGAGCCCGTCATCGGTCTCGCAGCAACTGTCCCAGTTGGAGAAGGAGGTCGGCGTCGTGCTGCTGCGCAAGGCGGGCCGCCGGGTCCAGCTCACCCCGCAGGCCGAGCTCCTGGTCGAGCACACCGCGGCGATCCTCGAGCGGCTCGAACTGGCAGAGTCCGACGTGGTCGCCTCGCTCGACGAGGCCGCCGGCACGGTACGGATCGCGGTGTTCCAGTCGGCCGCGCTCGCACTGATGCCGGAGATGCTGCTGACGCTGGCCACCAGCCAGCCGCGACTGCGGGTCACGATGACCCAGCGCGAGCCGGAGACGGCACTGCTGGAGACGTTCGCGCGCGACTTCGACCTGGTCGTGGCCGAGCAGTACCCCGGACATGCCGCGCCCTGGCACCCCGAGCTGGACCGGGTGCGACTGACCCGCGATGCGATCCGGCTCGCCGTACCACCGAAGGCGAAGGTCGCGACGCTGCGGGACGCCGCCGGGCTGGCCTGGGTGATGGAGCCGTACGGCGCGGCGTCGCGGCACTTCGCCGAGCAGGCCTGCCGGCAGGCGGGGTTCGAGCCGGACGTACGGTTCGAGACCGCGGACCTGACCGCCCAGATCGCGCTGATCGAGTCCGGCAACGCGGTCGCGCTGATCCCGGATCTGATGTGGATCCGGCGCCCGCCGTCGGTCCGGCTCATCGGTCTCGACGGCGCCCCGCATCGTACGGTGTTCACCGCGGCCCGGCTCTCGATGGCGCAGCGCCCGTCGATCCTGGCCTGCCGCGAGGCGCTGGCCGGCGCGGTCGCCAACCTCACCCCGCACAGCTGACCTGCCTCTCGCCTCCGCGGGCCGCATGCAGCAGGCTGGGGACCCTCAGCCCTGCCCTGTACCACGTACCGGAAGGAACGAGCATGTCCATCCTCTCCGATCTGGTCGCCGGTCTCGGCGACGGTTCGATCGAGGTCGTCGACCTGACCGCGCCGCTGTCGTCGCAGACGCCGGTGATCCAGTTGCCGCCCGACTTCGGTCAGACGGCGCGCTTCGAGCTCGAGGAGATCAGCCGGTACGACGACCGCGGACCCGCCTGGTACTGGAACAACTTCCGCTCCGGCGAGCACACCGGCACCCACTTCGACGCGCCGAACCACTGGGTCACCGGCAAGGACCTGGCCGACGTCGCGTCGGTCCCGGTCCGCAGGCTGCTCGCTCCGGCCGTCGTGCTCGACTTCTCCGCGGAGGCCGCGAAGGACGCGGACTTCCTGGTCGAGTCGCACCACATCGTCGCGTGGACCGCCGAGAACGGCCCGTTGCCCGAGGGCGGCTGGCTGTTGGTGCGTACCGGCTGGGATGCCCGGTCGGACTCGCAGCAGGAGTTCCTCAACGCCGATGAGACGGGTCCGCATACGCCCGGCCTGTCGCCGGACTGCGCGAAGTGGGTGGCGGAGGAGACGCCGGTGATCGGGATGGGCGTGGAGACCGTCGGCACCGATGCGGGCCGGGCGCATTCGTTCGAGCCGGCCTTCCCGTGTCACTCGTACCTGATGGGCAACGACAAGTACGGCCTGACCCAGCTGCAGAACCTCGCCCAGCTACCGCCGACCGGCGCGGTGGTGATCGCCGGGCCGCTGCCGATCGTGGCCGGGTCGGGTGCTCCGGCGCGGGTGCTGGCGCTGGTCGAACGCTGATGAACGTCGCCGAGGTTGTAGGCCGGACGCTGGTGGCAGCGGGTGCCGATCACGTGTTCGGCGTGGTCGGCTCGGGCAACTTCCACCTCACCAATGCGATGGTGGCCGCCGGCGCGCGGTTCGTCGCCGCCCGGCACGAGGGCGGAGCGGCGACGATGGCCGACGCCTACGCACGGATGAGCGGCTCGGTCGCCGCGGTGAGCGTCCACCAGGGCTGCGGGCTGACCAACGCGATGACTGGTCTGACCGAGGCGGCCAAGAGTCGTACCCCGATGGTCCTGCTCGCCGCGGAGGTGACCGACCCGAAGTCGAACTTCTTCGTCGACCAGGAGGCGCTGGCCCGGGCCGTCGGCGCCGTACCGGTCCGGATCGCGTCGCCGGAGTCGGCTGCGCGAGATGTGGCCCAGGCCGTGGCGATCGCGACCGGCGAGCGGCGGACCGTACTGCTCAACCTGCCGCTGCAGGTGCAGGTGGAGGACGCGGAGTTGGAGGAGGTGACCTCGGCGCGGCGCGGACCGGTCGAGCCGGAGGACGTCGGCCCGCTGACCGACCTGCTCGCCAGGGCCGAGCGACCGGTGTTCGTCGGGGGTCGCGGCGCCCGTGGGTCCCGCTCGGCGCTGGACGATCTCGCCGACCGATACGGCGCGCTACTCGCGACCTCCGCGGTCGCTCGCGGCCTGTTCAACGGCAACCCCTGGTCGCTGGACGTGTCCGGCGGATTCGCCTCGCCGCTGGCGGCCGAACTGATCCAGGGTGCCGACCTGATCGCCGGCTGGGGCTGCGCGCTGAACATGTGGACGATGCGGCACGGCCGGCTGATCGGCCCGGATGCGACCGTGGTCCAGATCGACGACGACCCGTCGGCGCTGGGCGTGCACCGCGACGTACACCTCGGTGTCGTGGGCGACGTCGGGCTGACGGCGCGGAAGGTGCTCGACGCGGCGGAGGAGCGGCGCGACGGCTACCGGACCGAGAAGGTACGGGAGGCGATCGCGAGCCGGATCCGGTGGCGCGACGTGCCGTACGAGGACGCCGGCACGCCGGAGCGGATCGACCCCCGGACGCTGAGCATCCTGCTCGACGACCTGCTGCCGGCCGAGCGGATCGTGTCGATCGACTCCGGCAACTTCATGGGCTACCCGAGCATGTACCTCTCGGTGCCGGACGAGAACGGGTTCTGCTTCACCCAGGCGTACCAGTCGATCGGGCTCGGGCTGGCAACCGCGATCGGCGCGGCACTGGCCCAGCCCGACCGGCTGCCGGTCGCGGCGCTCGGCGACGGCGGCGCGCTGATGGGCGCGGCCGAATTCGACACCGTCCGCCGGCTCGGGCTGCCGATGGTCGTGGTGGTCTACAACGACGACGCGTACGGCGCCGAGGTGCACCACTTCGGCCCGGACGGGTATCCGCTCGACATCGTGGAGTTCCCGCCGACCGACATCGCGGCGGTCGGGCGCGGTTATGGCTTCGACGCCATCACCGTCCGCGCGCCCCGCGACCTGGAGGCGGTAGGGGACTGGGTCGCCGGACCGCGCTCAGTGCCACTGCTGATCGACGCCAAGATCGCCGCCGAGCACGGCTCGTGGTGGCTGGAGGAGGCCTTCGGTCATCGCTAGTGGAGCCGGACGCGGGGGTCGAGGAAGGCGTAATCGATGTCGACCAGGATGTTCGCCACGACCACTGCGGCCGAGGCGAACAGCACGATGCCGATGATCACCGGCAGGTCCTGCTGGTTGATCGCGTCGATCGCCGCCTTGCCGAGTCCTGGCAGGCTGAACACGGTCTCGATCACGACGACACCCCCGATCAACTGGCCCAGGTCGATGCCGAATTGCGTGACCACCGGAGTGAGCGCGCTGCGCAGGCCGTGGGTGTAGGTGACCCGGTTCTCCGAGATGCCCTTCGACCGGGCGGTACGGATGTAGTCCTCGCCGAGCACGTCGAGCATCGAGCCGCGGGTCAGCCGCGTGTACGTCGCGGCCAGCAGCAGCGCGAGCGCGATCAAGGGCAGGATCAGGTGCACCCAGGAGCCGATCCCTTGTGAGAGCGGGGAGTACCCGCCGGCGGGGAACCACGAACGCCCGGTCAGTGTCAGCCGGAAGTACAGGAAGTACAGCAGCAGCAGGCCGAGCAGGAACGACGGCATCGAGTAGAAGAACAAGGCGAAGAACGTCAGCCCTCGATCCGCCAGCGATCGCGGGTGCGTCGCCGAGACGACGCCGTTGAACACGCCGAGCACGAGCCAGATGATCGACGCACCGACCGCCAGCGACAGCGTGATCGGCAAAGCCTGGCCGATGATCGTCGTCACCGGCACCTGGTGGTAGTAGTCGTAGCCGAGATCGCCGCGCAGCGCGTGCCCGATGAAGTTCAGATACTGCTTCCACAGCGACTGGTCGAGACCGAGCCGGTGGTTGATCAGCGCGATCGTGTCCGGTGTGGCCTGCCGCCCGGCCAGCGTCCGGGCCACGTTGTTGGGTGCGACGAAGAACAGCCCGAACACCGCGAGGGTGATCAGCCAGAGCACCAGCAGGCCCGAGTGCCGTACGCCGGATCAGGAAGCGGGTCATCGCCGGTCCCCTCGCGGGTCGAAGGCATCGCGGACGCCGTCGCCGAACAGGTTGAAGGCCAGTGTCGTGATCAGCAGCGCGGCGCCGGGGAAGACGATGAACCACCACGCAGTGGTGTAGTAGGCCTGCGCCTCGGAGATCATGCCGCCCCAGTCCGCGGTCGGCGGCGCGAGCCCGAGCCCGCGTCTCCCGACGGGCGCTCGGCACCAGTGCTTGCACCGGGATCCGCGTCCCCTGCCGCGGTTCTCACCCCGCACCGCGGTTCGCACCCCGCATCGCGGTTCTCACCCCGCACCGCGGTTCGCACCCCCCACCGCGCTTCGCACCCCCCACCGCGTGGTGCGAACCCCAGCACGGGGCGCAAACCCTCACAGCCGGCCGTCCCCAGGCCGCGGTATGCCGCTGTCGCGGGGTGGAGTGGCCTCGCGGGACGTCGGGCTGATGCATCCCCACCGGGCATCGGGGTTCGCGCCCCGTACGGGGGTTCGCACACCGGCACAGGGTGGTGCGAACCCTGGCGTAGGGGGCGGAGCGTCACAGGCGGCGGGGGCTGCCGGGCTGGTTGTCAGGAGCGCAAGCATGCGCGGACCGATTCCGGCGGCGATCGCGAACGCCGTGTAGGCCGCCACCGGAGCGCGGATCAGGGAGTTGCCCATGACGCCGGAACGGGTGTTGTCAGCCCTGCCGTAACAGACCGGAGTACAGCGTCAGGCCCGGGCCGAAGGCGAGCATCACCACCGGATCGCCCGGCCCGGGATCGCGCCGGGCGAGGATCTCCTGCAGGACCAGCAGCACCGTGGCCGACGAGCAGTTGCCGTACCGGGCCAGTACGTCGTACGACGGCTCGGTCGACCCCGGCTCGAGGCCGAGCGTGGCGGCGACCGCGTCGACCACCCGCGGACCGCCCGGATGGATCGCCCATGCGGCGACGTCGCGTACGGACAAGTCCTGGCAGCCGAGCAGGTCGGTCATCGCGGGCCCGACGTGCGTGGCCAGTACGTCCGGGACCCGCGGCGACAGCCCCATCCGGAAGCCGGTATCGGTGATGTCCCACAGCATGTAGCCGCTGGTGTCCGGGTCGGTCCGGGCCTGGACGTCGACCACCTGCAGACCGCCCGGGCCGGGGAGCAGTACGACCGCGGCGGCGGCATCCGCGAACAGGGCGTGCGAGATCAGTTGCTCCAGTTCGCCGTCGGCCAGTCGCCCGTCCGGTCCGGGCCAGGCTGCCGGCTGGACGTGCAGGCTGGTGAGCTCACAACACAGCAGCACACCCGGCCGGCCGGACACCTGGACGTAGTCCGCGACAGCGCCCAGCCCGGGCAGCGCGGCGTAGCAACCCATGTGCCCGATCGCGAGCCGCCGGACCGTGTTCGGCATTCCGAGGTCGCGCGAGACGGTGATGTCCAGGCCCGGTGTGCTGTATCCGGTGCAGGATGCGACCGCGAACAGGCCGACTTCGGCCGCGGCCACACCTGCTTTGCCGAGCGCGTCGGCGACGGCCTGCTTGGCCAGCGGCCCGGCCTCCGCCGCGAACCGGCGCATCCGCTCGCCCGTCGTCCAGGACGAGACGTCCTCGATCCGCGGGTCGATCACGCCGTACCGGGTCCGTACGCCGGTGGAGCGCCACAGCCGCGCCGCCCTGCGGTCGCCGCCGTACAGCGCCTCGAAGTAGCCCGACCACAGCCCATCCTGATCCATCGCGGCCGGCGGTACGGCCGACGCGATCGCGCCAAGCCGTACGCCGGTCACCACCTGGGCACCTCGGCCTGGTTGTCCGGATCCAGGCCGAGTGTTGCCATTCCGAGCCAGTCGGCGCACACGTCCGTCGTCGCCGGGTGCAACGATCCGCAGCGGGCGTCGCGGTACAGCCGCTCCAGGTCGTTGCCGCGCCGGGTCGCGCTGGTGCCGCAGGCCTCGAGCATCGACGCCGCGACCTGCTGCGCGGTCTCGCCGGCGAGGAGCTTGGCCCGCCATACCCAGCGGTTGGTGTCCGGGTCGCCGGGTGCGGCGTCGACCCGCCGGGCCGCCTGCCGTACCACCTCGCGGGTGGCGGCGACCGAGGCGTCCGCGCGGCCGATCCGGGCCCGGACCGCGGGCAGCCGTTCCAGCCCGCGGGCGCGGACCTGCGCCACCGCGGCGTCGATCGCCGCCTGCGCGACGCCGACGTACACGCCCGCGTACGAGGCGACCAGCCAGTGCGGCATCGCCTGCGCGATCAGCACGCCGAGTCCCTCGATCCCGCCGAGCAGCGCGTCCTCGGGCACCTCGACGTCGAGGTGTACGTCGTGGCTCGCGGTGGCCCGCATCCCGAGCGAGTCCCAGGTCTCCTCGACGGTGATGCCGGGCAGCTTGGCGTCCACCAGGAACTGCGACATCGCCGCCTGGTTGTCCTCGGCCCGGGCGGCGACGACGTACGCGTCGACGTGCCCGGCGCCGGAGCAGAACGTCTTCGACCCGGTGATCCGGAATCCGCCGCCGGTGCGCGCGTAGCTGGTCGCCAGCTGGGACAGCCGCGAGCCGGCGCCGCGCTCCGACATCGCCACGCCGAACAGCGCGCCGTCGACCACCTGGCTCAGCACCCGGTCGCGCATCGCGAAGAACGACTCCGGTACGCCGATCGCCCGGGCGACGTCGTCGGAAGTGAGAGCCAGCGTCCCGGTCACCGAGGCGTGCATGTTGTACACCAGCGCGGTGGCGCCGTTGCCCGCGGCCAGCTCCATCGCGACCTCGATGTAGTCGGCGAAGCCGCCGCCGGAGCCGCCGAGCCGCTGTGGCACCAGTAGGCCGAGCAGCCCGCCGGCCCGGATCTCGGCGAAGTCCTCGACCGGGAACGTGCCGTCGCGGTCATAGCCGGCCGCCCGTTCGGCGAATCCGGCTCTGAGGCCGCGGGCGACGTCGACGGGTGCCGCGGGCAGCGTTTCTGTCATGGGCGGTACTCCTCACGCTGGGTCGGTCGGGTGACATCCTTGACACCGACGGCCTCGAACAGCACCGCCGTCGGCCGGGTCCGGACGATCCGTGACGCCGGCCGGCGACCGGTCAGCCAGGCCAGCGTGGCGAACACCGCCGGCCGTAGTCCGGTCAGTTCCATGCTTACCCCGTGCCGGGAACACTGTCTGACCAGTTCTTTGCGGTCTACGAACAGCGCGGCGTCGTGCAGCCCCTTCGGCGGCCCGCCCGGCAGCCGTTCGGCGAGCGTGATCGAGATGAACTCGGCCAGCCAGGTGTCGGCGAGCGTGTCGGCCACCAGCGTGCCGCCCGGGCGCAGCACCCGGCACACCTCGGCGAGCACCCGCGGCAGGTCCGGCACGTGTTCGAGGCACTCGCCGGCGACGACCACATCGGCGATCTCGTCGGCGAACGGGAGACGCCGGGCGTCGGCACGGACCGGCTCGACACCGTGCTCGCGGGCCACTCGCAGCGAGGGAACGGACAGGTCCAGGCCGATGTGGCGATAGCCGAGCGGTTCGACGTACGGCGCGAGCAGGCCGCCGCCGCAGGCGACGTCGATCAGCAACGCTCCCGGACGAGTCGCACGCGGGATCTTCTCGGCCCGCGCCGCAGCAAGCCAGTGCAACATCGCGAACGGGCCC
>JBKPSJ010000010.1:0-17667 GCA_046765875.1 Actinomycetota bacterium
GTACATGGTTGACGGTGTCGATCCGCAGCATCTCGATCAGGCCGCGCCCGGCGGTGTAGCCGGCGACGTACAGCGCCAGCGCCCGGCCGTGGCCGAGCTTCTGCCGCCGGTCGACCAGGATCACCATCGCCATCACACCGAGGTCCCAGATCGCCTCGTAGAGGAACGTCGGGTGGAAGGTCTTGTAGCTCTCGTAGCCGTTCGGCCGATGCCCCGGGTCGATCTCCAGGCCCCACGGCAGCGTGGTCGGCCTGCCGAACAGCTCCTGGTTGAAGTAGTTCCCGAACCGGCCGATCGCCTGCGCCAGCGCGATCCCGGGCGCCATCGCGTCCGCCGCGGCCAGGAACGGTACGCCGTGCCGCCGCGCGGCCAGCCAGGCTCCGAACAGGCCGAACGCCACCCCGCCCCAGATCCCCAGGCCACCGTGCCAGATCTTCAGCGCGTCGATCGGGTGCCGGCCCTCGCCGAAATAGAGCTCGTAGTCGGTGATGACGTGGTAGATCCGCGACCCGATCAGGCCGAACGGCACCGCCCACATCGTGATGTCGGCGATCACCTCCGGCTTGCCGCCGCGGGCGACCCAGCGGTGGCGGCCGAGGAAGTACCCGGCGAAGATGCCGGCCACGATGCACAGCGCATACGCGCGGATCGGCAGCGGGCCGAGATGCCACACGCCCTGGGTCGGACTGGGGATGAACTGCGGGATGTGTGTCATGGCAAGCACGAACGCTACAGGCTGGCCGCCGCCATGATTCCCTCCGGTGTCAGCTGACCCTCCGGCAACTGGGTGCCGTTCACGTAGACCGTCGGTGTCCCGGTCACTCCGCGTTGATCGGATGCGGCGCTGACCGACTGCAACCACTGCGCGTACTTGTTCGTGTTCACACACTCGGCGAACGACGCGTCGTTGATCCCGAGCTTCTTTCCGAGATCGATCAGCTGCTGGTTGGTCCAGGCCTGCCCGAAGTTCGCGTACAGCGCGTCGGCGTACCCGCGGGCCTTACCGGCCGCGGCCGCGCAGGCGAACCCGTTGGCCGCGCGCGGAGAGACCTCCGGGTCGACGAACATGAGCGGGTTGTAGGTCACCTTCGCCTTGCCCTCGTCGAGCAACTGGTCGATCGTCGACCCCGACTGGTCCTCGAAGTCCTTGCAGTGCGGGCAGCGGAAGTCCAGGTACAGCTCGATGGTGTTCTTCGCGTCGGCCTTGCCGACCGTCACGCCCTTGCCGGACTGGCCGGGACCGACGAGCACGGCCGGCTCCGAGCCGCTGGCGGCGGCCTCGACGTCGCCATGGGTGCGCAGGTACTGGATCGTGACGCCCGCTGCGAGCACGAGCACGATGATCCCGACCACGACGACACCGGTGATCGTGCCGCGCCGGCTCTCCTTCTTCAGCACCGGGTTGCTGGTTCTGCTCATGATTCCTGTCCGGTAAGGGGCGGAGCGGGGTGCGGGTTGGTGTCCAGGGCGAGCCGGCTGTGCGGGAACACAACCAGCCACGCGGCCAGTGCGAGCAGGCCGATGTCGCGCAGGATCTCTTGGAGGTACTGGGTCTGGCCGGGCGCGACCTGACCGCCGCCGCCGAAGCAGCCGCAGTCGATCGACAACCCGCGGGCCCAGGCCGACCCGACCGCGGCGATGAACAGCACCATCAGCACTCCGGCGATCGCGGCTGCGATCCGGGTGCCGTAGCCGACCAGCAACAGCAGGCCGAGCGCCATCTCGAGGAACGGCAACCCCCAGCCGACCGGCGTCACCAGTGCGTGCGGCAGGATCTGGTACGCCGCGACCGCCTGCTCGCTGGTGACCGGGTCGGCAACCTTGATGCCCCCGGCGACGAGCAGCACTACACCGAGGACCAGCCGGGCGATCGTCGAGACGATGAGCTTCACTTGTTGCGCTCCACCAGCATCTCGAAGTCGTGCGCCATATCGCCGATGGCCGCGTTCGACAACCACAGCACGCCGGCCTTGTCGTTCTTGCCGAACCCGATCACCTGCGCGCCGTGGCCGACCTCATACCCGCCGGACGGCAGCTTCTGCATACCCTCCACCGGTACGCCCAGCGACTGCGCGACGGACTTGATCACGCTCAGCCTGCCGGTCAGGCCGGTGAACGACGGGTCGAACCGGTCCAGGTACTTGCGCATCGCCGGCCCGGTGTCGCGTGCGGGATCGGTGGTGATGAACACCATCTGGACCTCGGATCTGGTCTGCTCGTCGAGCTTGGTCAGCGCCGAGGCGATGTCGGCGAGCACGGTGTTGCAGACGTCCGGGCAGTTCGTGTAGCCGAAGAAGACCAGCG
Source organism: Actinomycetota bacterium (assembly GCA_046765875.1). Lineage (GTDB taxonomy): Bacteria > Actinomycetota > Actinomycetes > Propionibacteriales > Kribbellaceae > DASRHY01. Next base: position 2,305 of record JBKPSJ010000010.1, read on the forward strand.
TCACCGGCTTGGTGGTCGAGGTGACCAGGTTGAACTCGTTGCCGCCGGTGTCGGTGAGCGAGGTGCGCGGCATCGTGTACGGCGTGTCCAGCGTCGCGCCGCGCAGACCGTTCGGATCGACCTGGTCGGACTTGATGACGGCGCCACCGGGATTGTCCGGCTTCTCGTCAGCCTTGCTGCCGCACCCGCCGCTCACGAGAACGCACAGCGCGGCCAGGCTGATCAGGACTGCTCGGCTCACAGCGGTTTCAACGGGTCGGGGTTCCGGTGCGTTCCCGGCGGACGCCCGCAGCGAGACTCTCGGTGAGCTCGCGGACGCTGTCGGCACTCTGTGTAGCGGCGGTGACGAGGGCGGACCCGACCACCACGGCGTCCGCGTACGACCCGACCGCCGCCGCCTGGTCCGCGTTGGACACACCAAGCCCGACGCCCACCGGCAGGTCGGTCACGGCCTTGGTCCGGGCGACCAGTTCGGGCGCCACGTCGGAGGTCGTCGCTCGCGCGCCCGTGACGCCCATCACAGCCGTGGCGTACACGAAACCGCGGCAGGCGGCAGTTGTCATCGCGATCCGCTCGTCGGTCGACGAGGGCGACACCAGGTACACCTTGTCCAGGTCGTGCGCGTCCGCCGCGGCCTGCCACTCGACGCCCTCGTCCGGGATCAGGTCCGGCGTGATCAGGCCGGCGCCGCCCGCTGCTTTGAGATCCCGCGCGAACGCGTCCACGCCGTACCGCTCGATCGGGTTCCAGTACGTCATCACCAGCACCGGGACCTTGGCGTACGACACGACCGCCTCGACCGTGCGAAGCACGTCCCTGCTCCGCAGCCCGCCGGCCAATGCCACCTCGGTGGCGCGCTGGATCGTTGGCCCGTCGATCACCGGGTCGCTGTACGGCAGGCCTAGCTCGATCAGGTCCACTCCCCCGTCGGCCAGCGCCTTGAGCGCCTCGACACCGCCCTCGTACGTCGGGAACCCGGCCGGCAGGTACCCCACCAGCGCGGCCCGTCCGTCGTCGTTGGCCCGGCGGATCGCCGTACCGGAGCTGCCGAGCGCCGTCATGACTGGTCCGCCTCGTCGATCAGGCCGAACCAGGCACTTGCGGTGTCCATGTCCTTGTCACCGCGGCCGGACAGGTTCACCAGGATCGTTGCCTGCGGCCCCAATTCCTTGGCGATCTCGAGCGCGCCGGCCACCGCGTGCGCCGACTCGATCGCCGGGATGATCCCCTCGGTCCGGGACAGCAGCCGGAACGCGTCCATCGCCGCCGCGTCGGTCACCGGCCGGTACGCCGCCCGCCCGGTGTCGGCGAGCCAGGCGTGCTCCGGGCCCACGCCCGGGTAGTCCAGCCCGGCCGAGATCGAGTGCGACTCGATGGTCTGGCCGTCCTCGTCCTGCAGCAGGAAGCTCCGTGCCCCGTGCAGCACCCCGACCTGCCCGGCGGTGATCGTCGCCGCGTGGCGGCCGGTCTCGTAGCCCTCACCGCCCGCCTCGATGCCGTACAGCTTCACCTCGGCGTCCGGTACGAACCCGGCGAACAGGCCGATCGCGTTCGACCCGCCGCCGACGCAGGCGACCGCCGCGTCCGGCAGCCGGCCGAGCAACTCCAGGGACTGCGCCCGCGCCTCGTCGCCGATACCCCGGACGAAGTCGCGCACCATCGCCGGGAACGGGTGCGGGCCGGCCGCCGTACCGAGCAGGTAGTGGGTGGTGTCGACCGAGGCCACCCAGTCCCGCAGCGCCTCGTTGATCGCGTCCTTGAGGGTCCGGCTGCCGGTGGTCACCGGGATCACTTCGGCGCCGAGCAGCTTCATCCGGGCCACGTTCAGCGCCTGCCGCTGCGTGTCGACCTCGCCCATGTAGACCACGCAGTCCAGGTCCAGGTACGCGCACGCGGTCGCGGCGGCGACGCCGTGCTGGCCGGCGCCGGTCTCGGCGATCACCCGGTGCTTGCCCATCCGGCGGGTCAGCAGCGCCTGGCCGAGCACATTGCGGATCTTGTGCGCACCTGTGTGGTTGAGGTCCTCGCGCTTGAGCAGGATCCGGGCGCCGGCGACCTCCGACAGCCGGGTCGCGTCGTACAGCAGGCTGGGCACGCCGGCGTACTCGCTCAGCATCCGCTCGAACTCCGCGACGAACTTCTCGTCTGCCATCGCCTCGCGCCAGTACCGGTCCAGCTCGTCGAGCGGGGCGACCAGCGCCTCGGGCATGAACCTGCCGCCGAAGCGGCCGAAATGCCCGCGGGCATCCGGCTGCGTCATGAGAGCCACCTAACTGGTCTGGTGGCGCTGCTGGATCGCGGGATGCGAGCCGGCCGCCACGAGGTCGGCGACCGAGGCGCGCGGATCGCGGCCGGTCACCAGGGTTTCACCGACGAGGACGACATCGGCCCCGGCGCGAGCGAACTCGATCACGTCATGCGGACCGCGTACCCCGGACTCGGCCACCTTGACCACCCGGTCGGGCAGCAGCGGGGCCACCCGCGGGAACGTGGTCCGGTCGACCTCGAGCGTCTTGAGGTTGCGGTTGTTGATGCCGACCAGCCGGGCGCCCGCGTCGACCGCGCGGCGCGCCTCCTCCTCGTCGTGCACCTCGACCAGCGCTGTCAGTCCGATCGACTCGGCCCGCTCGATCAGCGAGACCAGCGCCTCCTGCGGTAGCGCGGCGACGATCAGCAGCGCCATGTCGGCACCGGCCGCGCGAGCCTCCCAGAGCTGGTACGACGAGACGATGAAGTCCTTGCGCAGCACAGGTACTTCGACCCGGCCGCGGACCGCGCGCAGGTCGTCGAGCGTCCCGTTGAACCGTCGCCGCTCGGTCAGAACGCTGATCGCGGCCGCGCCGCCCCCGGCGTACTCGACCGCGAGCGCGGCCGGGTCGGTGATCTCGGCGAGCTCGCCCCTGGACGGGCTGGACCGCTTCACCTCGGCGATGACCGCGACCCCGTCGGCGCGGAACGCGGGCATCGGGTCGCGGGCCTCGGGCATCCGCCGGGCGTCGCGCTTCAGGTCGTCGAGGCTGATCTCGGCCTGCCGGGCGGCGAGGTCCTCACGGACTCCGGCGAGGATGTCGTCCAGTACGGTCATCGATCCTGCGCCTCAGTGCGAGTCGCCGCTCGCGGACGTGTCGGCACCCAGCCCCATCAGTTGCATCACCTTGCCGGCCAGCGCACCGATCACGGCGATGCCGACCGAGATCCAGAACAAGACCCAGTTCGGACCCATCACCATCGCGATCGCGCCGAGCGTGAAGGCGACGAGGATGATCACGACGGCCGTCCATGCGGCCGGGGTGCTGCCGTGCAGACCGGAGTGGCTCCCGGCGTGTTGCTCGGCCGTCTTGTCCATATGGGGCGCTCCTCCCGCTTTCGTCTCGCCCTATTGTGGCGGTACCCCTCCGAGGTCAGATCGTGGGGTCCTCACCTGCGTCGATCGCCTTCCACTGATCCACCTGCGTCTCGGCCTTTCCGGCGCTCTGGACCCGCTCATACCTCGAGGTCGGCCGGCGCCATCGGTGCGCGGTCGCAAGACCCGTCAGACCCGCCGCCAGCAAGGCGATTCCGCCCACCAGCGCGACCCACGGCGCCGGTCCGGTGCTGATCGTGACGTGGTCGGCGAGCACGCTGCTCAGGGCCGGTTTGCGGGCGGCCAGTTCGGCCTCGCCGGGCCTGACGGTCAGCGCCACCGCGATCGTCACCACGCCCATCGCCGCGATCAGCAGGCACAGGATCCGGCGTACGAGCGTGCCGGACAGACGCAGTACGACGACCGCCACGATCGAGGCCAGCACCATCGTCACCGGCGCGCGGGACGCGGCGTACCCGTTGAAGTCGACGACGGACCGGCCGCTGCCCGGATCGGCCCGGACCCAGGTCAGGTACGCCGAGAGGCCGACCAGTGCCAGCGCAACCAGTACCAGCCCTTCGACGAGTCGTTGCGATCTCATATCGATTTGAACGTCTCCGCGACGGCGATGGCCGACAGGACGGCGGCCGCCTTGGTCTGGCACTCCAGGTCCTCGGCGATCGGGTCGGAGTCGGCGACGATGCCCGCACCAGCTTGCACGTAGGCCGTACCGCCGCGCAGCACCGCGGTGCGGATCGCGATCGCGGTGTCGGCGTCGCCGGCGAAGTCCAGATAGCCGACCACGCCGCCGTACACGCCGCGACGGCTGACCTCGAGCTTGTCGATGATCTCCATGGCCCGCGGTTTCGGTGCCCCCGACAACGTGCCAGCGGGGAATGCCGCGGTGAGCGCGTCGAACGCCGTCCGGCCGGCCGCGAGGGTGCCGGTCACCGTCGACTCCAGGTGCATGACGTGGCTGTACCGGCGTACGTCCATGAAGTCGACCACCTCGACGGTGCCCGGCGCGCAGACCCGGCCGACGTCGTTGCGGCCCAGGTCGACCAGCATCAGGTGCTCGGCGCGCTCCTTGGCATCCGCGCGCAACTCCTCCTCCAGCGCGTGGTCCTCCTCCGGGGTGATGCCCCGGCGCCTGGTGCCGGCGATCGGGTGCAGGAAGACCTTGTTGTCGGTGACCTTGACCAGTGCCTCCGGGCTGGAGCCGACGATGTCGAAGCCGTCCAGCCGAACCAGATACATGTACGGGCTCGGGTTGGAGTACCGGAGTACCCGATAGATGTCGAGCGCGGACGCCGCCGTGGCCAGCTCGAACCGCTGCGACACGACGATCTGGAACGCCTCGCCGGCGTGGATCTCCTCCTTGGCCTGCTCGACCGCTTCCCGGTACGCCGCGCTGGAGCGCTGCTGGACCGGGTCCCGGTGGGCTGCACGGTCGGCCCGGACCACGTACGACGGGGTCGGCCCGGCCAGATCGGCCTGCATCGTGTCGAGCCGGGCGACCGCGTCGGCCCAGGCCTCGTCCACCCGTTCGTCGGAGTCGTCCCAGTTGACCGCGTTCGCTATCAGCCAGACCTCGCCGGTCTCGTGGTCCAGCGCGGCCAGGTCGGTGGCGAACAGGAAGGTCAGCTCGGGCAGGCCGAGGTCGTCGGTCGTTGTGTCCGGCAACCGTTCCAGCCGGCGGACCGCGTCGTACCCGAGGAAGCCGACCATTCCGCCGGTCAGCGGCGGCAGTCCGGGCAGCCGCGGGGTGTGCAGGATCTCCAGCGTCTCCCGCAGCGCCCGTAGCGGGTCGCCGTGGTCGGGCAGGCCGACCGGTGGGTTCCCGGTCCAGACCGCCTCGCCGCCGCGCTCGGTCAGCGTCGCAGCCGAGCGGACGCCGACGAACGAGTACCGCGCCCAGACCCCGCCGTGCTCGGCCGACTCCAGCAGGAACGTGCCGGGCCGCTCGGCGGCGAGCTTGCCGTACACCCCGATCGGGGTCTCCGCGTCGGCGAGCAGCCGCCGGGTGACGGGGATGACGCGGCGGTCCTTGGCGTACTCGCGGAAGGTCTCCAGGTCCGGTGTCGCCGTCACGACGCCGTCACCTGGATCTCGCCGTGCTCGAAGCAGCTCCTGGTTCCGGTGTGACAGGCCGGGCCCTCCTGGTCCACCAGTACGAGCAGTGTGTCGGCGTCGCAGTCGACCAGGACCTGCTTGACGTGCTGGCGGTTGCCACTGGTCTCGCCCTTGACCCAGTAGTCCTGCCGGCTCCGCGACCAGAACGTGGTCCGGCCGGTGTCGGCGGTACGGCGTACGGCCTCGGCGTTCATCCAGCCGACCATCAGTACCTCGCGGGTGTCGTACTGCTGGACGACCGCCGGGATCAGCCCGGCCGCGTCGTACTCGAGCTCTGTGGGGGTCACCGGCTCATTGTCCCCGATGGACGCTTGCCACAGCGTGGCAGGACCGGGCGACCACGAGGGTCGGCGTCGCGGCCTCGCCGGGCGGCAGGTGTTGGGCGAGGATGACAGGATCACGGGCCGTGACCACGTCCGGGTGTTGGGCGGGGATGGCAGGATCGCGGGCATGACCGCCGACCGGATCCTCGACCTGCTCGACCGCCACCCGCTGATCGACGGGCACAACGACCTGCCGTGGGCGATCCGCGAGCTGACCGGCTACGACATGGACGCCGCCGACCTGGCCGCCGGCGTGCCGTCGCTGCACACCGACCTGCCGCGGCTGCGGGCCGGCCGGGTCGGCGCCCAGTTCTGGTCGCTATGGGTCCCGACCAACACCGACGGCGGTACGGCGGTCCGGCACACTCTCGAGCAGATCGACTTCGTCCGCCGGTTCGTCGCCCGCTACCCCGATCGGCTGGCGCTGGCGGTCACCGCCGACGAGGTCGAGGCCGCGTTCGGGTCCGGCCGGGTGGCGTCGCTGATGGGTATGGAGGGCGGCCACTCGATCGACTCGTCGCTCGGCACTTTGCGGGTGATGCGTGAGCTCGGCGTGCGGTACATGACGCTGACGCACAACGACAACGTCCCGTGGGCGGACTCTGCCACCGACGAGCGGGTGCTCGGCGGGCTGAACGAGTTCGGCGAGCAGGTGGTGGCCGAGATGAACCGGATCGGCATGCTGGTCGACCTGTCGCACGTGTCGGCGGACGTGATGCGGCACGCGCTGCGGGTGACGTCGGCGCCGGTGATCTTCAGCCATTCGTCGGCGCGGGCGTTGTGCGACGTACCGCGGAATGTGCCCGACGACGTGCTCGCGACCCTGCCTGCGAACGGCGGCGTGTGCATGGTCACGTTCGTGCCGATGTTCGTGTCGCCTGCGGTCGCTTTGTGGTTCGACTCGCTGGCTTCGGTCGCGCGAGAGCGTGGTGAGAGTCCGGCCGACTTCAACGTGATGAACAAGCTGATGGCAGAGCACTCGGAGACGCAGCCGGAAGCCACCGTGGACGACGTCGTACAGCACATCGAGCACGTCCGCGAGGTCGCCGGGATCGACCACATCGGCATCGGCGGCGACTACGACGGCTGCACGATCACACCGGCCGGGATGGCGGACGTGTCGTCGTACCCCGTGCTGTTCGAGACGCTCGCCGAGCGCGGCTGGAGCGACGAGGACCTGGTGAAGCTTGCCGGCGGCAACGTTCTACGGGTGCTCCGCGCCGCCGAATTGGTGGCTACTCCGGCCTGATCAGCGCGCGGGTCTCCTCCTGGCGTACGAACCCGGCGGACTCGTACGTCGCGACCGCTTCGGTGTTGAACGCGGGTGTCGCCACGGTGGCACCGCTCGCACCGAGGTCCCGAAGCGCGGCGGCACCGGCCACCGTGATGGCCCGGCCGTAGCCGTTCCCACGGGCTTCGCGATCGACGCCCATCGGCTCGATGATCCCGGGTCGTCCGGGACCCGCTGACCACACGGTGATCGCGGCGACGGGGTTGCCCTGCCTGTCGCGGCCGAGCAGGCAGACAGCCTCGCGGTACGCCGCACCGGCCGCCATCGCGTGCCAGCGTTCGATGGTGAACGTCGAGCCGTCGAACGCGGCCCGCTGGACGGCGACGCGCTCGACCGCGGTGCCGGCGTCCACCCGCTCGATGTCGAGTTCTTGTATGGCCTCGACCGGCTCGCTCAAATCCCGGTGCAGCACGATCCACGGGTCGTCGGCCAGCCAGCCGGACAGGCTGGTCCGCACGGCGGCGCCGGTCGGCGGGTCGGCATACACCTTCCCGTCGACCAGCACCTCCGCGAGGTCGCCCGCGATCTCGTCGCCGAGACCGGTGTCGGCCAGCGCCGCCGGGGCGATCGCCAGCCGCAGATAGTCCGGCTCGTCCAGCAGTCCGATCGCCATGGTCTCGCCGTCGCGAGACCAGCGGCGTACCGCCTCGGCCGTCCGCTCGGCGCCGAACCGCTGGAACCAGCCCAGGTCACCCGGGTGCACCTGGGTCACGCTGCCGCCGACCGGCTGCCAGCGCGCGAGCGTCTCGACGATCTCGGGCAGGTCGCCCGGATCGGGCGTTGTACAGCTCATGCCCCGATCAGATCAGCGGACCGTTGTCCGGGGCAACTGGGTTATCGCTGCCGCCGGATCTACTTGGGACCCTGGCCATCCATGCCGGGCAGGCCGGCCTGCGGGATCACGGTGAACTCCACCGCGCCCTGCGCGTCGACAGCGGCGTCGAGCACCTTGTCGTCAAGCGAATGAGCGGCGCCTTCGTCGAGGAACACCCGCGCGCCACGATCCTCCACCACCGCGTCGCCGGGCATCGGCGCCTCGGCGGTGTTGAGCGCCAGCTGCGCGCCCGTTGGATCCTGCTGCGAGATCCGTACGCCGGCGTCGCTGGGTGCGGCGTCCGCGCCGGTGATGCTCTTGATGACTGTGGTCGCGTTCTCGGTGAGGGTGAGCACGTGCTCTCCTTCGTCGATCGGGTCCATGGTCCCGTGCCCCATGCCCCCGATCTCCCCAGGCAAACATCCGATCCCACCCACTGAACCCCGTCCCACCCACCGGACCCGCCCTTCGCGTGGCACCCGCACCGACCAATTACGCGCCCAAATCTGGTTGGTACGGGTGCCAAGCGGCGTTGTCCACAAGCTCGTCGGCGGCGATGGTGCCCGTCCGGCGAGAATGCGGAAAGTGGACAAGCTCACAGTCCCGGTACGCCGCCGGCTCGAGCTGCTGATCGGCGGAGCGCTCAGCAGGGGCGAACTGCTCGCACTGGGGTTGAGCGATCCCGATCTTCGCCGTCTGGTACGACGCGGTCACCTGCAGCACATCTTCGGCCATTACGTCGCCGGTGCGACCGACCCGGAGTTCGCCGCGGCGAGTGCGGCGTACCGGGCGTTCTCGGGCTCGGTGCTCAGCCACCTCACTGCGGCGCGATTGCTGGATCTGCGCACCTGGGTCGACGGCGGACGGGCTGGCGCTCCACCGGAGAACGCGGTGTGGCTCACCCGGCCGCCACGGAGCGCACGCCGCGAGAAGCGGGCCGACGTCGTGTTGCGCACAGCGGCGCTGCGACCTGCCGACAAACAACGTCACAACCGTGTCGTCATCACGACGCCCGCGCGGACAGCCGTCGATCTCGCCCGCGAACTGCCGCTCCGGGAGGCGCTCGTAACGATGGACCACGTTCTGGCCGTCTATGCCGATCGGGCGGAACTTTCCGACGTGCTCGACCGACAGGCCGGCTGGCCCGGTGCTCGGACGGCGCGAGCGGCGCTTTCGCTGGCCGATCCGCGAAGTGACTCGGTCCTCGAGTCGGTCGCACGAGCGGAGTTCGCGGTGGCTGGGCTGCCCGCGCCGGTGTTGCAGGCCAGCTTCTGGACCGGAAACGGCTGGACCCGGGAACGCGTCGACTTCTGGTGGCCGCAGTTCAAGACGTTCGCCGAGGCCGACGGGATGGCGAAGTACGAGGCGGCGACGCCGGAGGAGCGGCGTAGGCGGATGCGCCGGGCCTTCGCCCGTGAGCAGTACCTCGCCGACCTTGGTCTGGAGTTCGTCCGCTTCGGCTGGGAGGACGCCGTACGAGCTCCTGCAAAGTTGGCCGGACGGCTCCGCGCGGCGTTCGCCCGCGGATCCCGCCGGCCCGGGACCGTCGGGTGGCGCGCGCCTGACACCGCTCACTACCCCGACCGTGCCCGGCTGGTTTCATGACCTGCTTGGCACCCACACCAACCATATCTGGGCCGAAATTTGGTTGGTGCGGGTGCCAAGCGGCCAGCCAAGCGGGGACTTACAGGGCGGTGCGTTGGGCTATCCAGCTGGCGTGGAGGTGGGAGTAGACGCCTCCGGCGGAGACGAGGGCCGCGTGTGGGCCTCGTTCGACGATGCGGCCCTCGTCGAAGACGAGGATCTCGTCGGCCGCTTCCGCGGTGGACAGGCGATGGGCGATCGTCACCGACGTACGGCCCGACATCAGGCGCTCGAGGGCGGCGTTGATACGGACCTCGGTACCCGGGTCGACCGCAGAGGTCGCCTCGTCGAGGACCAGCAGGTCGGGGTCGGCTATGTACGCCCGAACCAGCGCGACCAATTGCCGCTCCCCCGCCGACAGCGACTCGCCGCGCTGCCCGACCGGCGAGCGCAACCCGTCAGGCAGCGACTCCAGCCAGTCGGCCAGCCCGAGCGACTCGAATGCCGAGGTCAGTTCGGAATCGGTCGCCGACGGCCGGCCGAAGGCCACGTTCTCCCCCAGCGAGGCGTCGAACAGATACCCGTCCTGCGGCACCATCACGACCCGCTCGCGCAGCGACGAGAACGCGATCCTGTGTGCGTCCACGCCATCCAGCAGCACCTGCCCTGACGCCGGGTCCATCAATCTGGTCAACAGTTTGGCGAACGTGGTCTTGCCCGAGCCCGTCTCGCCGACCACGGCGATGCGGCGGTGTGGCGCGATGGTGACGTTCACGTCCCGGAGCACCGGATCGCCGTCGGGGTAAGCGAAGTCGACCGCGCGGAACTCGACCGTGATCGGCCCGCGCTGCTGCACCACGCCGTCGGTGCCCGGGTCGGCCACGTCCGCCGGGGTGGCGATGACGCCGAGCACGCGCCGCCAGCCGGCGAAGGCGCTCTGCGCGTCGGTCAGCACCTGCGTGGCGATCTGCACCGGGTCGGAGAACAGCGCGACCAGGAACATGAACGCCAGCACCTCGCCGGCCGTCACCTTCCCGTCCACGCCGAGCAGTACGCCGACCACCAGTACACCCGCGTTGGCCAGACCAGCCGCGAGCCCACCGATCGAGAAGGTCGCGGCGGTCATCGTCTGCGCCTTCGTCGAGGCCCGGCGGAAGTCGTCGATCGAGGCGTCGATCCGCTCCTGCGTACGCCGCTCGATCGCGTACGCGCGGACCACCTGGGCACCGACCACCGGCTCGGCGATCGCGGACAGCATGTCGCCGACCTTGGCGCGGACGATCCCGTATGCCGCCGACATCTTGCGCTGCAGGTACTTCAGGCTCGCGAACAGCGGCAGGAAGCACACCAGCACGACCAGTGCGAGTTGCCAGGAGTAGAAGAACATCACCACGGTCGCGAGCAGCATCTGCCCGATGCTCACCAGGAAGATGAACCCGCCGAACTGCAGGAACTGCGAGACCGTGTCGACGTCGGAGGTGACCCGGCTGACCAGTGCGCCGCGGCGCTCGGTGTTCTGCGTCAGCACCGGCAGATCGTGTACGTGCCGGAACGCGGCGATCCGCATCGTGGCCAGTCCGCCCTCCGAGTTGCGCGCCAGCCGGACCGTTGTCAGGTACGACGCCCCCGCCGTGAGCACCACGCCGATCGCGCAGGCCAGGCACATCCACGCGACGTACGCGACGTCCGGGCCGCCCGGCGCGGTCAGGCCGTTGTCGATCGCCTTCTGTACCGCGATCGGGATCACGATCCGCCCGGCGGTCATGGCCAGCGCGAGCAGCAGGGTGACGAACCAGCCGCGCTTGAGCTCCGGCGACACGCGGATGCCCTGCCGCAGGGTGTCGAGCGCGCCCGCGGCGTCGCGCTGATCGAGCCGGCTGGTCGTGCTCATGCCGGGATCTCCTCGGCGTCGGCGTCCTCGGCCCGCTCGGCGGCGTCCTTCTCGTACGCGTCGACCAGATCCCGGTACGCCGCCGAACGCCGCTGCAACTCGGCATGCGTGCCGTGGTCGACGATCCTGCCCTCATCGAGGAACAGCACCTCGTCGGCGAGCGCGATCGTGGCCTTGCGGTACGCGATCACCAGCACGGTCGTGGCCGAGGAAGCGCCGACGCGGGACCGCAGCCCGGCCAGGATCCGCGCCTCGACCTGCGGATCGACCGCGCTGGTGGCGTCGTCGAGGAGCAGTAACCGCGGCTTGCGTACCAGCGCCCGGGCCAGCGCGATCCGCTGCCGCTGGCCGCCGGACAGCGTCGTACCGCGCTCGCCGACCCTGGTGTCCAGCCCGGACGACAACGCCTTGACGAACCGGTCCGCCTGTGCGACCCGCAACGCCGACCACACCTCGGCGTCGGAGTAGTCCGCGCCGAGCGTGATGTTGCCGCGGATGGTGTCGTCGAACAGAAACGCCGACTGCGGTACGACGGACTCCGCGCCGGCCAGTTCGCCGCGGTCCAGCTCGCGCAGGTCCACCCCGTCGAGCAGCACCGCGCCGGACTCCGGGTCGACCAGCCGTGACAGCAGCGTGGTGAGCGTGGACTTGCCCGAGCCAGTCGGCCCGACGACAGCCACCGTCCGGCCCGGCTCGATCGTGAAGTCGACTCCGGCGAGCACGTCGCGATCCGGCAGGTACCCGAACCGCAGGTCACGCACGATCAGCCGGGCCGCGGCGGGCGAGGTCAGGTGCCGCTCGCCGTACTCCATCCCGCCGGTTGCCCGCAGCACCCGCTGGACCCGGTCCCAGCCGACCACGCTGCGCGGGAGTTCCCCGAGCACCCATCCGAGCGCGCGGATCGGGAACCCGATCAGCGTGAACAGGAACGCAACCTGGACGACATCGCCGGGCGCGGCCGCGCCGGACTTGACCCGTACGACACCGACCAGCAGTACCGCGAGTACGCCGAGCCGCGGCAGCCCGTCGATCACCGGATCGAACAGGCCGCGGGCCCGGTTGACCGCTATGTTCGCGTCGCGGAGCTCGTTCGTCGGCACCGTGAACCGCTCGGTCTCGGCGGCCTCGCGACCCAGCGTCTTGACCACCAGGGCGCCGTCGAAGGACTCGTGCGCCACCTCGGACACGACCGCGCGCAGCTCCTGCGCCCGGGTCGCCAGCGGTTGCAGGTACCGCTGGAAGATCACGTTCGTCACGAACACCAGCGGGAACACGGTGCAGCCGACCAGCGCCAGCAGCCAGTCCGCCGCGAACATCGCCACCGTCGCGAACACCAGCATCGCGACCACGCCGACCGCCATCGGCAGCGGCGCGATCGGGAACCAGATCGACTCGACGTCGGCGTTCGCGTTCGACAGCAGCTGACCGGTCGGGTTGCGGTGGTGCCACTCGAGCGGGAGCTTGATGTACTGCCGGGTCACCCGGCGCCGGTACGTCGCCTGCAGCCGGTACTGCATGACCCCGGCGAGCGTGCGGCGGCCGACCACCCCGATCGCCCGCAGCACGGCGATGCCGCAGAACAGCGCGACGATGCTCAGCAGCGCGGCGGTCGTGGTGTGGCCGGTCTCGAACGCCGGGCGGATCACCTTGTCGGTCACCCGGCCGAGCGCCCAGCCGTCGGCGACGGTCATCGCTCCGTACAGGATGCTGGCCAGCACCGACAGCGTGAAGATGCCGGGCTCTTCGTGGATCGCAACGCGCAGGACCGCGAGCCCGCGCCGGGTCACGCTCCCCTTGTCGGGGACGGCGGGCGACGGCACGGAGTTCAGCTCCCCCTTTGGGCGCAGGCGGACGTCAGGCTTGCAGCCCGCGGACGGGACTGACAACGTTCGACATTCTGCCACTCTCCACGGACAACACCCCGGCCTAGGATCGAGGGCGTGACGAGCTTCTACCGGCGCGAGCGAGCGGCGCTGTGCGATCTGCTCGACCGGATCGGGCCCGACCAACCGACGCTGTGCGAGGGCTGGACGACCAACGACCTGGCCGCACACCTGTGGGTCCGCGAGTCCGACCCACGGGCCGGGCCGGGGCTGGTGATCAGCGCGTTCAACGACACCACCGAGCGGCGCATGGCGCACGCGAAGGAACGCTGGAGCTATCCCGAGTTGGTGGACAAGGTCCGCTACGGCCCGCCGACCATGTCGATCTTCGCCCTGCCGGTCATCGGCGAAGCCATGAACACTATCGAGTACTTCGTCCACCACGAGGACGTACGCCGCGGCGGGGACGACACCACACCACGGCCGCTGGCGCAGGACGACCAGGACGAGTTGTGGAGGCGGTTCAGGGTCGCCGGTCGCGGCCTGCTCAGACGCGCCCCGACCGGCGTGGTGTTCCGGCGCCCGGACGGCACCGAGGCCACGATGAAGGGCGGCGACCCGGTCGTCACGGTGACCGGCGAGCCGTCCGAACTCGTCCTGTTCGGCTACGGCCGCCGTACCGTCGCCGACGTCGACCTGACCGGCGACGAGGCCGCGGTCACGCGCCTGCGGACGAGCTAGCGCCTTCGGAAGAGCGCGACTCGGCCGCGCAGCGGCGGCGGGAACGGATCATGCCGCTCACGACGCTGACCAGGATCACCAGAACGATCGCCGCCACCACGCCCTCCCACGGCTCGGGGAAGAGCGCGTACCCGACTAGCCCGATCACCATGTACATCGCCGCCCACAGCAACAACGCGGTCAGGTCGACGGTCGCGAACCGCCGCCACGGGTAACCAGCCACGCCGGCCGTCAGCAGCACCGGCACCCGGCCGCCCGGTACCAGCCGGGATGTGAGCAGCACCGTCACCTCGTGTTCGGCGAGCCTTGTCTGTAACGCGTCCAGGGAGGCGTTCTCACGCAGCCAGCCGACCCGACGGGCCAACTGTTCACCACCCCCGCGGCAGCCGGCGTACACGATGAGATCGCCGAGGTACGCACCGAGCGCACCGGCGATCAGCACGCCGGCCAGCCCGATCGGCTTGTCGTGGCTGGCGAGCACCGCACCTGCCGACACCGCCGCTCCGGTCGGCAGCACCGGCAGCACCGCGCCGAACAGCACCGCACCGGCCAGTGCCGCCAGGTACCACCAGTCGAACCGGGTTTCACCGGTCATCGAGTGTCACCTCGAGCGACTGACCCGGTTCGAGTACGTCGACCTGCACCGGGTCGTCGGCCAGCAGCCCGGCGAAGATCTCGCCCGGCGGCAGGAACAGCTCCGGGCGCAACAACTCCAGGCCGATCGGCCAGAACGTTCCGTAGTGCACCGGTACGGCGCGCCGGGCCTTCAGCCGGCGTACCGCCTCGGCCGCCCTCGCCGGGTTCATGTGCCCGGGGCCGAGCGAAGGACCCCAGCCGCCGACCGGGATCAGCGCGAGGTCGACGGTGCCGATGGTGCCGGCCATGTGGTCGTACAGATCGGTGTCGCCGGCGTAGTAGGCACTCACCGGCCCGTCGATCCGGTACCCGAGTGCGGGTCCGCGCGCCGACGTCCACGGTCCGCGGCGGCCGTCGTGGTTGGCCGGGACAGCGGTGATCGTCAGGTCACCGACCTGCACCTGCGAGCCGGGCTCGACCTCGACGCAGCGGTCGCCGACGCCCTGGCCGCACTCCTTGGCCACCAACCAGGCGGCACCGCGAGGGATCAGGATCTTGGCCCGCGGCGCGACCCTCGGCAACGAGGTCATGTGCAGGTGGTCGGCGTGCAGGTGCGAGATCAGCACCGCGTCCGCCTCGGCGGCGACCGGTCCGGGCACCGTTCCGCGCCGGCGCCGCAGGTGCCCGATCCGCCCGGTCAGCACCGGGTCGGTGAGCAGCCGGGTGCCGGCGTAGTCGAGCGTGATGGTGGCGTGCCCCCACCACGTGATCCGCATCAGCCGGCCCGCTCGATGCGTTCCTCGACCTGCTCCTCGTCCGGCTCGTTCGCAGCAGTCCCCTCAAC
>JBKPSJ010000011.1:0-51846 GCA_046765875.1 Actinomycetota bacterium
GCCTCAACGTCGGCATCGTCGACGCGGACATCTACGGCCACTCGATCCCGGCCATGCTCGGGATCGCCGACCGGCGGCCGACCTCGGTCGAGGACATGATCATGCCGGTGCCGGCGTACGGCGTGAAGGTGATCTCGATCGGCATGCTCAAGCCCAAGCGCGAGCAGGTGGTCGCGTGGCGCGGCCCGATCCTGGACCGGGCGCTGGTGCAGATGCTGGCCGACGTGTATTGGGGTGACCTCGACGTCCTACTGCTCGACCTGCCACCGGGCACGGGCGACATCGCGATCTCGGTCGGCCAGCGACTGACCAGTGCCGAGGTCATCGTCGTGACCACCCCGCAGGAGGCGGCGGCCGAGGTCGCCGAACGCGCGGGAACGATGGCGCAGATGGTCCACCAGCGGGTGGCGGGCGTGGTGGAGAACATGTCCTACTTGCCGTGCCCGCACTGCGGGCCGGAACACCGGCTGGAGATCTTCGGCTCGGGCGGCGGCAGGCGGGTGGCGGACACCCTGACGAAGCGGCTCGGCTACGACATCCCGCTCCTGGGCGAGATCCCCCTGGATGAACGCCTCCGTGCGGGCGGCGACAGCGGCGACCCCCTGGTCCTCACCGACCTCACCTCTCCGGCCCCCCGCGCGCTCCACACCATCGCCGAACGCCTGGGCGTCCGCCCCCGAGGCCTGGCCGGCCGCCATCTGACGCTCTCCCCCATCTCCCACTGAGTCGTGATCGCCGCGGGCGCGGCGGTGGTTAGGTGGATTCGGGGTCGTACGGGGGCCGTTCGCCGGCGGGGAGGGATGGGGTTGCGGCGGGGGTGGCCGAGACGGGCTTGTCCTGGGGGTTGAGGCCTTCTTCACCGTCGAGCAGGTGCTTCTGGACGAACGTACGGGGGTTCAGGTCGCGGACGTCGAACTCCGGGCCCAGTTCGCGGCGCAGGTCGTCCTGAGCTGTGTTGACCATCTGGCGGAGCGTACGGAGGAAGCGGCCGGCTGTTCGTGCGAACTCCGGCAGCCGGTTCGGTCCGAACACGAGCACGGCGACCGCGACGATCACCAGCAACTCGGGCAAGCCGATGTCGAGCACCCTAGTCCTCCCCTACCCGGTCTTCTGTCCGAGCGTGACGGTGACCTGCACGGTCCTGCCGTCGCGCTCAACGCTCATCGCCACCCGCTCACCCGGCCGGTGCGCGCGAATGGCCACTATCAGTGCTTCGGCGCTGTCGACCTTCTGGCTGTCTATCGAGGTCACGATGTCGCCCTCCTTGATGCCGGCCCGCTGCGCCGGCGACCCGGTGCTGACCTGGCTGACCTTGGCACCGCCCTGGAACGTCATGTCGACGTTCGCTCCGATCACCGGGTACGACGCATGGCCGGTGGTGATCAGCTGTTCGGCGGTACGCCGGGCCTGGTCGATCGGGATCGCGAAGCCGAGCCCGATGTTGCCGCTGGTGCCTTCCTGAGCGCCTTGCACTGTGGCGATGGCGGAGTTGATGCCGATCACCTGGCCGTTCATGTCGACCAGTGGCCCGCCGGAGTTGCCCGGGTTGATCGCGGCATCGGTCTGCAGCGCGTTGATGTACGAGATCTCGCCCTCGCCACCCGCGGTGACCGGCCGGTTCTTGGCCGAGATGATGCCGGAGGTGACCGTACCGGCCAGTCCGAGCGGCGACCCGATCGCGACCACGTCCATGCCGACCACGGCGGCCGCGGACTGGCCGAACTGGACCGCGGGAGCGGACAGGCCGTTCACCTGTACGACGGCCAGGTCGTACGCGGGTGAGCGGCCGACCAGTTTGGCGTTCGCCGTGACGCCCTTGTCGGTGACGACCTGGATGCTGCCGCCGCTCCCCGCAACCGAGACGACGTGGTTGTTGGTCAGGATGTGCCCGGCGTTGTCGATCACGAAGCCGGAGCCGGTACCGCGTTCGGAGTTGCCCTCGACCTTGAGCTGGACGACGCTCGGCAGCAGCCGCTGGGCGACATCGGCGACAGAGCCGGGCCGGACCCGCGGTGCCGGACCGTTCCCGATCGCCGGACCGGACTGACCACCGCTTCCGGTCCGGTCGTCGAGGCCGACGACGGTGAGTGCGGCCGCCCCGCCGGCGATCAGGCCGACGAGCAGCGCGACCAGAGCCGCTATGCCGGCGACCCGGCCGGACCGCACCGGCGGCTGCGTGTGGTATGCGCTGCTCTGCTGCGGATGCATGGGCCGCGGCGGGTACTGCTGGTACTGCTGGGGCGGCCACGGCTGGCCCGGATAGGCGGGGCGCCAGGGTTGACCCGGCTGCGAGCCGGCCTGCTGTGGATGTGGCCCAGACGGACCAGGCGCACCAGATGGACCGGGCTGCTGACGCGGGTACGGCGGTGACTGCTGGCCGTGCGAAGGCGGGAACACCCTGGTGGGTTCGGGTTCACCCGGCCCACGGGGTACCCCCACGGTCGGCTCGGAATCGTCCCAACTCACCCTGTCCGCCTCATCTGTCCGTCGGCCTGGTCCAACCTCCCCATCATCCCAGCCGACCCGCGAATGCCCCAACCGGAGTCAGCCAGGTCGCCATCCGGGCCAGCCCGTTACCGACCCGGTCGAGCATGCCGTCACGCTTCGGAACGTCATGCGGGTACGAGTGGACCACCCGGTCCATGACGTCGTACGGGATGTCACCGACGAGGGTGAACACGATCCCGCCGGAGGACCAGACAGCGTACGACGGCATCCCGTAGCGGACGTAGACCATCGCACCGCCGGGTGCCTGCGTGGCCTGATATCCGGCCAGGGCGCCCGGGTCGAGTTCTCCGCGCTGCTCGAACACGGACAGGTTGAACAACCCGTCGGAGTACGAAAACCGCAGCGTGCCGCCGTCGCGGTGGACGTCGTACAGGCGCAGCGAGTCGCTGAGCCGAGCCGTGCAGGCCCAGCCCTCGGCGCGCAACGCCGACGCCTGCGAGGTGTCGATGTCCTCGCCGCCACCGCTGGGCAGCATCGGCGGCAGGTGGCCGATGAAGTCCGACTTCTCGATCAGCAGATCGGTGAACACGGTCGCACGGACCAACTCGCGCCCGTCGACGGTATACAGGTACCGCTGCAGCAGCAGCCCGGTTCGCCTGTCGATCCAGAACCGCGCGGCCAGGGTTCGGTCGGAGCGCCGTGCCTCCACCAGAACGGCGCTCCTGCCAACCGCCATACCGTTACCGGCGTCGATCAGCCGGTACGTCGCGGTGAGCAGGGTGAGCGGGCTGCCGTCGACGGTGGCACGGTTGGCATCGACGTGGGGCTGGACAAAGGCCTTCACACCGGTGTTCGCGCCGGCGCCGAGCACGCTGATCTGCGAGCCCTGGTCCGCGGAGTGCACGATCCCGAGCAGCGCCGAACTTGCGCCCTGCGGCCCCCACGAGGTGACGAACTGGGTGCCGCGGTACGAGACCCGGCCCGGTGCGGCGGCGGCGCGTTCCAGCCAGCGGATCGCGCTGACCGAGTCGTCGTCAGCGGCCGCTTGCGCCACCGGCAGCAGCGCGGGTGATGTCGCCGACAGGAAGACGGTCCCGAGCAGCACGACCACCCGGGTGAACCCGGACACGCTCAGCGGCCCGTGTTCGCCGCCGGCTCCAGCCACGGCTGCTGCCGCTCGCCAAAACCCGAACCGCTCAACGTCGTGAGCATCGCGACATCGTCGCCGAGCGGGTAGCCGCCGGTGAAGTTCGCGTGGTCGACCGAGAAGCTGCTCACCGGCGGCTGCAGCAACGGCGCCCGCTCCTGGGTGGGTTCGCCGACCACGAACGCCGTACCGAGCAACGACACGACAGCGGCGGCCGAGCCGGCGGCGGAGACGACCACGGCGCGGCGGCGGTTCGGGCGGGCCGCCGGCCGGCCGTCTGTGCGGGTACCCGGACGGGCCTGCGCGGCGGGGAAGACCGAGCGGGCCGGTCGCAGCGTCACCGCCGGGACTGGCCGTACCTCTTCGCGGGGTTCGGTGCCGAACTCCGGCACGGCCAGCAGGCGGCCGAGCAGCCCCGAGGGCGGCTGGGGCGTGTCGAGCAGGCCGAGCCGGGCCTTCAGCCGGCGCTGCTCCTCGATCTCAGCCTTGCAGGTGTCACAGCCGACCAGGTGGCCGAAGACCCGGTCGCGCGAGTCGTGGTCGAGCTGACCGTCGACCGCGGCGGCGAGCTTGTCGAACGGGTGCTGACCGGTCACCAGCCCCCACCGTCTTCCAGGCCGCTGACCCGGGTGTGGCCGTCGCGCGGGGCGCGGTGCTCGAGTTGCCGGCGCAACATGCTGCGGCCGCGATGGATCCGGCTGCGCACGGTGCCGAGCTTGACGTCGAGGACCTCGGCGATCTCCTCGTACGTCATTCCCTCGATGTCGCACAGCACGACGGCCGCGCGGAAGTCCTCGGGCAGCCCGGCCAGCGCGGCCTGTACGTCGTGGTCGAACGCGTCCTGGTCGATCTGCTCGGCCGGGCCGAAGGTACGGGCCGGCAGCCGGTCGTGCGCGTCCTCGGGCAGCCCGTCGAACCGGATCCGCTGCTTGCGGCGGGCGCCGTCGAGGAACAGGTTCGTGGTGATCCGGTACAGCCAGCCCTCGAAGGTGCCCGGCGCGTACGACGACAGCGAGCGGAACACCCGGACGAAGACCTCCTGGGTGAGGTCCTCGGCGTCGTGCTGGTTGCCGGTCAACCGATACGCGAGCCGGTAGACGCGGGCGGAATGGGTGCGGACGATCTCGTCCCAGGAGGGCAGTGCGGCGTCGAGTCCGGTCGCGGCAGCCGTGTCGGGTGCGTTACCCACGGAGCCCCCAGGTGATCCCGTGCTGGCAGCCGCCCGTCGCGGCGCAATCAGCGTGGACACCATGGTGCCGTGTTCACCGTCCTGTTCGCACGTAGGGACCACCCGGACCGAACCCTGAGATCACGTGATCTCCGTTACGTTCGCCGGCTCCCTGCGGTCGTCATGTTCACTCACCCAACGGGTGTGGCCCGGCCTAAGTTCCCCGCGCCTGCCGGGCACGATACGAGGCCACGCGGGTACGGCTCGCGCACTTCGGCGAGCAGAACCGCCTGGGCCGTCGCTCGGCCGGATTGACGAAGACGCGCTCGCAGTCGTCCGCCGCGCATTGGCCCATCGCCTCGAACCCGTGCCCGGCGGCGAACCCAGCCAATCCGAGCGCGGTCGCCGCTCCGAGCCACTGCCCCCAGCCGGCGTCGTCGTCGGCCACGTGGAGGTGCCAGGTGGTGCCGTCGTGGTCGGAGAGGTACGGCCGGACTGCGTACGCGGCGAGCATCTCGTTCAAGATCCGCGCGGCATCGGCCGGGCCGGTGTGGAAGATCGGGCGGACCCGCTCGCGTACGCCGATCACCTCGGCCAGATCGGACTCGTCGACGTCGACCGGCTCGGGCTCCGCATGATCCAGCAGGAACTGCCGCAGCGCCGCCGGCGAGGTGAGTCGCTCCGGATCGCGGGTCCGCGTGTTCACCAGGTCCACCGCCAGCCCGACCATCCGGTCCGGGGTCTGCAACGTCTCCACGACACCTCCTGGATCGCAGTCGCCGTAACGCTACTGCTAGCGTAACGCGTAACTAGAATTATTGCGTTACAGACGAGGAGGTACGTCGTGCTGCTCCGCCGCGTACACGGGCTGCGTACGTACTACACAGCGGCCACACTGGCCCGGATCGGCGATGAGATGGTCGCCTTCGCACTGGTCCTGCTGGTGCTGGACCGCACCGGCCGGGCGGGTCTGGCCGGGCTCACGGGTGCGGCGTACGCGTTCCCCGTCGTGGCAACCGGTCCCGTCCTCGGTGCATGGCTGGACCGGACGTCGCACCGGCGGGCGGCGCTGGCGCTCAACCAGGCGGTGCTCGGCACGATGATGCTGACAATGCTGCTCGCCGTCGGCCACACCCCGGTCTGGGTGACTCCCGCCCTCGCCGCCATCGCCGGAGCGACGCTGCCGATGGTCAGCGGCGGCTTCACCAGCATGCTGCCGTCGCTGGTGCCATCGGCTCTGCTCCCGAGGGCAAATGCGATCGAAGCGGCGAGCTACAGCAGCGCGACGATCGCCGGTCCGGCGACGGCGGCGACCATCGCGGCGGTGGTGTCGGTCGACGCGGCGGTTGCCGCGATCGCGGTCACGGCCGCCGCCAGCCTGGTGGCGATCGCCCGGCTGCCCGTGCTCGGACCGGCCGGCGGGCCGACCGGCGAGCGGTTCCTGCCGGCCGTCGTCGGCGGCATAGTTCACCTGTTCCGCATCCCGCCGCTGCGGGCGACGACGATCGCATCGACGCTGGCGCTCGGGCTGAGCGGCGTACTGCTGCTGACACTGCCGCTGCACGTGACGACACTCGGCGAGCCGAAGGCGGCCAGCGGGTACGTCTGGACGGCGATCGAGATCGGCAGCGTGCTGACCGCGTTGGTGTCCGGTCGATGGCTGGCCCGGCAACGGCCGGAGCGGATCGTGCTGGCCTCGGTGGCGGCGTACGGGCTCGCGATGCTGACCTGGCCGCTCGCGCCGGACCTGGCGGTCCTGCTCGCCCTCGCAGTGCTGGCCGGTTTGCTCGCGGGCGCGATGATGCCGGCGATGCTGACCGCCCGGCAGCGCTACAGCCCGCCGGACCTGCAGGGCCGGGTCAGTACCACCGGTGCCAGCATCCGCCTGGCCGTGATGGCGCTCGGCCAGGCGGCGGGCGGCCTTCTCGTCCCGCAGGTCGGCACCCGGGTGGCGCTGCTCATCGTCGCCACCGGCCTGATCGCGGCCGCAGGCCTGGCGAGCGTCAGTCGAGGATCACAGAACGAGTCAGCGAGCGGGGCTGGTCGGGGTTGAGCCCCTGGGCGAGGCCCTTCGCGACCGCGACCCGCTGGGCGATCACCAGCGAGGCCATCGGATCGAGGTCGGCGTGGTGGATCACCGTGGCGCCGGTCGCGGCGACGTCGTCGATCAGCCCGTTCGGCAACTCGCCGAAGATCCACACCCCGCGCCCGGGCTGGGCGATCGCGATCGGCCCGTGCCGGTAGTCCATCGCCGGGTACGCCTCGGTCCACGCCGACGCCGCCTCGCGCTGCTTGAGCGCAGCCTCCTGTGCGAGCCCGACGGTCCAGCGGGTGCCCAGGTAGCTGATCTGCTCGAGCTTGGCCAGTTCGTCGACGTTGATGGTCAGCGCCAGCTCGGCATCGGCCGCGGCCTTGGTGAGGTCCTCACCGAGCGAGGCCCGCAGCAGCCCGAGCGTCGTGGTGGCGAACCGGGTCTGTACGACTGACTGCTCGTCGGCGAAGTCGAGCAGGATCGAACGACCGGCAAGGCCGAGGATCGGCGAGCCCGCCGTCGCTGTGATGGCGATCGAGGGCAACGAGGTCGCGCGGAGCAGGTCCAGGATCTCGGTCGTCGTACCGGACCGGCTGATAGCGACGATCACGTCGTACTCGCGGTTCATCGGGAACTCCGAGCCGGCGAACGCGTCGGTCAGGCCGTGCCCGCCGTCCTCGCGGAGCGCTGCGTAAGCCATCGCCATGAACCATGACGTTCCGCAGCCGACGACGGCTACGCGCTGGCCGGACGTGGGTAGCCGGTCGGCGTACGAACCGATCTCGGCGGCCACCCGGCGCCACAGCTCCGGCTGGGTCTGGATCTCGCTGGACGCATAGGTCGCAGGCGTTGGCATGGTCATCGTGTGTCTCCCCGAGAGGTGATGGTCGAAACTGCTCGAACGTGATCGAATGGGGCATCCGGCAACCGTCGGGTTGTCCGAATGCGCAGAGGGAGGGACGGGGTGAGGGCATCGTGAAGCGGTACGAACGGCTCAACAGCCTGCTCGAAACGCTGGCCGAGAAGGGCAACATCGACGTCGACAACCTCGCCGATCAGCTGCAGGTGTCGGCGGCGACGATCCGGCGCGACCTCGACCACCTGGGCAAGCAGCAACTGCTGACCCGTACCCGTGGCGGCGCGGTCGCCAACGCGGTGTCGTACGACCTTCCGCTGCGCTACAAGACCGCGAGATTCGCCTCGGAGAAGCAACGGATCGCACAGGCCGCCTCGACGCTGGTACGACGCGGCATGGTGATCGGCATGAACGGCGGTACGACGATCTCGGAGGTCGCCCGGACGCTGGCCACCCGGCCTGAGCTGTCCGCGGAGCACGGCGAGCCGGCGTTCACGCTGGTGACGAACGCGCTCAACATCGCCAACGAGCTGATCGTTCGGCCGCACGTCAAGATGGTGCTGACCGGTGGCGTCGCGCGGCCGCAGTCGTACGAGATGATCGGGCCGCTCGCGCACCGCATCCTTGCCGACCTGTCGCTCGACCTCGCCTTCCTCGGCGTGGACGGAATCGACGAGACCGGCGCCACCGCCCATCACGAGGGCGAGGCGAACATCAATGCGCTGATCGTCGGCCGGGCCGCGAAGGTGGTCGTGGTGGCCGACTCCTCCAAGCTCGGACATCGCGCGTTCGCCCGGATCTGCGAGCTCGACGCGATCGACACGCTGGTCACCGACGTGCAAGCCGAGGACGCCGACCTGGTCCCGTTCACCGAAGCCGGCATCGAGGTGGTACGCGCCTGACACGTCCACTTCGCTCTCCCCTCCGGCTCGATGGTCGCAGGATCGTAGCTGCACGGATATCACATTCTATGCGCAGGAATGAACAATCATGCCGGAGTCGGCGTGACGAGGCTAGGCTTCAGGCTGATCCAACCGTCCGATAGTCGTCACCGGAACGGGTACCGGGGCGGCGCCGACCGAAGGAAAAGGGGTGCATCATCGCCACGGGACCCAAGCCCGCGTCGTGGGCGTACGCCGAGGACTTCATCGGTGAGGACGAGGTCGTCGCCGCGGCCCGGGTGATGGCCCAGGACGCCGGCGTGGTCGCGATCGGCGCCGGCGGT
Source organism: Actinomycetota bacterium (assembly GCA_046765875.1). Taxonomy (GTDB): domain Bacteria; phylum Actinomycetota; class Actinomycetes; order Propionibacteriales; family Kribbellaceae; genus DASRHY01. The sequence continues at coordinate 8,877 of JBKPSJ010000011.1, forward strand.
GCCGCCGCGCTGAAGATGCTGGCCGCCGCGATCGACGCGAAGGCGGTCGTCGAGATCGGCACCGGCACCGGTGTGTCCGGGCTCGCGCTGCTGCGCGGGATGCGGCCGGACGGCACCCTTACCACGGTCGACATCGATGCGGAGAACCAGCGGCTGGCCAAACAGACCTTCACCGCCGCCCGGATCCCGTCGCAGCGGGTCCGGCTGATCTCCGGGGCCGCGCTCGACGTCCTGACCCGGCTGACCGACGGGCACTACGACATGGTCTTCTGCGACGCCGACAAACGTGAGTACCCCGGGTACCTCACTGAGGCGCGCCGGTTGCTGCGGCCGGGCGGCGTGGTCGCGTTCGACAACGCGCTGTGGCACGACAGGGTGGCCGACCCGGCGCAGCGCGATCCGGACACGGTCGCGGTCCGCGAGGTGGCGCGGGTGATCAGGGAGGACGACGACATGGTGTCGGCGCTGCTCCCGGTCGGCGACGGCCTACTGGTCGCCGTCAAGCGCTGACGCGATCCGCTCGATCCCGGTCCGTACGCCATCCGCGGCGCTGGCGAAGCACAGCCGGAACCAGCCCGGCTCCGGCGTGTGGAACAAGCCACCCGGGGAGATGCTCACCCGGCCGGTCTCGAACAGCCGCCGCCACAACCTGCGCTCGGACTCGAACGTCGGATACTCCAGATGCGCATGCAGGTCGATCCACACGTACAGTCCGGCCGCGGCCTCGACGTACCCGATCCCGTTCTCGTCCAGCGCCTTCGTGGTCGCGGCGTAGGCGTCGGCGAGCCGGCGTACTCGCTCCCGCTCGAAGGTATCCAGGAAGGTGCTATCGGCAAGCATCTCGCGCAGCACCGCCTGGGTATCCGAGGACGGAGACGCCACTATCGCCAGGTGTGCCGCCGCGGCCCGTACGTCCGGGTCGCCCGAGCTCAGCACGCCGACCCGGAGCCCCGACATCCCGAAGTCCTTGGAGAACCCCCAGACGACGTGCACCCGATCCGGGGGCAGCACGTCCACTGCGGCGACGCTGACGAACTCGCCGGCGAACACCGACCCGGCGTACACCTCGTCGGAGATCAGGTCGAGCCCGTGGTCACGCACCACCTCGGCGACGGCAGTCAGTGTTGCCCGGTCGTACACGTGTCCGAGCGGGTTGTGCGGTGACAGCAGCGCGACGGCGCGTACCGGGCCGTCGGTCGAGGCGATCGCACGCTCAACCACCTCGCCGGTGAGCCGGAACCCGTCGGCCGGGGAGGTCGGCGCCGGGATCAGTCGTGCGCCCGCCCGGCCGCCGAGCGCGGTGTCGAGCCCGGGGAAGTACGGCGCGGGCATCACGATCCCGTCGCCCGAATCGCAGACCGCGAATGCGGCCGCGTCGAGGGCCGCGGTGCTGCCAGCGAGGAGAACCAGCTCGTCGGCCGCAACCGATACGCCGCGCTGCCGCGAAAGGTACGCCGCCAACTCATCCCGGAACGATTCCGACCCGGCCAGCGGCTGGTAGTGCGTGTCCTCGGCGCTCACCCTTCGAGGTCCGACGAGCTTGGGCTCCAGCAGGTCGAACAGAAGGTGGTTCTCGGCAGTGCCGAGGTTGATGTATCCGTCCGGGTTGTCCGCCGACCACGGGTCCGCGGCCAGCCTCTGGTGTACGTCGACCGGCAAACTGATACCGGCCAGCCGCTCCCGAGCACGCTTCGAGACCGTCACAGCTTCGCCAGCTCTTCGAGCAGCACCGGCCATACCGGCGAGGCGGGATCGATCAGGTCGAAGTGGTCCGCACCGGGCAGCGGTACCAGCCGGGCCTCCGGATGGGCGGCGGCGTACGTCTGGGACACCTCGAGCGGTACCCGGTCGTCCTCGGTCCCGTGTAGCAGAGTCACCGGTACGCCGGCCGGCGCGAGACGGATCGGGTCGAGGTCGGGGCGGCTGTCGGCAGGGCCGCCGAGGAAGTCCCGCACAGCACCGACGTCCAGGTGCTTCCGCTCGGCGAGTATCAGATCGGCGACCGGGGCCAGCGCGAGGACGGCGCGGGTCTTGTCCGCCGCCCAGAGCGCCAGGTGCCCGCCCGCCGAATGACCGATGAGGATCGACGGCTCGAGACCGGCCAGTGCCCCCGTGACGTCGGCGGTCATCAGATCGGGCATGCCCGGCACGCGGCGGTACTCGGGCAACGCCACCCTGTACCCGGCCTCACGCAGCGCACCGGCCATCGTCCTGAGGTGCATGCGGTCCCACTGCGGCCGCCAGAACCCGCCGTGCAGCAGAACGACCTGCGCGCCCTCGCCGTGCCACATGTCGATGAGGTTTTCGCGATGAGGGCCGTAGGCAATGACTTCGTCCGGCTCCGGTCCCGGCCGGTCAAGGATGCTCACCCGCGCCCCAGGAAGCGCATCGCGTTGCCGGACAGCAACTTGTTCCGCTGCTTGTCGGACAGGAACTCCGCGGACCGGATCACCTGACCGGCCGGCCGCTCCCCCAGCGGATAAGGGTAGTCGCTACCGAGCACGATCTGGTCCTCACCCAGTACGTCGACCAGCAGCCGTAGCGACGCCTGCTCGAACACCACCGTGTCCACGAAGAACCGGTCCAGGTAATGGCTCGGCGGGTATGCCGATCGGCCGCGCACCAGGTCGGCGCGGCGGTGCCAGGCGTTGTCGGCTCTTCCGATCCAGAACGCGAAGCTGCCGCCGCCATGGGCGAAGCACAGCCGCAGCGTCTCGGGCACCTCGTCGAACACGCCACCAAGGATCATCGCCAGCACCGACAAATGCGTCTCGGCGGGCATACCGGTCAGCCAGCGGGCCATCCAGCGGTTCAGCCGCGGCCCGTCCGGCATGTCCCACGGATGTACCAGGACCGGGGCGCCCCGTTCGGCGCAGTGCCGAAGGAACTGCACCGTACGCGCGTCGTCGAGGTCCCGGTCGCCGACGTGGTTGCCGATCTCGACACCCTGGTGTCCGGCCGCCAGGCACCGGTCCAGCTCCGCGCAGGCCGCGTCCGGGTCCTGCAGCGGTACCTGACAGAACGGGATCAGCCGCTCGTCGGCGGTGCACTCCAGCGCCAGGTCGTTGAAGATCCGGGACACCTTGACCGCCTGGTCGCCGGGCCGGTCGTACGCGAAGAACACCGGCGTCGGCGACACCACCTGCAGGTCGATGCCGTCGGCAACCATGTCGGCGATCCGGGCCGACGGGTCCCAGCACTGCTGCCCGACCGGCCGGAACTCGCGGTCGCCGAGCATGATCATCGCCTGGCGCTCGTTCTCGATCCGCAGCCACGGCCAGCCGTCCCCGCCGCAGGCCGCGGCCAGGTCCGGCCAGCCCTTCGGAACCAGGTGGGTGTGGACGTCGACGACCGGCGCGCTGGTCATCCCTTGCCCGGGTGCACGGTCCCGCAGTTGCCGCAGGTGCGGGCCTTCTCGTCCTCGTAGAACGCGGTGAACAACGGCGGGAGATCCTTGACGATGTCACGGACCTGGAGCTCGACCTCGTGGACGATCGCGTTGCAGTTCCCGCAGTACCAGCGGAACTTCTCCAGCGTGCCCTCCTCGCGTACCCGCTCGATCACCAGCCCGATCGAGCCCTCCTCGGGCCGCTGCGGCGAATGGGGCATGCTGCGCGGCAGCACCCACATCTCACCCTCGTGGATGTCCACCCGGGCCGGGCCGTCCTCGGTCATCACGTTGACGTGCATGTTGCCCTTGACCTGGTAGAAGAACTCCTCGTACGGATCGACGTGGAAGTCCGTGCGCTGATTCGGCCCGCCGACGATCATCGTGATGAAGTCGTCGCCGGTCGGGAACATCTGCTTGTTGCCGACCGGCGGCTTGAGCAGGTGCTTGTTCTCCTCGATCCACCCAGGAAAGCTCGTGGCCTCCAGGTTGACGTCGGTCATGATCGCTCCTTGTCGGGTAGTAGGGCGACGGCCTGGATCTCGATCAGCAGGTGCGGGTGCGGCAATTGGTGCACAGCGACTGTGGTTCGCGCCGGGCCGTCCTCGTCGAAGAACTCGCCGTACACCTCGTTGTAGCCGCCGAAGTCGTTCATGCTCACCAGGTACGTCGTGACGCTGACCAGGTCCGCGAGCCCGGCACCGACCTCGGCGAGCAGGTCGCGGACGTTCTCCAGCACGGCACGCGTCTGTACCCGGATGTCCAGCGAGGTCGTCCCCATCTCATCGACCCCGGCCCCGGCGATCGTGTCGTCAGGCCGCCGGCTACTGGTCCCGGAGACGAACACCAACCCGCCCGCAACCTTCAGATGCGGATACCGCCCCCGCGGCCGCGCCTTCCCCGCCACCACCCTCGCCTCCGTCACGTGGTCATCTTCCACCGCCACCTGCAAACGTGCCAGGGCAGCATTCGTGGTGGGTGCCCGCAGGTTGTGGTGGGTTCGCTAACCGTATGCGGTGCGGGAACCCGCCACGTGTGCCGGGAAGCCACAACGCCTGCCCCGCTGTCGCGCTCTCAGGTGATGTCGAGGCAAAGGTTGGTTAGTTCGGAGTAGAAGGCCAGGGAGTGGGTGCCTCCCTCGCGGCCTACGCCGGAGGCTTTCATGCCGCCGAAGGGGGTTCGCAGGTCGCGCAGGAACCAGGTGTTGACCCAGACCAGGCCCGCGTCCAGGGCGGCGCCCGCGCGGTGCGCTCGGCCGACGTCTCGGGTCCAGACCGTGGCCGCTAGGCCGTAGGCGCTGTCGTTGGCCAGCGCGAACCCCTCGTCCTCGGCGTCGAACGGCGCCACATGGCAGACCGGGCCGAAGATCTCCTCGGTGTTGGTCCTCGCGTCCTGCGGGAGCCCGGTGAGCACGGTCGGCTGGACGTACGAGCCACCGTCGCGGGCGTCGCCGAGCGCGGGTACGCCACCACCTGTGAGCACGCTCGCCCCCTCCGAGCGGGCCAGGTCGTAGTAGCCGAGCACCTTGGTCCGGTGTTCCGCCGAGATCAGCGGCATGTTCACCACACCTGCCGCCTCGTCGGCCGGCCATACGTATGGGAGTAGGCCGGCCCGTTTGGCCAGGCGGGCCACGAACTCGTCGTACACGGGCCGTTCGACGTACAGGCGCTCGGTGCACAGGCAGACCTGGCCGCCGTTGGTGAACGTCGAGCGGACCGAGCCCTCGACGGCGGCGTCGAGGTCGGCATCGGCGAAGACGAGCCCGGCGTTCTTGCCGCCCAGTTCGAACGAGACGGCCTTGACCGTGTCGGCGGCTGCCCGCTGGATCGCGCGACCGGTGGCGGACTCGCCGGTGAACGTGATCGCATCCACGCCGGGATGGGTGGTCAGCGCCTCGCCCGCCGAGCCCGGGCCGAACCCGTGGACGAGGTTGAACACGCCCGGCGGAAGGCCAACGGCGTCCATCACCTCGGCAAGCAGCGTCGCCGACGACGGCGTCTCCTCCGACGGCTTGACGATCACACTGTTGCCGCAGGCAAGCGCCGGCGCGACCTTCCAGGTGAGCAGTAGGAGCGGCAGGTTCCACGGCACGATCACCGCGACCACACCGGCCGGCTTGCGGATCGCGTAGTTCACCGCCCGGCCGCCGGCCGGTGTGACCGTCGTGAACGACTCGGTCGGCGCGGCCGCGATGATGTCGGCGAAGGCACGGAAGTTGGCCGCCCCGCGGGGTACGTCGAGGGTGCGCGCCTGCCCGACCGGCTTGCCGGTATCGCCGACCTCGGCCGCGACCAGATCGTCGGTCCGGCGATCGAGTTCGTCGGCGATCCGGCGAAGTAGACCAGCACGCTCCTGCTCACCCATCCGCCGCCACGGGCCGCGCTGAGCCGCTCGGGCGGCCTCCACGGCGGCGTCGACCGTCGCGTCATCAGCCTCGGCGACCTCGAAGATCGTCTGGCCCGTGACCGGGCTGCGCTTGGCAAACGGCGTACCGCCCGTCCACGCACCGCCGACGTAGTTCCGCAGCAGCCCGGGCTCGCCGCCGGGCTCCCCCCGCAACAGCTCGCGACGCCACAACGTCATGGCCGCCTCCTCGACACGACCACGCCAGCCACGACTCCGGCCACCGAGGCCGCCAGCGCTCCGAGCACCCGGTGCTGTAGGCGAACTCGCCGCTGGATCTCCGCGTACGGCGTGGTCGAGAACGACACCAGCTCGTACCGCGACACGTAGAGGTCTGGAAGCCGGCGTTCCAACCCGTGCTCAAATCGCTTGGAAACACGAAACACCGGCGAGGCGACCTTGTCCCGCATCTCGACGAAGTTCGCCAGGGCCATGTCGGCGATCGCCTCGGTGTTGTCCCGCCGGCGCATCTCGAACAACGGCAGCGCGTCCGACCAGTCGCCGCCGGCCGCGTCCAGGCAGCGGTCCAGCTCGACGACGTCCTCGAACCCGCAGTTCGCACCCTGACCGTAGAACGGCACGATCGCATGCGCCGCGTCGCCGATCAGCCCGGCCCGGCCGTGCACCTGCCACGGTCGTACGTGGACCGTGCCGAGCAGGCCGATCGGGTTGTGCTGGTAGTCGTCGACCAGCGCCGGCATCAGCGGTACGACGTCGGAATACACCTCGCCGAAGTGTCGCTCGATAGCCGCCGGGCTGCTCAGCGAGGCGAAGCTGGAGGTGCCGCCGTTCGGCCAGAACAGTGTGCAGGTGAACGACCGGTCCGGGTTCGGCAGCGCGATCATCATCGACGTACCGCGCGGCCAGATGTGCAGCGCGCCCGGGTCGAACGCGAACTCGCCGCCGGCCGCGGGGATGGTCAGCTCCTTGTACCCGTAGTCGAGGAAGTCGAGCGTCTCGGTCAGCTCACCGGCGGCGAGCAACTGGCCGCGGACAGCCGAGCCGGCCCCGTCGGCGCCGAGCACCACATCCGCATCGGCCTGCGCCTGGCCGGCAGGGGTCTCGAACGTCATCGCACCGGTCTTCACATCCAGCCCGGTCAGCCGGTGCTCGAAGTGCACCGGTACGCCGGGAAGCGCGTCGAGCAGGGCGTTGTTGAGCGCGCCGCGGCTGATCGAGTTGATCGCCCGGTCGCCTGACAGGCTGTACGGCTGGAAGTCCAGTTCACCGGACACCGCGTGGATCATCCGGCCGCGCATCGGCAGCGCCCCGGCCATCACGCGCCGGTCCAGATCGATCCGGCGCAACGCGTCCAGACCGCGTTCGGAGATCGCCAGGTTGATCGACCGGCCGCGCTCGGCCTGCCCGGTACGGGGGTCCGGCCGGCGCTCGTACAGGCTGACGTTCAGCCCGCGCCGGGCCAGGTAGCAGGCCAGCAGTGAACCGGTCAGCCCCGCCCCGACGATCGCGACCCGCTCAGCCATGCCGCCAGGCTATGCGACGTGTCCACTTGTGCGGTCAGAATTCCCGCCCGTCGCGGGGCTGGCCGCTCAAGGCCAGCCGGGGTGTGGGGATTGTGACCGCAGGTCAGGCCGGATAGAGGTCTGCCAGCGCGGACGCCGCGCGCCAGCAGTCGTGGTACGAGGAGTACAGCGGCACCGGCGCCAGCCGGATCACGTCCGGCTCGCGCGAATCGGCGATCACGCCGTACGAGTCCCGCAACCGGCGCGACAACTCCCCCGCACTGTCAGGCACGCGCAGGGACAGCTGCGCACCGCGTTCGGCAGGCGTGATGACCTGCAAGCCGACCGTCGAGGAGAGCAGCGACTCCAGATAGCCGGTCAGCCGGATGCTCCGCTCGTGCAATGGCGGCATCCCGACCTTGTCGAAGATCTCCAGCGAGGTACGGACCGGGCCCATCGAGAAGATCGGCGGGTTCGACACCTGCCAGGCCTCGACGGTGGCCGGCGGGCGGCACTCCGGCTCCATCTCGAACCGGGTTGCCTCCTCGGTGCTCCACCACCCCTCGAACCGCGGCAGCGCGGTGCCGTGGTGCCGGGCGTGGACGAAGGCGCCCGCGAGCGCGCCGGGACCCGAGTTCAGGTACTTGTACGAGCACCAGGCGGCGAAATCGACGTCCCAGTCGTGCAACGCCAGCGGTACGTTGCCGGCGGCGTGCGCCAAGTCCCAGCCGACGACAGCACCGGCCGCGTGCCCGGCAGCGGTGATCGCCGGAATGTCCATCAGCTGGCCGGTCAGATAGTTCACCCCGCCGAGCATGACCAGCGCGACGGTGTCGTCGAACACGATGTCCTCGGTCCGCAGTGTGTCCTCACCGGGCCGTGGCGTCAGCCGCACCACCGCGTCGGCCGGATCGAGCCCGTGGAACCGCACCTGGCTGCGAACCGCGTAACTGTCCGATGGGAACGCCGAGTCCTCGATCACGATCCGCGTACGCCGTCCCGCCGGCCGGTAGAACGACACCAGCAGCAGGTGCAGGTTGACCGTCAGTGAGTTCATCACCACGGTCTCCGACGGCAGCGCACCGACCAGCCGCGCGGCCGGCTCGGTCAGCAGCGCGTGGTACGGCAACCAGGGCCGGCCGCCCTCGTGGTGTCCCTCGACCCCGAGCCGGGCCCATGCGTCCAGGTCTGCGAGCAACTCGTCCCGGGTCGCCTTCGGCTGCAACCCGAGCGAGTTGCCGGCGAAGTACGCCATCTCCGGGTACGCACCGTCGTACGGCGGGATGTGAAACAGGTCGCGGTGCCCCGGGTCGGCCGCGTCCCGTTCGAGTGCCTCAGACTCGGTCACGTCGCTTCAACGGCTGCGCGCTTGACAGCTGCCGGCTCGGCCACCGCCTGGTCCTTGCCGAGTACGGTGATCCCGCCCTTGCTGATGGTGTATCCGGCGGCCCGGTCGGCCTCGGGGTCGTACCCGATCTCCGCGTTCGCCGGGACCACGATGTTCTTGTCGAGGATCACGTTCTTGAGCTTGGCGCCGCGCCCGACCCAGCAGTTGTCCATGACCACGCAACGCTCGAGTTGCGCACCGGGCAGTACGGTGACGTTCGCACCGATCACAGAGTCCTCGACGGTGGCGCCGGAGATCACCGAGCCGCCGCAGACGATCGACTCGCCGACGGTCGCGTCGTCGGTGAACTTGGCGCCGGGAAACTGCGGGTGTGAGGTGTAGATCGGCCAGTCGTTGTTGTACAGGTTGAACACCGGCTGGATCGAGACCAGGTCCATGTGCGCCTCGTGGTACGAGTCCAGCGTCCCGACGTCGCGCCAGTACGACTTATCGCGCTCCAGAGCGCCGGGCACGTCGTTGTCGGCGAAGTCGTACACGTTCGCCCTGCCCTGGTCCACCATCATCGGCACGATGTCGCCGCCCATGTCGTGCCGCGACGAGGAGTGGGCGGCGTCCGCGAGGAGCGCCTCGACCAGCACGTCGGTGTTGAACACGTAGTTGCCCATCGAGGCGAACGTCTCGTCAGGCGAGTCCGGCAGGCCCGGCGGGTCGGGCGGCTTCTCCAGGAAGTCCTCGATCCGCACCCCGTCCTGGGCGGTCTTGATCACGCCGAACTCCGACGCGCCGGACCGCGGCACCCGGATCCCGGCGACGGTCACTCCGGCGCCGAACTCCAGGTGCGCCTGCACCATCTGCGAGGCGTCCATCCGGTACACGTGGTCGGCACCGAACACGACGATGACGTCCGGCCGGTGGTCCTTGATCAGGTTCAGCGACTGGTAGATCGCGTCCGCGCTGCCCTGGTACCACTGCGGGCCGAGCCGCTGCTGTGCCGGCACCGGGGTGACGAAGTTGCCCAGCATCGTCGACATCCGCCAGGTCACCGAGATGTGCCGGTCCAGCGAATGCGACTTGTACTGGGTGAGCACGCACAGGCTGCGATACCCCGCGTTCACCAGGTTCGACAGTACGAAGTCGATCAGCCGGTAACTGCCACCGAACGGGACGGCCGGTTTGGCCCGGTCCGCCGTGAGCGGCATCAGCCGCTTGCCCTCGCCCCCGGCGAGCACGATCCCCAGAACCTTTGGTGCCTTCGCCATGACCCGACACTAGGGCCTGTCGTTCGGGTCCTGCCAGCACGGCAGGACCCGAATGGCAGGGCCTGGGCGGCGCGGGGCCGGTCTGATCGCGGATTCTGGGTGTCGGACACTTGTCGCATGCCTGTGCTCGTCCAGCCGACCACCGCCGTTCACCGGTCGTTCCTCGCCGCCTGGGACGAGCTCGACGACGGCGACGACCGCTGGATGGGCGTGTACGTCGCCGATGAGGACCGCACCCGCCGTCAGCTCGCCGAACCGGCCGAGTTCGAGCGGTACGTCGAGGACCTCAAGCGTGACGCGCTGCCCGCCGCGGCCCGGCCGCCGGACTGGGTCCCGGCCACGATGCTGTGGTACGTCGACGGCGACGAGTGGCTCGGCCGGTTGTCGATCCGGCACCAGCTGACCCGGTTCCTGCTCGAGATCGGCGGCCACATCGGGTACGTCGTACGCCCGTCGGCGCGGCGCAAGGGTTACGCAACGGCGATGCTGGCCGAGTCGCTGCCGATCGCGGCCGGACTCGGTATCGATCCGGCACTGGTCACCTGCGACACCGACAACAACGCCTCCCGCAAGGTGATCGAGGCCTGCGGCGGCGAGTTCGAGGACCAGCGCAACGGCAAACTCCGCTACTGGGTCCCCACCCAGCTGCGTTAGAGCGTCACGACCGCCTTGACGAAGCCCGGCGGCTTGGTTTCGAGTGCCTCGAAGGCTGCACCGGCCTCCTCCAGCGGGTAGCTGTGGGTGACCAGGTCGGAGGCCCGCAGCCGTCCGGCCGCCAGCAGGTTCAGCGCGGCCCGGGTGGACGCAGCCAACCGGTGCCGGTCGCGCACGTGCGCGTTGACAACGTCGAGTGCCTTCCAGTTCCAGGCCCTGACGTCGACCGCGCGTGACGGTGCCTGGTGGTAGCCGAGGATCGACACCGTGCCCTGCTCGGCGGCGAGCCTGGTGGCCTGGTCGAGCCCTGGCTGGGTCCCGCTGGCCTCGACCACGAGCTCGAACGCCTCGCCGTCGAGCGCCGAGTCGTCCGGTGCCAGCGCCCGGGTGGCGCCGCTGCGCACGGCCACGTCCCGGGCATCCGCCCGCGGGTCGATCGCCCACACCGCGGCGGTCGGACTCGCAGCCAGCAACTGCACCATCACCAGTCCCATGAACCCGAGGCCGACAACCACCGTCCGTGCACCGGGCTCCGGCACGGCGCGCCGGTACCCCTCGACGACACAGCCGAGCGGCTCCCCGAGCGCCAGGTCGACGCCGGGCGGCGCCGGCACGACGTCCGCGGGATCGGCGTACACGTAGTCGGCCAGCGACGGCACCAGCCTGCCCGTGACCGGCTGTCCCGGCTCCAGGCCGCCGACGCCGGAACCGACGCTGTGGATCGTGCCGAACGGCTCGTGCCCGACCTCGATCGGCGGATCGCCGGCGGCTGGACCGTTCCGCCAGTCGGCCAGTTCACTCGCACAAATGCCGACCTGGCGCACCCTGACCAGCACCTGTCCGGCCGATGGCGGTGCGAACTGTTGCTGGCGCACCGAGACTGTTCTGGACCCGCTGATCTGGGCAACCCTGCCGGTTACGGTCATGTCGACAACTCCACCACGGCCGCAATGCCGTCGGGGTCGGCGTACCGGGCCAGTCGGTCCGGGTCGAGCCGGACGCCGCGCCCGGGCCGGTCCGGGATCGCGAGCAGGCCGTCGTCGTCCAGATTCCAGCGCTCGGCGGTGATGTCGTCGACGTACGGCGACCCGGCGATGTACTCGACCAGGTCGGTGCCGGGCAGCGCGGATGCGAGCTGGAGGTCGGCAGCCAGCCCGATCGCGGTGTTCCACCCGTGCGGGATCAGCCGGATCCCGCTGTCGTAGGCCGTCCAGCCGATCCGGCGCTGCTCGCTCAGACCGCCGACCTTCGTCGTGTCGGGCTGGACCACGTCGAGCGCGTGTCCCTGCAGCCACGGCTGGAAGCTCTGCCGCCGGGTCAGCACCTCGCCGGCCGCGATGTCGACCCGGCTGGCCCGGCGCAGTGCGGTGTAATCCTCGATCAGGTCCGGGCGCAGCGGCTCCTCGAACCAATGCACTCCATAGCCGGCGAGCATGCCCGCGGTGCGCAGTGCCCAGCTGTACCCGTGCGGCCAGAACGCGTCGCTGCCACCGGCGTCCACCATCAGCAGCGCGTCGTCCCCGACCGCGGCACGAGCGGCGGCAACGATCCGCTCGTCCATCGCCTCGCTGTCGCGGCCGAAGGGACCCCAGCCGATCTTGAACGCGGTGAACCCGTCCGAGCAAACCGCGCGCAGCCGGTCGGTGAGCGGGTCCGGCTGGTCCATCAACAGCGACGCATACGGCCGGACCCGGTCGCGGTACCGTCCGCCGAGCAGCCGCCCGACCGGCTGGCCGGTGACCTGTCCGAACAGGTCCCACAGGGCGACGTCGATGCCGCTGATCGTGTGCGTGACCGAGCCGCCGCGTCCGAGCCAGAAGGTGCTCTGGTGCAGCTTCTCGCTCAGCCGCTCCGGCTCCAGCGCCGACTCACCGGCGTACAGGGGTTCGAGCAGGTCGAGTGCGGCCCGCACCAGCTCATGACCGGTGAACACACTGCCGACGCCGGTCAGTCCCTCGTCGGTCCGGACCAGCACCAGCGTGTGCACCGCGTCGTCGGGTCGCAGTTCCTCGCTCCATCCGCCGGCCGGCGTGGCCCCGGTCAGCCCCACCGCCCGCATCCCCGTGATCTTCATCTGATCGTCACCTCATACGGACCGAGCCGGTACGTCGCACCGTCATCGACCGAGCACGACACCGGTGAGGCGGACAGGTTGACCAGGACAAGGCTCACCCGATCGCCTGCACCCAACCGCACGGCAAAGACCGACTCGTTGCTCACAGCAACGTCATGGCGAACCTCGGGCAACTCCCGGCGTAGTCGTAGGTATCGACGGATCTCCGGCTCCATTCCGCTCTCGCCGCCGACGTACGTCATGAACGCGCCTCCGCTCAGCGCGAAGACGGCCAGCAGCGCCTTGGCTGCGTCGAGACCGTACTGCTCGCGTCGCCACTTCTCACCGGGCAGTGGCCACCAGAACGTGTCGTGCGAGTCGATGTGGTGCGCGATCACCGAGCCGGGCGGGAGCACCGCGTTCCGGTCCCGGAACCAGGCCGCCAGTTCGCGCGCCGTCCGGATGCCGGCGCCCTCGCCATGACCGAGCACAGCGGGGATCAGCCATTGCTCGTCGTAGTTGTAGGTGACGTCCATGGCCTGCCGGAACAGCACACCGGTCGGCTCGGTGTACAGCATCACCGAATCCTTGAGCCGCTTCAGCCGCGGTCGCAGCCGGTCGAACAACTCCAGGCAGCCGAGCGACGAGTAGCTCGCCCGTCCCCGCGTCGCCGTCGACCAGTTCGGCAGGTCGTTATAGGTCGGCGCGTCGATCCGGAACCCGTCCACGTCCAGCCGGCGGACCAGATCCTCCATCGACGCGCAGAAGTACTCCTGCCACTGAGGATTCGCAGCGTCGAACGCCTTGGTATAGATCCCGATGATCTCCTGCGCCGAGTCGCGCATGAACCATTCCGGATGCTCGTCGACCAGCGGATGCCGTTCGGGCGAGGTCATCCAGTACGGCTCGAAGTCGATGAGGTGACGCGCCCACGAGATCAGCTCGGCGGTCTTCGCAGCCGCGCTGGTTCCCTGGGACCGGGTGGTGTCATCGCCCAGCCGCGCGAACAACTTGCTGTCTCGTATGCGCTGCGCGGTCTGCGCCATGACCTCCTGATCGATCACACCGTGCATGAGCACGTCGAGGACGACGCGCAGACCGCGCTGGTGACAGTCGGCGACAAGGCTCCGTAGTTCGGTCTCGTCGCCGTATGTCGTGTCGATGTCCGCGTAGTCGTGGACGTTGTAGCTCGGGTACGGCTGGCGCGGCATGATCTGCACTACGTCGTACCCGAGATCCGCGATTCGGTCCAGGTCGGCATGCAGTGCCCGCAGGCCGGCGTACGGCTCGTACGTGTAGCCCTGCCAGAACGGGGCCGAGCCGAGATGGACCTCGTAGATGTTCGCGGTCCGCGCCCAGTCCGACCGGTCCGCCGGTGTGCTGATGCCGAGCATCCGGTACCAGGACGGCACCAGCGCGCGGGTCTCCTCCCAGGTGGTGTCGAGGAGATCGAGGTGCAACGCCTCGTAGCGGATCGACTCGCCATCGGCCAGCCGTCCGGCCACGCCGGTGTCCAGTGTGACGTGGAGTCCGTCGCCGCCGCGGACCGTGCAGTGTCCGATCTCGGTCCGGCAGATCGGCCACACAACCATCGTGCGCGCGCCGTGATGCGCGGCCATCAACCCGGTCGAGCCCATGAACCCGCCGGCAGTCGACACGACCACCGGCTCGATCAGGTCGGCAAGGCGTACCCCCGGACGCAACTCGTTGCCCGGGGCCTCGATCAACCACTCGCCGGTCCCGGGGCAAGCGATCTCGAGCCGAAAGTCGCGTAGCGTTCCAGGCCCGGCAAGCTCGATGGCAACCGAGATCCGAGGATGGCGCTGCCGGATGGTGTACTCCCAGACCGCCGTCCAGTCGCCGACGCTGGTGACAACGGTGTAGACCTCTACCCCCCCGTCGAAGCGGTGCCCGACGGTGTCACCCGCGAGTTTGAACTCCGAGAGTGTGACGGTGTCGGCGTACCCGATTCCGCGTAGTGGCAGCCGTACCTCGCGCCCCTCGGTCACCACCGTTGCCGTCAGCACCAACGGCAGCTCACCGAGCGCCGAGGGAAGGCCGGTCGCCGGGTCCAGCCGGACGGCCGGGTCATGGTCGGCGTTGATCGTGGTCATCGTGGTCATTTGCCCTTGGCCACGATCTGCTCGAGGGCGGCCTGGAGTTGCTCCGCGGCCTGGGCCGGGCTCACCGCACCACGCAGCGATGCGTTGAAGGTCTTCGCCATCGCCAGCGACATGTCGGAGTAGTACGCCGTCAGCGGCGGAACAGTGGTGTGCTGGATGGCTTGTTTGGCAAGCCCGATGACGGGCATCGCTTTGAGAATGTCCTTGTCGTCGTACAGCGCGGGCCGGGTGGGCAGGAAGGCATACCCGGCGGCAAGCGCCTTCTGCTGCTCCGGTGCGGTAAGGAATTGCACGAACTTCCAGGCGTCGTCCTGGTTGCGGGAGTTGGCGTTCATCATGAAGTTCCAGCCGCCGCCGACGTTCACCGAGGTCAGACCGGCGCGTGCCACCGGCAGCTCGGCCACTCCGACCTGGGCCGGTTCGAGGACCGACTGCGTCTTGTCCGGCAGCTTCCCGTACAGGTACACCCACTGCCGGGTGAAGACCGTCTTGCCGCCGAGGAAGCCGGCAAGACACTCGTCCTCCTTGTAGTTGGCGACCGCCGCAGGTGCCGCGCCACTGGCGACCATGCCGCGCTCGGTCGTCAGACCCTGGACGGCCACCGGTGAACCGATCGTGACCTTGCCGTCGGTGAGAACGTCGCCGCCGGCGCTGCGGATGTACTCGATCCCGTTGACGGTGCCGCCCTCGTAGTTGGCGCCCTGGAAGTTGAAGCCGTTCGGGGTCTTGGTGTCCCGGCTGACCTTCAGCGCCATCTCACGCAGTTCGTCCCAGGTCGCGGGCGGGCTGCTGTAGCCGGCGCGCTCGACCAGGTCTTTGCGGTAGTACAGCAACCCCGCGTCCCAATACCAGGGCACGCCGTACACCTTGCCGTCGACAACGTTCGCGTCGACCGCGGCCTTCAGGTGCTGCGCACGCAACTCCGGCGTGAACCGGTCGGACAGGTCGGCCAGCCAGCCGTTCGGTGCGAACTGCGCGGCCCATGAGATGTCGCCACCGAACACGTCGATGTCGGCCGACCCGGCCTGCAGCTGCGTGCGCATCTGGTCCAGGAACTGCGAGCTGTCGGCCGGCATCACGCGGACCTTGACCGGCTTGGCAGTCACCTTGCTGTTGTTGAACTGCGCGATTGACTTCTCTACCGCCTTGGCGATGTCCGGGGTGGTACCGAACACCACCTGGGTGCTCTCGTCCTTCGACGAACCGCAGGCTGTCAGCAGGCTCGGCGCGGCGACTGCAGCTCCGGCCAGACCCAACAGCCGGCGCCGGGTGATCTCGGGCATGGTGAACTCCTTCAGGGGATCAGGATTTGAGCGCTCCCGCTGTCAGTCCTTCGACGAGCCGGCGCTGGAACACCAGGACGACGACGGCGAGCGGAACGGTGACGAGGATGGTGGCGGCGGCCTGGGCGCCGTAGTCGACCGAGTGCACGCCCGCGTAGCTCGGGATGACCACCGTGACCGGCCAGCGAGACTGGTCGAACAGGAAGGTGTTGGCGAACAGGAACTCGTTCCAGGCCGCGACGAACGTGAGGATCGCGGTCGTGACGACACCGGGCACGGCGAGGGGCACGATCACCTGCCGGAACGTCTGCAGGACGCTCGCGCCGTCGATCCGGGCGGCCTCCTCCAACTCGGCGGGCAGCTTATGGAAGAAGGCGACCATGATCCAGACGCTGAGCGGCAACGCGAACGCGGTATCCACCGCGATCACCGCGACATAGGTGTCGAGCAGTCCGGCCGATCGCAATTGTTTGAACAGCGGGGCGATGATCGCGACGGTCGGGAAATACGCCATCGCCAGGAAGCCGACCATCAGCAGGCTCCGGCCATGAAACCGCAGCCGGGCCAGCGGGTACGCCGCCAGGCTGCCGAGCGTCATGCACAGTACGGTCGTTGTCCCGGCGATGAGCAGGCTGTTCACGAGCCCGGCCCGGAAAGCCGTATCGCCGAGCACAGTCGCGTAGTTGTCACCGGTTGGATGGTGCGGCACCAGCGCAGGCGGCGTACTGAACAGGTCGAGCCTGTCGCTGATGCTCATCCTGAGCACCCACACCACCGGCAGCACGCTCCAGACGGCGAGCAGCAGTACCAGGAGGCGGCGTCGCGCCATAGTCATCCCTCCCCTTCCCGGGTACGGAACAGCAGCAGGTAGGCCAGCGCGATCGCGATCGACGAAACGAACACGAATACAGCGGCCGCGTCACCGCGGGCGAAGTCGAGCTGGCTGACCCGTACGCCGGAGTACACGTACGTCGACAGCGACGGCAGCCCGCGATCGCTCATCACCCAGAACAGGTCGTAGACGCTCCAGGCCTCGAGCGTGCGAAACAGCAATGCGACGAGGATCGCGGGCTTGAGCAGTGGCAGCGTGACCGAGATGAACCGCTGGAACGCGGATGCCCCGTCGACCATCGCGGCCTCGCTCAGCTCGCCCGGAATCGTCTGCAGACCGGCGAGCAGCAGCAGCGCGACGAAGGGAGTCGTCTTCCAGACGTCCACGGCAATCGCGGCGACGAGCAGCGAGGTGTGGTCGGACAGGATCGGCTTGTCGCTGATCCCGCTCGCATGCACCAGCCAGGACACGACGCCGACCTGATCCTGCAGCATCAGCCGCCACATCATCGCCGAGACCACGACCGGGAAGGCCCATGGCAACAGCGCGGCGGTGCGCGCCAGGCCGCGGAACCGGAACTCGCGGTGCAGCGCGAGCGCCATCGCCATCCCGATGCCGAACTCGATCGTCACGCTCACGCCCGTGAACACGATGGTGTTGACCAGCGCAGCCCGGAAGTCCGGGTCGGAGAGCAGCTCGAGGTAGTTGTCCAACCCGCTCCAGCGGCCGGAACTGGCCACCGTCGCGGTGCGGAAACTCAGGTAGACCGAGTACAGCACCGGGAACACCGCGACCACGGCGACGAACACGGCCGCGGGCGTGATCATCGCCATCGCCACCGGAGCTTCGGACGGCCGTCGGCGTCTCGACCGCGGCACCACCCGGCTGACTCCGACCCGTTGGAGCACGGCTATCACCGCGATCCTTCGTCGAGGACGACGCCCTCGTCCGGACCGAGGGTCAGCAGACCGTTGACGCGACCGCCGCGTTCCGCGATAGTCGACGCCACGACGGTGCCGGTGGCAACGATCGCGCGCTGCCGATGAGTGAGATTGAGCGCGACAAGCTTCCGGTCCGGGTGCGCGGTCCGCCGGTAGATCAGGACACCATCGTCGACCGCGACGTCCGAGATGGCGCCGTGCCGGAGCGCCGGGCTGTCGTTGCGCAGGGCAAGCAACCGCAGGTACAACGCCAGCATGGAGTCGTGGTCGGCGAGCTGCGCGCGGACGTTGACGGTCGGCAGCTCGGTCGAGACGGGCAGCCACAACCGGTCCTCGGCGGCGGTGGAGAAGCCACCGTTCGGGCCGTCGTCCCAGGGCATCGGCGTCCGCGAGGGGTCGCGAGACGCTCCGCCGGCGAACAGCCCGAAGTAGTCGCGCTGCCGATCGACCGGAACCGGCTGATCCACCATGCCCAGCTCGTCGCCGTAGAACAGCGACACCGCGCCACGCAGCGTGAGCAGCAGCATCGCCGCCACTCGCGCCTGCGGCCTGCCGAGACGGGTCGCCAGCCGCGGCCGGTCGTGGTTGCCGAGGGTCAGGCACGGCCACGCGTCGGCCGGCAGTGCGGCCTGCAGCTCCCGGATCTCGGCGGCCAGCGCGTCGGCCCGCCACGGTGTCTCGATCAGCCGGAACGCGAACGGCAGATGGATGCCGTTCTGCTCCGCACCGAAGAACGCTGCCCACGGCTGCCACGACAAGGCCTCGATCTCGGCGATCGCCACCCTGTCGTCGTACTCATCGAAGACGGCACGGATCTCCCGCAGTACCTCGTGGATGTCGGGATGCAGCCGGTCGTTGACATGAAGCTGCGAGGTGAAGTCGGGGTGCTGGATGTCGTACGGATTGACCGCGCCGCCTGGGCTCGGCGGATTGTCGCGCAGCAGCGGATCCTTCATCAGCATGTGTGCGACATCGATCCGGAAGCCGTCGAATCCGCGGTCCAGCCAGAACCGCAGGACGTCGAGCATCGCCGCCCGCACCTGCGGATTTCGCCAGTTGAGGTCCGGCTGCTCCTTGAGATGCGAGTGCAGGTAGAACTGGCCGGTCCCATCGTCGTACTCCCACGACGACCCGCCGGACTCGCTGACCCAGTTGTTCGGCGGCGACCCGTCCGGCCGTGGGTCGGCCCAGACGTACCAGTCACGCTGCGGGTGCCGGCGCGACGAGCGCGACCGCTGAAACCAGGGGTGCTGGTCCGAGGTGTGGTTCGGGACGTAGTCGGCGATCACGCGCATCCCGCGCGCGTGCGCCTCGGCGAGCAACCGGTCTACGGTCTCCAGGCTTCCGAACACCGGCTCGACGTCGCAGTGGTCGCTGATGTCGAAGCCCTGGTCGAGCAGCGGTGACCGGAAGAACGGGCCGACCCAGATCGCATCCACCCCGAGCACTCCGCTCAGGTAGCCGAGCGAGTCGATCAGGCCCTGCAGGTCGCCGATCCCATCGCCGTCGCCGTCCCGGAAGGTCGGCAGATGGTTCTCGTAGATCACCGCTCCCTGCCACCAGGGCAGATCAGGTCTGGTCCGGCGGGCAGCGGCGCTCGACGCGGTCATGCTTGAATAGATTATAGATAATAGATAATCTGTCAAGCGCTAGTCTGATCTATCCAAATGACGAGGTGGTGCGTGTGTCCCGTCCGATCAGCGGCGGCCGCCGCGTGGTGCTGCCCGCACCGTCACGGCGCCAGCAGGTCCTCGACGTACTCCGCGAGGAGGTCGTCACCGGCCTGCGCAAGCCTGGCGAGCAGCTCAAGCAGGATGTCATCGCCAGCGAGTTCGGAGTCAGCCCCGGCCCGGTCCGCGAGGCGCTGAGGCACCTGGAGAGCGAGGGCCTCGTCGAACACGTCCCGAACTACGGCGTGTACGTCGCCGACATCAACCCAGGCGAGCTGATGCAGCTTCTGCTCCCGGTCCGGCTGGCGATCGAGACGTACGCCGTACCGGTGGCGGCCGACAAGCTCCGCGCGTCCCGGCTGGACGAGCTGGAACGGCTGGTCGAGCGGATGGACGAGGGCGTGCGAACCGGCGACCTAGCCCTGATCAACGATCTGGACGTCCGGTTCCACGAGATCACCGTGGAGGCGGCCGGCTCCCTGCACGCGCTGCAGCTGTGGCGCAGCGTTCAGCCCCGGATCCGGGCGCTGATCTACCGGCTGGCGCCGCGGCACGAGGAGCTCGCCGAGATCCCGCAGGAGCACCGGATGCTGCTCGACGCGCTCCGCTCACAGGACGAGCTCGCACTGCGCAAGGCGCTCGAGGAGCACATCATCGGCTCGGCAGCCGAGCTCCTCGACGCCCCGGCGGCCGGGGATTAGCGTGCGCGGCAGCACGATCCTGGTGACCGGCGCCGGGTCCGGCATCGGCCGTGCGGTGGCGCTGGCCTGCGCAGGCCGCGGTGCCCGCGTCGGCGCACTCGACATCGATACGGACGCCGCCGGCGATGTGGCCGCCGAGGCGCGGCACGCCGGTGCCGCCGACGCCCTGGCGGTGACGTGCGACGTCGGCGACGAGGCCGCCGTCGCGGAAGCCTTCGCCCGGTGCGAGAAGGTCCTCGGTACACCGGACGGCTTGCACGCCAACGCCGGCATCGAGGTCAACCACCCGGCTCACCTGATGCGGTACGAGGAGTGGGAGCGCGTTCTCCGGGTCAACCTCACTGGCGTGTTCCTGACCTGCACCGCTGCGGTCCGCATGATGCTGGCCGCCGGCCGCGGGGGCTCGATCGTGTGTACGTCGTCCCCGTCGGCGTTCACCGCGTTCGCTGGCGGCGGCAACGGCGCGTACGGAGCGTCCAAGGGCGGCGTGTCGGCATTCGTCCGGTCACTCGCGATCGACTACGCACCACGCGGCATCCGGGTCAACGCCGTCGTACCGGGCGCAACCGACACTCCCCTGCTGCTGGCCGGCATCCCGTCGGAGGACCGGCAGGCGGCTCGGGACGATCTGCTTCACGAAGCCGGCCGGCAGATCCCGCTCGGCCGGCTCGGCCGTCCGGACGAGATCGCCGCCGCGGTGGTCTGGCTGCTGTCCGCCGAGGCGTCGTACGTGACCGGCACGCACCTGGTGTGCGACGGCGGACTGATGGCCCGCAGCGCCAACACCTTCTGAGAGGCTCTGGAGGAACGCCCTGATGACCACGATCGCCTTCCCGGTGACCGAGGCCTGAACCCTGCCGGGGGCTGGCGGCGATAGGGTCGGGGCATGCGCGTGGCGATGCTGACCAGGGAGTACCCGCCGGACGTGTACGGCGGGGCCGGTGTGCATGTCGACTTCCTGGTCAGGGAGTTACGCCGGCTGATCGACGTCGACGTGCACTGCATGGGCGAGCCGCGGCAGGGTGCCACCGCGCACTCCGAGGACGATGCCCGGATGCCGAACGCGAACGCCGCGCTGCGGATCCTGTCGACCGACCTGACCATGACCGCCGGTGCCGAGGGCCTGGACCTGGCGCACTCGCACACGTGGTACGCGAACATGGCCGGCCACTGGGCCAAGCTCTTGTACGACGTACCGCACGTGGTGACGGCGCATTCGCTGGAGCCGCGGCGGCCGTGGAAGGCCGAGCAGCTCGGCGGCGGCTACCGGCTGTCGTCGTGGGCCGAGCGGACCGCCTACCGCGGTGCGGACGCCGTGGTTGCCGTCAGCAACGGGATGCGCGAGGACGTATTGGACTGCTATCCCGAGATCGACGCGGCCAGGGTCCAGGTGATCTACAACGGCATCGACACCGAGTTCTACCACCCGGACCCGCAGACGCTGGTGCTCGAGCAACTCGGCGTGGACCTGGAGCGACCGTACGTGACCTTCGTCGGCCGGATCACCCGCCAGAAGGGCGTGCCGCATCTGCTCCGCGCCGGGCTACGGCTCGCCCCGGAGGTACAACTGGTGCTGCTGGCCGGGGCCGCCGACACCGCCGAACTCAAGGCCGAGACCGACGCGCTGATCGACGAACTGAAGGCGCAGCGCGACGGCGTGTTCGTGGTGTCGAAGATGCTGCCTCGCGAGCAGGTCCGGCAGGTGCTCACACACGCACTGGCGTTCTGCTGCCCGTCGGTCTACGAGCCGCTCGGGATCGTCAACCTGGAGGCGATGGCCTGCGAGACCGCGGTCGTCGCCAGCGCGGTCGGCGGCATCCCCGAGGTCGTCGACAACGGCGTCACCGGCACGCTTGTGCCGTACGACGAGAGCGCGACCGCCGCGTTCGAGGAGGGCCTGGCGGACGCGATCAACGCCCTGGTCCAGGACCCGGCGAAGGCCGACGCGATGGGCAAGGCAGGCCGGCAGCGGGCGGTATCGGAGTTCGGCTGGGACACCGTCGCCCAGCGAACGGTTGAGTTGTACGAGTCGGTGATGCGCTAGCTGCCGATCCCGGCGGTCGGGTGGTCGGAGGCGAGCCAGGTCGCCAGCAGCCGGGCCCCGGCGCCGGTCGGGCCCTTCGCGTACTCGAACTCGTCCGACAGGGACTCGGCCAGGCTCGACAGGTCGAGGTGCGCCCACGGCACGTCGCCCGCGAACGGCTTGAGGAACAGCGCGGCGGTGATCGAGCCCGGTCCGCCCGAACTGTTCATCGCGTCCGCGATCGGGGTCGAGATCAGCTCGACGTACTCCTCCGGGAGCGGCATTCGCCACAGCCGCTCGCCGGACATCTCGCCGGCCTCGGCCAGGTTGTCGGCCAGCGCGTCGTCGGTGGCGAATATGCCGCCGTACAGCATCGCGCCGAGCGAGACCTTGATCGCGCCGGTCAGCGTGGCGACGTCGACGATCACGTCCGGCTTGAGGTCCTTCGCGGCGTACGCCAGGCCGTCGGCGAGCACCATCCGTCCCTCGGCGTCGGTGTTCTTCACCTCGGTGGTACGTCCGCCGTAGTGCCGGACGACATCGTCGGGCCGGTACGCCGTACCGGACGGCATGTTCTCCGCGGCGCACACCAACCCCGTGACCCGGACCCGGACGCCAAGATCGCGCAGCGCGGACATGGTCGCGATCACCGAGCCGCCGCCGGTCATGTCCCGCTTCATCGTCGCCATCGACTCGCGCGGCTTGAGCGACAGTCCGCCCGTGTCGAAGGTGATGCCCTTGCCGACCAGTACGACGTACGGGGTGTCCTTGACCGCGCCGTCGGGGGTGTAGTCGAGCCGGATGAACCGCGGCGGCCGGGTCGACCCCATACCGACCGCGAGCATGCCACCGAACCCCTCGGCGGCGAGCTTCTTCTCGTCCCAGACGGTGATCTCGAGGCCGCCCGCCTTGGCCACGGCGGTGGCCCGAGTCGCAAGCCAGGCCGGGGTCTTCTCGTTGGACGGAACAGTCGCCAGCTCACGCGCCAGCCAGCCGGCGCGTCCGATCACCAGTCCGCGCTCCAACGCGTCGCCGTGATCGGTGCCGGATCCGTCGGTGACCACGATCCGCCCGGCCACCGGCTTGCCGGGATCCACGGACTTGCGGTTGTAGTCGAACGAACCGAGAACAAGGCCTTCGCCGAACGCCTGCACATCGGTGCCATCGGCAACGACCGCGACGACCCGGTCGTGCCCGCGGCCGCGCCGCGCGACCGCACCGCCGGCCTTGCGCAGGTCCGCCGCTGTCCCGGCACCGGTGCCGATCAGCACCAGTTCACGCGCGTCGCCGGACAGCAGCGGGTACGTCGCCACCGCGCCCGCCTTCGGGCTGAAACCGGTCGCGACCTGGGCCTCCAGCAGCTTCGGTACGTCCACACCGAGCCGCTCGCCGACGGCCTCCGCGGAAGCGGCCAGACCGGTATCGCCGACCGTCACGGTCCACAACGTTGCCCGGTCGCGCGGCAGATCCGCGCTCCAGCGGGTGACGGGTCCTGTGGGTACTCCGGTACGGGCGGTGGTGCGACGGGGCACGTGATCCTCACAGTTCAGCGGTCGGCCGGGTCTGCGGACGCTGCGGCCCGAGACACCCGTCCGGTCTCGCGGCGACCTTCCGGAACAGTCAGCCTAACGGCCCCGGCAGATGGCTGGCATCCGCCGGGGCCGTACGTTTCGGATTAGCTGCGACGTCGAGGTCAGTCCACGACGGCCTTCAGCGCGTTCCCGAGCTCGGTCGCCTCGTCGGCGTTCAGCTCGACGACAAGGCGTCCGCCGCCCTCGAGCGGGACCCGCATCACGATCCCCCGTCCTTCCTTGGTGACCTCGAGCGGACCGTCGCCCGTCCGCGGCTTCATCGCCGCCATGCGCGCACCCCTTCCCTCATCGGTTCAGCGACGGCACCGTCACCATCGGGGCGGTGGTGCGCCGTCGGCGCGTAGTCGCAGTGTGGACTGCTGTTGGTTGCCCCATTATCCCTTATTCCGGGCCAGGATCGTGCACCATACGGCAGACTCGGCGTCGTGCACGCGCGTTCGGCCCTCTTCGACCTGTACGGCGACCACCTGCGCGATCGCGGCGGGGAGGCGCCGGTGGCCGCCCTCGTACAGCTCCTGGCGCCGCTGGGAGTGCAGCCGCCGGCGGTCCGTACGGCGGTCTCGCGCATGGTCCGGCAGGCCTGGCTGGAGCCGGTCCGGATCGACGGCCAGCCCGGGTACGCGCTGACCAGCCGGGCCCGGCGCCGCCTCGACGACGCGGCTGCCCGTATCTATCGCACCGGCGCGGACGGCGTCTGGGACCGCCACTGGCACCTGGCGGTTCTGCGGGATGTGCCGGACCGGCGACGCCGCGACCGGCTCGGCTCACAGCTCGGTTTTCTCGGCTGGGTGCCGCTGTCAGACAGCACTTGGGTCGGCCTGCGTGACGATGCCGAGGTGGACGCCGTACTGGCCGCCGAACAGCTCTCGGCGGACCGGTTCACCGCACCAGTGGAGAACGGCGCCGCCGACTTCGCCCGCCGGGCGTGGCAGCTCGACGAACTCGGCGCGGCGTACGACGAATGGTTGCGTCAGGCCAAGGAACTGGTCGGCAACGCGAACGAGCCCGGCGACGAGCAGGCGTTCGCGGTCCGCTCGCAACTGGTACACGAGTGGCGCAAGTTCCTGTTCCGCGACCCCGGCCTACCGCCCGAACTGCTGCCGTCCGGTTGGAGCGGCAACCGCGCGGCAGCGTATTTCGACCACCATGCGGACAGGCTGGCCAAGTCAGCCGGCCGGTTCGTCGACCGTTGCCTGAAGAACCCTTGAGCGCGGTCGACTCGCTCACAAAACCGTGACCCGCTGCCGCCCGGTGATCGAGGATGGGGGGTATGAGCGACGAGATCCTGTACGACGTGGCCGCCGGCGTCGGCACCATCACGCTGAACCGCCCGGACGCGATGAACGCCCTAGACATCGCGACCAAGGAGCAGCTCAAGGCAGCTGTCGAACGGGCAGCGGAAGACGACGCCGTTCGGTGCGTGGTGGTCACCGGCAACGGCCGGGCGTTCTGCGTCGGGCAGGACCTCAAGGAGCATGTCGAACTGCTCGGCGCGGGGAACAGCGAGCAGTTGTGGAGCACGGTTCCCGAGCACTACGCGCCGATCGCGCACGGACTGGCCGAGATGCCGAAGCCGGTCGTTGCCGCGGTCAACGGCGTCGCGGCCGGTGCGGGTGCGTCGATCGCGTTCGCCTGCGACTTCCGGGTGCTGTCAGACACCGCGGGGTTCAATCTCGCCTTTGCCGGTGTGGCACTGTCCTGCGATACCGGCATCTCCTGGACCCTCCCCCGTCTGATCGGTACCGCCAAAGCGACCGATTTGCTGTACCTCCCGCGTACGGTGAAGGCGGCCGAGGCGCTGGAACTGGGCCTGGCCAGCCGCGTCGTACCGGCCGCTGAACTCGCGACCGCGACTGCCGAACTGGCCACGACGCTGGCCGCGGGGCCGACCGTTGCGTACGGCGCGATTCGTCGCTCGATCAACTACTCGGCGACGCACACGCTGGCCGAGTCGCTCGAGTTCGAGGGCACGCAGATGAAGCTCACCGGCGACACCGAGGATCACCCGAACGCGGTGAGGTCCTTCGTGACCAAGGAGAAGCCGGTCTTCAAGGGGCGGTGACTCAGCGGGCTTCTGATCGGGCTACGCAGTCGGCCAAGTGGTCGTTGACGATGCCGGTCGCCTGCATCATCGCGTAGCAGGTGGTCGGACCGACGAAGACGAATCCGTTCTTCTTCAACGTCTTCGACAGCGCCTTGGACTCCGGCGTCGCCGGCGGGATGTCGGCCAGCGTCTTGGGCGCCGGTCCGGGCTCTGGCGCGAAGGACCAGAGCAGCTCGGTCAGCCCGCCCTCGCCCAGATCGAGCACGGCCCGCGCGTTGGTGATCGCGGCAGCGATCTTCAAGCGGTTCCGGACGATTCCGGCGTCGGCCATCAGCCGATCGAAGTCGTCGTCGCCGTACGCCGCCACCGCCTCGGGGTCGAAGCCCGCGAACGCCTCCCGGAACGCAGGCCGCTTGCGCAGGATCGTGATCCAGGACAGGCCGGACTGGAACGCCTCCAGAGTCAGCCGCTCATACAGTCCGGCATCGTCCCGGATCTCGCGGCCCCATTCCTCGTCGTGGTACAGCAGGTAGTCCGGCGTCGATATCGCCCAGTCGCAGCGCGGCCTGCCGTCGGCGGCCAGCGCGGTCATGCCGTCTCCAGCTTGCGTACGAGCCGGCGCAGCGACATCCGCAGGAACATCTCGAAGCCGGGCCGGACGACCGGCCAGGCGACCTCGAGCCGCCCGAGCTCGATGTCCTCGGTCCAGACGAACCGGCAGCGGCCGGGGCCGAGGTCCTCGATCGCGAACGCGCCCTCGCCGCGCATCACTTTGCCGAGGTGCCTGACCCTGCACAGGCGTGGCGGGTCCCAGACGGTGATCTCCATGTCGTCAGTGAACCCGAGCGGACCGACAGCCGTGCGCGCCGAGACCCGCTCGCCGAGCGCGGCCCCACCGCTGACCTTGGTGAGCAGCATCCACTCCGACTGCCGCTCCCAGGTGACGACCGCGGCCCAGCCCTCCTCCGCGCCGACCGGTAGCTCGGTGGCGACCTCGGCGTGCGCCATCAGGCCCGTCGCTCCGCGGGGCTCTGGTCGCGTTCGCCCTCGGACTCGTCCGGCGCGGGCTCCTGCACCACTGTCGGCACACTCCGTGGCCCTGCCTTCGGCCCCTGCTGGGCCGACCTCGGCGCCGGACGCACGGCGTCGTCGGTCCGCTTCGGCGCCGGTCGCACCGTCTGCGAAGGCGCCCCGTGCACCGACCAAACCCGCCGCTCCGCCTGCTCAGCCGCGCCCTGCGCACCATTGGCCGACTCACTTATCGCCGGACCCTCCGCGGTATCCGCATCCGCACCGCGGTCATCCTCAGCCTCGACCGGCCGCTCAGCCGCGTCCTCCGCTGCCGGCGGTGCACCACCGGAGTCGGGCCGCCCCTCGGTCGGCGAATCCACGACCGGCTGTTCGGCAGCCGGGACCTCGGGGGCAGAGGCGGCGGTCGGTGGCTCGGCGGTCGGCGGGTCGGTGATCGTTTGCTCGGATGGGTCGGGGTCGCGCAGGCGCGGGACCACCGGCGCCGGTCGCTCTGGCTGGGTGGCTTCCGTGGCTGTGGGAGTGTCCGAGTGCTTCGCCGCCTCTGTCGACGGTGACTTGGCGGGCTCGGGGTCGCGCAACCGCGGGATCACCACCGGCATCGGCTGCTCCGGGGGCCGCGCACCGTCCTCGGCCGTGGCCTCCGTGTCCTCAGCGGGCCCCGCCGGATCCGGCCCGCCGCCGGCCTGTGCGGAGTCGGCGAGATCGGCCGCATTCCCGGTCTCCGCAGCCTCCGTGACCGCAGCGGCCTGCGTCACTTCGGTGGTGTCTGTCGTGTCCTCGACCGCGGGGGGTTCGGCCGTGGCCTCCGATGGGGTGGGCTGCTCGGTCACCGGCTCGGTCACCGGCTCGGTCATCGGCTCGGTCACCGGCTCGGTCGCGGTTTCGGTCACCGCCGCTTGGGGCGGTGCGCCGTGGTCGGGGTGGGTCGTGGAACGGCGGGCGGCGTGCCGGCCGACCGGGGCGTGCACGACGTCGGCCGCTGCGACGGACGGGTTCTCCACCGGGTGCACCGGGTAGCCGTCGCCGGGCGACGTCTCCGCGATCGGACGGACCGCGCGCTCGAGATCAGCGATCCTGCGGTCGCGCTCGGCGACTTCGCGGGAGACCCGTTCGAGCAGGCTGTCGACCTCGTCCATCCGGTATCCGCGTACGCCGACCGCGAACCGCGACGACTCGATGTCGTCGGCGCCCAGCAGCCGGTCGGAGGGCACCCGCATGTCCGGCCGGTCGTCGTAGGCCTCGGCCATACCGCCCCAGCGGCCCGACGCGACAACGGCGACGGCGCCGATCAGAAGCACGACGACTACGGTGAAGAACCACATCACGCCCCCGATCGTGCCATGTCACCCCTATCACGGCACGCCGGGTGACAGCGGACACTCCGAACACGTGTCAGCCACGCCGTGCCACGGCGGCGTCAGGTGCCGTCGGCTAGGTCCTCGGCCGCCTGGCGGGCCGCCTCCTCGGCGGCGGCGTCGGCGATCTCGTCGGCCTTGACGATGTAGCTGACCGCCTCGTCGACGTCGTCGGTGACGGTGAACATGTCCAGGTCGGCGGGCGCGATCTTGCCGTCGGCCAGCGCTGTGTCGCGCAGCCAGTCGATCAGCCCGCCCCAGTACGACGTACCGAACAACACGACCGGGAACGAGGTGACCTTGCGGGTCTGGGTCAGCGTGAGCGCCTCGAACAGTTCGTCGAGGGTGCCGAAGCCGCCGGGCATCACCACGAAACCCTGGGCATATTTGACGAACATCATCTTGCGGGTGAAGAAGTAGCGGAAGTTCATCCCGATGTCGACCCACTCGTTCAGGCCGCTCTCGAACGGGAGCTCGATGCCGAGCCCGACCGACACGCCGTCGGCCTGCGAGGCACCCTTGTTCACCGCCTCCATCACACCCGGCCCGCCGCCGGTGATCACCGCGTACCCGGCACCGGCCAGTTTGCGGCCGAGCTCCTCCGCTGCGGCGTACATCGGGTCGTCGGGCTTGGTCCGCGCAGACCCGAACACGCTGATCGCCGGTCCGAGCTCGGCCAGCATCCCGAATCCCTCGATGAACTCGGACTGGATCCGCAGCACCCGCCACGGGTCGGTGTGCACCCAGTCCGACGGCCCGCGGCTGTCCAGCAACCGCTGCTCCGAGGTCGACTGCTGCACCTGCTTGCGGCGCATCAGCACCGGCCCGCGCTGGGTCTGAACGGGCCGGTCCGGGTGGATCGAGGGATCGGTCATGGCATTCAGGTTAGCCAGGCGATCAGGCGTCGCTCGCATTCCTGGATGTCGGCTTCGGGTACGTATTCGTCCTGCTTGTGCGCCAGGAGCGGGTTGCCCGGACCGTAGTTCACGGCCGGTACGCCGAGCGCCGTGAAGCGGGCCACGTCGGTCCAGCCGAACTTCGGCATCGGCGTACCACCGACAGCCGTCACGAAAGCCGCCGCGGCGGGCCGGTCGAGTCCGGGAAGCGCGCCCGGCGCGGAGTCGACCACGGCGACGTCGAACCCGTCGAACACCTCGCGCAGGTGCTGCTCGGCCTCTTTCTCGTCGCGGCTGGGCGCGAACCGGTAGTTCACCGACACCGTGCATGCATCCGGCAGCACGTTGCCCGCTACACCGCCGCTGATCGCCACCGCGTTCATGCCCTCGCGGTATTCCAGCCCGTCGATCGGGACCCGCCGGGGCTGGTACGCCGACAAGCGAGCCAGGATCTCCCCCGCGGCGTGAACAGCGTTGCGGCCCATCCACCAGCGGGCGGTGTGGGCACGTTCGCCGGTAGTCCTCACATCGACCCGCATGGTGCCCTGGCAGCCGGCCTCGACGACCGCGTTCGACGGCTCCATCACCACGGCGAACACGCCCTGGAGCAGGTCCGGCCGGGCCGCGGCCAGCTTGCCGAGACCGTTGCGCTCGGCCTCGACCTCCTCGCAGTCGTAGAAGACATAGGTGACGTCCCGGTTCGGCTCGGCCAGTTGCGCCGCGAGCCGCAGCGCCACCGCGACGCCGCCCTTCATGTCACACGCGCCGAGCCCGTGGATCAGGCCGTCGGTACGCCGTGCCGGCAGGTTGTCGTTGAGCGGAACGGTGTCGAGGTGACCGGCGATCACGATCCGCTCGGCCCGGCCGAGGGTGGTACGAGCCGTCACCGTGTTGCCGTGCCGCTCCACTGTCAGATGCGGGTAGGCCGTCAGCACGGCCTGGACCGCATTCGCGATCGCCTGCTCGTTGCCGCTGACCGACTGGATGTCGACCAGTGCCGCGGTGAGGCCGGGGCCGGACTGGGTGAGGTCGAGGCTCATGCCGCGCCCTCCCCTTCGGCCGGAACCGACAGGAACACGCAGAACTCGTTGCCCTCCGGATCGGTGCAGATGTCCCAGTCGATCTCGTCGTCGCGTTCGCGCTGCAGGCCGGCGCCTGCGTCGAGTACCGGCTGCAACTCGTCGGCGGTGACGTCCCAGTGCACCCTGTTCTTGACCGTCTTCGGCTCCGGCACCGGGTTGAAGACCCAGTACTGGAACGGCGAACCCGGCACGCGCTCGAGCCACCACCACGGTTTGGCCTCGTCGTGCCCGACATCGCCGCCGATCACCCCGGCCCACCAGCGCGCCTGCGCCTGCGGGTCGGCGGAGTCCACGACGATCTCGAACGGCCGGTACGAGGGGACCGCCTCGCGAACGAACGCGCAGAACTCACCGCCCTCGGGGTCGGTCATCACTGTCCAGTGCTGGGTGTCGGACTCCGGGGTTTGCACAGTCGCGCCGAGCTTCTCCAGGTCACTGACCGCGGCGGTCGCGACGTCGAGGTGAACCCTGTTCTTCGCCGTGCGCTTCTCCGGGACGCTGTTGATCCATACCGTCTTCTCCGACCGGTCACCGAGCAGGACGTACGGGTTGTCGGCGGCAGCGGCCAGCCCGAGCACGTGCGCCCAGAACTCCGCGAGCAGGCGATTGTCGTTCGCGTCGATGCACAGATCCTTGTAGCGGGCCACGGTCATGCGCGCAAGGCTAGCCGCTCATCGGCATGGCACCCGCGCCGGTCGTCGGGCGCGGGTGCCATGCCGGGCCGGTCAGGACTCGGCGATAGTGTCGTCGTCCATCTGCAGCCAGGTGTCGGTGCCGGGGGCAATGAAACCTCCGTATACGGTGACCTCGTGGATACCGGCCGGGATCGTCACCTGGACCGAACGCGCACGGCAGCGCGTTGACCGATGCGGCCCGGCTTGCCAACGCCGGCCCGTTCGGAGGTTCTCGCGCTCCTGGACGGCGTACTTCCGCCCGCGCCGGACCGCGACGTGAGATTGTTGTCCTCATTCACCAACCGGGGTCCCGGCTCGAAGGCCGGGGCGGTCCGCGACGCGTAGGGCGGGGATGCACCCATGACCACGATCTACGACGTCGCGCGTAGATCTGGCGTGTCCCCGGCCACCGTCTCGCGGGTGCTGAGCGGCTGGCGCAACGTCGACCCGGTGCTGACCCAACGGGTTCGCGCGGCGGTCGCCGAGCTCGGCTACCGGCCGCACGGCGTGGCGCGCAACCTGCGCCGGGCCAGCACCAACCTGTGGGCGGTGGTGATCTCCGACATCGAGAACCCGTTCTTCACCTCGCTGGTACGCGGCCTGGAGGACATCGCCCAGAGCGCGGGTTACTCGGTCGTCCTGTGCAACAGCGACGAGGACCCGGACAAGGAGTCGGCGTACATCTCGGCGGTGCTCACCGAGCAGATGGCCGGCGTGGTGATCTCGCCGTCCGGCGCGTCCGACGGGGTCCGCCAACTGCATGAGGCGGGTGTGCCGCTGGTACTGATCGACCGCCGGATCGACGACCTCGAGGTCGACAGTGTGCTGGTCGACAACGAGACCGGAGCCGCCGAGGCGGTCCGGCATCTGCTCGACGGCGGGTATCGCCGGATCGCATGCATCACCGGGCCGCGCCGGGTCAGCACCGCCCTCGACCGGCTGGCCGGGTACCGGCTGGCCGGGTACCGGCTGGCGTTGCGCGGCGCCGGCATCCGGCCCGACAAGAACCTGGTCCACTACGCCGACTTCCGCGAGGCCGGCGGATATTCGTCGATGGAGGCGCTGCTCGACCTCGACGAGCCACCCGAGGCACTGCTCGTGGCGAACAACCTGATGACGGTCGGCGCACTGGAGTGCCTGAGCTCGCACGGGTTGCGCGCACCCGACGACATCGCCGTGGTGGGCTTCGACGACATTCCGTGGGCCGATCTCGTCAACCCGCCGCTGACCACTGTCGCCCAGCCGACGTATGAGCTGGGCCGTACCGCGGGACAACTCCTCAAGGACCGGATCGCGACTCCGAGCCGTCCAGCATCGCTGGTCACGCTGCGCACCGAGCTCCACATCCGCGGTACGTCGACCAGGCCGACCCCGTGACCACCTGTCTGGCAGGCTTGTGGGATGACTGAGGAGCACTCCCGCGCGTGGGGCTTCGGCCTCGCCACCGTGACCGACTCCGGAACCGTCCTGGACACCTGGTACCCGGCCCCGGAACTCGGCGAGGCACCCGCCGACGCCGAGCCCCCCAAGGATCTGCTGGCCGCCGAGGGGACCGACGAGGTGCGGCAGGTACGCCGTACCGTCGTGCTGACGGCGATCACGCTCGCCGAGGCACCTGGCGACGCCTCCGACGCGTACCTGCGGCTGCACCTCATCTCGCGCCGGCTGGTCCGCCCGCACGGGCTCAGCCTGGACGGTGTCTTCGGCGTACTGCCGAACAACGCGTGGACCTCGCTCGGGCCGGTACCACCGGACCAGGTGGAGCAGGTACGGGTGCGCGCGATCGCGGCCGGCCGGCACCTCGCGGTCACGTCTGTGGACAAGTTCCCGCGGATGACCGACTATGTCGTACCTTCCGGAGTGAGGATCGGTGACGCGGACCGGGTCCGGCTCGGCGCCCACCTGGCCGAGGGCACCACGGTGATGCACGAAGGCTTCGTGAACTTCAACGCCGGCACGCTCGGCACCTCGATGGTCGAGGGACGGATCGTGGCCGGCGTGGTGGTCGGCGACGGAAGCGACATCGGTGCCGGCGCGTCGATCATGGGCACCCTGTCCGGCGGCGGCAAGGACATCGTCAGCATCGGCAGGCGCTGCCTGCTCGGCGCCAACGGCGGCATCGGGATCTCGCTCGGCGACGACTGCGTGGTCGAGGCCGGGTTGTACGTCACCGCGGGTACCAAGGTCACACTGCCCGACGGCTCGGTGGTCAAGGCACGCGAGTTGTCCGGCCAGTCCGGGATCCTCTACATCCGCAACTCGGTCACCGGCGCGGTCGAGGCCCGGCAGCGCACCGGTGAGGGCATCGCGCTCAACGAGGCCCTGCACGCGAACACGTGAGCACCACTGTCAACCGCGAACCTGACCGGGGCGTCCAACCAGCTATGCCGGTCAGACGCCGCCGAGTGCCAGTCATGCTGATCGGCGGTCTGCTGGTCATCGGACTGGTGATCGCCGGGACTGTGTCATGGCTGTCCGGTAGGGGTGTCGGCCCGTTGCTGCCACCGCCCGAGGGCTGTACGGCGACCGCGTCCGGCGCCCCCGTTGACCTCGACCTCGAGCAGGCGTCGAACGCCGCGATCATCGCGGGTGTGGCGGTACGCCGCGGGCTGCCGGCTCGCGCCGTCACGATCGCGCTGGCGACGGCGTACCAGGAGTCCGACATCCGCAACCTGGCCCACGGCGACCGCGACTCGCTGGGCCTGTTCCAGCAACGGCCTTCGATGGGCTGGGGTACCGCAGCCCAGGTACGCAACCCGGTGTACGCGTCGAACAAGTTCTACGACGCGCTGGTCAAGATCAAGGGGTACCAGGCGATGTCGGTCACCGCGGCCGCCGACCGGGTGCAGCGCAGCGCCTTCCCGAGGGCGTACGCCGACCACGAGGCGGACGCCCGGATCCTCGCCTCGGCGCTGACCGGGTACTCCCCGGCCGGCTTCAGTTGCGTGGTGCGACACGGCTCGCTGGCCAAGGAGCCGATCGGTCCCAACGGCCTGACCAAGAGGGCGAACGCGGTCCGGCTCGACCTGTTCTCGACGTTCGGGCAACTGCCGACCGGTGGCTACCGGCCCGGTGGCGTGAAGACCGGGCATGTGGAGGGTTCGGCGCACTACGACGGCCGCGCCATCGACGTGTTCGCCCGGCCGGTCAACACCGCGAACAAGCGCCGCGGCTGGGCCTGGGCGCAGTACCTGGTCGCGCACGCGGACCGGCTCGGGATCCAGACAGTGATCTTCGACGACCGGATCTGGACCGCGGGCAACCGGTCGAACGACGGCTGGCGACCCTACACACCACCGCAGCGCGCCGGTGACCCGGACGCGCTGCGGCACTTGGACCACGTCCACGTGGACGTGGCGGCGGATTGAGGGCTGACGGGGTCTCACCCCTCCTGGTTCTGCGGCGGGAGCGCTTCGATCAGCGGGTGGTCCTTGTCGATCTTGCCGAGCTTGGAGGCGCCGCCGGGTGAGCCCAGGTCGGCGAAGAAATCCACATTGGCGGTGTAGTAGTCCTTCCACTGCTCCGGGGTGTCGTCCTCGTAGTAGATGGCCTCCACCGGGCAGACCGGCTCACACGCTCCGCAGTCGACGCACTCGTCCGGATGGATGTACAGCATCCGGTTGCCCTCGTAAATGCAGTCGACGGGGCACTCCTCGACGCAGGCGAGGTCCTTGAGGTCAACACACGGCTGCGCGATGACGTACGTCACTGGTTTCACTCCTCCTGGGGCTCGCGGTGGTCACCGGTGCGAGCGCTTGCTGCTGTTGTCCTTAGTATCACGCCATACATCTCCCACTGTGACAGGAGTCCGCAGTTTGTCCCCGCTCGCCAGAAGTGATGTCGGCCACCGGGTGGTGGTCCGGCACCGGCTTCCGGACAGCCAGTTGACCGATGTGGTCGGGGTGCTCGCATCGTGGGATGACGGCGGTCTCGCGGTACGCCGTTCCGACGGCACCGTCGCCAGCGTCCGGCCCGATGCGGTGCTCGCGGCCAAACGGGTGCCGCCGATGCCGTTACGCCGGGTCGACTTGGATGCCGTCGCGCTGGCGGCCGCGCTCGGCCGGCCCGCGGTGGAGACCGAACGACTCGGTGATTGGTTGCTCAGGGCATCTTCCGGCTGGACCGGCCGCGCCAACTCGCTGCTGCCGTACGGCGATCCCGGCGTACCGGTTGACGAGGCACTGCGAACCGCGGAGCGCTTCTACGCCGAGCGCGGGCTTCCACCGCAGGCACAGGTCCGGCTCGGCTCGGACGCGGAGTCGGCGATCCGTGCGGCCGCCTGGGTCGAGGCCCGGCCGTGGCAGGCCGACACGCTGGTGCTGCACACGACGCTCGACCTGGTCAACGCAGAGCCGTCCGTGCCGGTCGACGTCACCGACGCACCAGGGCCCGACTGGTATGCCGCTGCCTTCGACGGCGGGCCGGTACCGGAGCCGGCTGCGCGTGTGCTCGAAGGGGCGCCGGCGGTGGCGTTCGGTTCGGTACGGCTGGACGGCCGGATCGTCGCCGTCGGACGTGCCTCGATGACCGGGCACTGGGCCGGTGTCGACACAGTGCACGTGCTGGACTCGTACCGGCGGCAGGGCCTGGGGACGGCCGTGCTGCGCGGCCTCGCCCGATGGGCCGGCGCGCGCGGCGGGCGGCGTACGTACCTCGAGGTGGTGTCGGACAACGGGCCCGCGCTCGCCGCGTACACGGCACTCGGCTACGCCGAGGCCTACCGCTACCGCTATCTCACCGCCCCTGGCGGCCGGCACCTGGCCTAGGGTCAGAGGCATGACCCACGGGCGACGGCGTGAATATGCGGGCGACTTCGAGGGCACGCCGGTGCTGGTCTACGAGCCGCATCCGGACGGGCAGCCGGACCCTGGCGAGATCGTGTGGACCTGGGTGCCGTACGAGGAGAACTATCACCAGGGAAAGGATCGGCCGGTACTGGTGATCGGCACCGACGGCGAGTGGCTGCTCGCGCTGATCCTGACCAGCAAGGACCACGACCGCGACGCCGCCGACGAGGCCCGGCACGGCCGGGTCTGGCTCGACATCGGCAGCGGCGGCTGGGACGCGCAGGCCCGGCCGAGCGAGGTCCGGCTGGATCGGATCCTGCGGATCGATCCGCAGGCGGTGCGCCGCGAGGGCGCGACCGTCGACCGCGACATCTTCGCCCAGGTCGCCGACGGCGTCAGGAAGCTCTCGCCGCACTGACCCCACGCCGGCTCACCCGCCGAGGGGCGGCGGGTGAGCCGGCCGGCGAGGGTCAGCGGTGCGGTGGTGGCTGCGACGGGCCCGGTGTGGGTGTCGGCGTCGGGGTCGGCTTCGTGCCGCATACCACCCGGTCGGCCGGGTTGTAGTGCGTGGTGAAGGTCTCGGTCCTGACCCGCACCCCGTTGCGGCTGAAGTACCTGTACACCTTGACGTCGAAGCCGGCCTCCGGCGGGTGCTCCTCGCAGTCCGGCTTGTCGTTGTAGATGACCCCGGCCGGCTTGGGGTTGTACCGCGCCGACTTGCCCGCGGTGATGTCCCAGGTCTTGGTGCCCCAGATCCGGACCGTGATGCTGCCACGGTTGCCCGGCGTCGACGGGTGGAAGCTGGTCGTCACCAGAGCGCCGTACTTGCTGTCGTTCTGGAACTTGAGGTCCACCGTCGGCCACGCGACGGTCGCCTCGCGGCCCTCCGGGTACCGGCTGATGTAGAAGCTGTGCGGTTTGTGCTGGATGTCCTTGAACCCGGCGAAGAACATGGCGTTGAAGGTCGTCGTCGCCGACTGCGAGACACCGCCGCCGAGGTCCTTGACCAGCTGGCCGTGGTCGATGATGTAGCCGGTGGTGAAGCCGTTCGCCTCGGTACGCTCACCGACGATCTTGTTCAGGCTGAAGATGTCGCCCGGCTTGAGCAGGGTGTTGTTGATCTTGGCCGCGGCGCCGCCGATGTTGGTGTTGCGGTAGGCCGCGTGCGGGAAGTAAGTGGTGAATGCCCCGATCACCTGCTTGACCCCGAGGTTCTGGGCCTGCTCGGTGGTGAACGCGGCCTTCTTCGCGACCAGGTCGACCGAGGCGGTCCGCTCGCCGGCCGGCTTGGGCAGGACCGACAGGATCGCCGGACCCACCTTGGACCGGTCCACGACCATCCCGTCGACGGCCGGAACCACGGTCGGCTTACCGCCGCTGAGCTCGATCGTCGCGTCCTTGGGCAGCGTCTCGATGCCTTCGAACTCCTTCGCGACCACCGGCTCGAGCTTGGCCATGTCGAGCGACGGCGTGTACCCGTCGCCCTTGACCACGAGCATCAGCGCCGGCGCGTACTGCTTCGGCGTCAGGATCACCCTGTTGTCGTTGACCATGAGCCGGATCGGGCCGGACACGGCCGGTTCGGCGAACTCCCTCATCGCCTTGTCCAGCGCCTCGCTGTTGACCTTCGGGTTCGACCTGTGCACCGGCAGCCCGACGGGCTTGCCGGACGACGGGTACGCCGACTTGATCGCTTCGGCCGCCTTCTTCTTGTCAAGGGTGCGGCCCTCGGCCGAGGAGTGCCGGACCGCCTTCGCACCGGAGGAGGAGTCGTCACCCGCGGTGAAGGTGATGCTGCCCTCGGTGGGCGCTTGGTCGACCCGCTTGGCCAGCCGGTCGACGACGGCGTTCATCTTGGCCGTGTCGTAGTTCACAACCGGCTGAATCGGTTCGCCACCGGTCAGCACGTGCCAGATCCGTCCCGGGCTCAGGCTGCGGCCGGCACCGGCCGCGCGCACCGTCGCGTCGACGTCGAGGCTCAGCCCGGCGTCGGACGGCTTGAGCGGGTACGTCTTGCCCCCGGCGGTCAGCTTCAGGTTGTCGTCGAGACGGTCCCGGACCCCGGCCGCCAGCTTGACCTTGGCCTCGTCCTGCGACATCCCGCCCAGCTTGATGCCGAGCACGGTAGTGTCACCGGGAATCTTGTCGCCGGTGAAGGCGTATGCGGCTCCGTATCCGAGCACGAGGATCCCGAAGCCCGCTGCGACGATCAGCGCAGCGAGTCGTCCTTTCCCCACCGGCCAGTGTCCTCCTCGCACGTGCCGGCGTGCATGGTGCACACCGCTCTCAGCGCCCCGGCCGGGCGCAACCGCCACATCCTACGGGAACCTATGGGGTCAAGTGACGTTGGGAAGGCGCAGACTCCCGTATCCGCCACGCCAGTACACCAGCGCGTCGGGTCCGGCCTCCTGGTCGACGGCCAGGCTCAGCACCTCGCCCACCACGATCGTGTGATCACCGCCGTCGTACGTCGCCCAGGTACGGCACTCGAGCCATGAGAGCGCTCCCTCGATCACCGGGCAGCCTGTCTTCGGCGCCTCGATCGTCGGTACGCCGTCGAACTGGGTGAACAGGTCCCGGCCGGACCGGGCGAACCGCTCGGCCAGGTCACGCTGCGCGCTGGTCAGTACCGAGGCCGCCCACTCCCCGCAGGTCAGCATCGCGTCGTGCATCCGCACGCCCTTGTCCACGCAGACCAGTACCAGCGGCGGGTCCAGCGA
Source organism: Actinomycetota bacterium (assembly GCA_046765875.1). GTDB lineage: Bacteria > Actinomycetota > Actinomycetes > Propionibacteriales > Kribbellaceae > DASRHY01. Next base: position 47,200 of record JBKPSJ010000011.1, read on the forward strand.
GACCGAGGTGAACGCGCTCGCGGTCATCGCATGCGGCACCCCGTCCTGCAAGGACGTGACCACGGTGATGCCGGTGCTGAACCGGCCCAACACGGCCCGGAAGTCGGCGGTGTCGAAGGGCGTGGTCACACCCTGCAGCTTAGAGGCTGGCTCCCAGCGCCCCTGTGGCCGCGATCACGGACCGGGCAACACGAGCTGTTGCCGTCAGGTCAGGCCGGCGAACAGGTCGTGCTCGACGCCGTCGGCATCCGGTGCGTGGACACCCTTGGCGAGCCGGTAGGCCTCGTATGCCCACACCTCGTTGCCCGCGTTGTTCGACAACGCGAAGAACGGCCCATCCAGGGTGATCTGGGTCGCATGCTCCTTCAGCGCGTTCATCTTGCGGTCGATGTACGCCCGGCCGTCGATCACGCAGCTGACGAACCGGTCCGGGGTGACGAACCTCGGCAGCGGACCGTCGGGATCCATGCCCTCGAACGAGGTCTCGTCACCGGCCTCGCGCAGCCTGCGCAACCCCTCGCGCAGGCCCGACTCCGCCATACAGGTCCAGTAGACCTTTGCGATGTCCCAGGGCTCGCCCAGATCCTCCTTGTACGACGGAACGGCCGCCAGGGCCGCCGCGTATGTCGCGACCCGGTGCGCCTGGATGTGGTCCGGGTGGCCGTACCCGCCCCACTCGTCGTACGTGACCAGGACCTGCGGCCGGACCTCGCGGATGATCCGGACCAGGTCGGCGGTGGGCACCAGCAGATCGGTGCGCCAGAACGTGTCCGGGCGCGGGTCCGGCGGCGGCGCGGCCTCGTTGTCGTCGTTCCAGATCATGCCGGTGTCGCGGTAGCGGCCCTCGCCGCCGAGGAAGCGGTGGTCGGTGACACCGAGCTCGGCCATCGCGGCCGCGAGCTCCTTGATCCGGTGCGAGCCCAGCTCGTCGTCCTTGTCCGAGGCCAGGTGCTCCAGCTCGGGCACCAGCACCTCGCCCTCCTCGCCGAGCGTGCAGGTGACCAGGGTGACGTGCGCGCCCTGGTCGACATAGCGCGCCATCGTGGCGCCGTTGTTGATCGTCTCGTCGTCGGGATGTGCGTGAACCAGCAGCAGCCGCCGGTCGGGAAGCTCAGCCATGGCGACACACTACGTCGCCGCACCGACAGCCACCGGTCCCTCGAGCAGCAGTCCCAGAAGACGCCGACGGGCGGCCGCCGGGAAACCGACGACCGCCCGTCGTACTGTCACCGTTGCGGGCTGCTAGCCCACGGCTCAGCTCACCTTCTTCAAGCCGACCTGGCTCAGGTCGATGATGCCACCCTGGTTCGCGTCCGGGGACGCCTTGTCGACGTTGCTGCCGATGACGTAGACGTTGCCGTCCTTCACCAGCGGCACCAGCGGCGCGGTCTTCATGACGTCGTCGTAGATCTTCGACCATTCCGCCGTGGCCTGGTCCTTGTCCTTGATCAGGCCGGCCTTCGCCATTGCGTCGAACCCAACGAGGGACCGACTGTAGTTGTTCTGAGCCGCCTTGTTCGGCGTTGTGGTGTCCGGGCCGAGCACCGGTGCGACGATCGACGCGAGCGACGGCCAGTCAGCGCACCAACCCGCGGTGACCAGGTCGGTCGCGGACGCGTCGTTCTGCTGTGTCGAGTAGTAGTTCTCGCCCGGGATCTTCTTGATGTCGACATTGATGCCGATCGAGCGCCACGACGCCTGAGCCGCCTCGGCGGCCTTCACACCGAGCTTGGTGTCGGAGGCGCCGAGCACCAGCTTCTCGCCCTTGTAGTTGGACTGGGACAGCAGTTGCTTGGCCCTGGCCGGGTCCCCCGTGTCGGGCACCTTCCAGTACGACTCCTTGTGGTAGCCGGCGTAGAACTCCGGAATGACCGAGTCGACGATCTTCGACAGCCGCTCCCCACCACGGCCATCGCGGTATTGCGTGCGGTCGATGCCGACGTACAGCGCCTCGCGGAGCTTCTGGTCCTTCAGCAGCGCGTGCTGCTCGTTGAACCCGATGTACCGACGGCAGGAGTCCTCACTCTCGACCACGCGACTCTTGACCTGCGCCGAGTTCGTCTTGGCGATGTTCTCCGGCTGCACCGCGTCGATCGAGAACGAGCTCTGATCCGCGGTGCCGTTCGCGATCAGCCGCTGGTCGACGGTCGCGGGGTCGTCGCCGAACTTGAAGATGAACTTGTCGGGCAGCGCGGTCCGGACCTCGTCGGTCTTCGGGTCCCAGTTGTCGTTACGGACCAGGGTGAGCTGCTTCTTGCGCGTGTATGTCTCGATCTTGTACGGGCCGGTCGAGACAGGGTGGTTGTCGTACTGGGTCTTGGTGTCCTTGGCCGCGGGCACCGGCGAGAAGTTGAACATGGACGCGGTCGCGTCGAACTCGGCGATCGGCCGGTTCAGCTTGAACACGATCGTCTTGTCGTCCGGCGCCTCGATCGCCTCGCAGCCCTTGCCGCCGTTGTTGCCGCCGATGTACGGGCCCTTGTACGACTGGCAGGCCAGGTAGTCCTTGGGGTACGGCGAGCCCTCCGCAAGGTCGGCCGAGAAGGACCGCTCGACGCCGTACTTCACGTCCTTGGCGGTGACGGGGGTGCCGTCCTCGTACTTGGTGTCCTTCAGCTTGAACGTCCACGTCTTGAGGTCATCCGAGGCGTCCCAGCTGGCCGCCAGATCGGGCTTCAGCTCCGCCTTCTTGCTGTCGGCGTTCCACTTGAACACGGTCAGTGTTCGGGTGATCAGCTTGCCGATCTGGTAGGAGTCCGTGACGTAGTTACGCGCCGGGTCGAGGTGTTCGACATCCGTTTCGTGATAGACGGTTGCGGTGCCGCCCTTTGCGCCCGACGCCGCGTTGCTGCTGCCTGACGAGTTGTTGTCGCCACCGCCGCAGGCCGCCAGCGTCAGGGCCAGTGCCAGGCCGGCGCCGAGTGCCGGCGCGACTCGCTTGGCGTGAGCCATGCTCATCCTCATTTCTCGAAATCACAGGCGCCGCCATGCGGCTGCCTCGGACCGAATCGCCCGACATCTACGCATGAATGCACAGCGGGACGCAACCGGTGCACCCCCGCCGTGGCCGGATCGTGACCGCATCCTTGCCCCATTTCAATGCAGTCACGAAAAGGCATCACGATGCTGTCACGGAGAGGCCGCGCGAGTGATCTCGCGCGACCACTGGACGTGATCGTCAGATCACATCGCGCTCCTCCGGGAAGTGGCAGGCGGCGCGGTGATTGGGTGCTCCGATCTGCAGCAGCGGGGGCTCCTGCTCCGCGCAGATGTCCTGCGCCTTCCAGCAACGGGTGCGAAATCGGCACCCGGTGGGCGGGTTCAGCGGGCTCGGCACGTCACCGGTCAACCTGATCCGCTCGCGGCTCGCCGCCGCGTCCGGGTCGGGCTCCGGAACCGCTGACAGCAGAGCGTGCGTGTACGGATGGCGAGCGTGGTTGTACAACTCATCGCGATCGCCCACCTCGACGATCTTCCCGAGGTACATGACCGCGACCCGGTCCGAGATGTGCCGTATGACGGACAGGTCGTGCGCGATGAAGACATACGCCAGGTCGAACTCGTCCTGAAGGTCTTCCAGTAGGTTCACGATCTGCGCCTGGATGGATACGTCGAGTGCCGAGACGGGCTCGTCACAAACGATCAGCCTCGGCCGAAGTGCGAGTGCACGCGCGATGCCGATCCGCTGCCGCTGGCCGCCCGAGAACTCGTGCGGATACCGGTTGTAGTGCTCCGGGTTGAGCCCGACCCGGTCCATCAGCTCCTGGACGGCCTTCTTGGTCCCGCCCGCGGTCTTGATGCCCTGGATCGCGAACGGTGCGCCGACGATAGAACCGACCGTTTGGCGGGGATTCAGCGACGAGTACGGGTCCTGGAAGATCATCTGGACATCGCGCCGGTAGGGCCGCATCCGCGACCGGCTCAGATGGGTGATGTCGACACCCTCGAACCGGATCGTGCCGGCCGTCGGCTCGTCCAGCCGGGCCACCAGCCGACCGGTCGTGGACTTGCCGCAGCCCGACTCACCCACCACGCCGAGCGTCTCGCCGGCCCGGACTGAGAAGTCGATGCCGTCAACGGCTTTCACAGCGCCGGTCTGGCGCTGGAACACGATGCCCCGGGTCACCGGGAAGTGCCGTTGGAGGTTCAGGACATCCAGCAGCGCCTCGCCGTTCGGCGAGGCAGCCGGCCCATCCTGAGATTCCTGGACCACGCTCACTCCTCCACGCTTGCCGGTCACAGCGCCGGCCTGACTTGCTCGTTGAACAAAACCCCGCGGCGCTCGGTGTCGATGTGACACCGCACAGCATGGCCGTCGGTCCCTATCTGCAACAGTTCCGGCACCTCGTTCGCGCACCGGACGGCGCCACCCTCTACGTTGTCGCGGAACTCACAGCGCGGCTCGAACGGGCAACCGCGGGGGAGATTGATCAGCGATGGCGGCGTGCCTTTGATCGACCGCAGCCGGTGGTCGCCCGCGCGGTCCACCCGCGGGATCGAGCCGAGCAGACCCCACGTGTACGGCATCTCAGGCCGGTAGAAGATGTCGCGAACGCTGCCGGCCTCGACCACCCGGCCGCCGTACATCACGACCAGATCCTGGGCCATCTGCGCGACCACGCCCAGGTCGTGGGTGATGATGATGAT
>JBKPSJ010000012.1:0-9033 GCA_046765875.1 Actinomycetota bacterium
CGGGTCGATCGTCCCGAACCGGCCACCGCGGGCGACGAGACGTTCGTGGTGCACCGGTGCCAGCCCGGCGGCCGCCGCGAACAGGATCCGCAGCCGCGGGAACAGCGACCGTCCGTCGAGCGCGTGCCAGGCCCACCAGGCGGCCTGCATCTGCGCTGTGTAGTCGACGACCGGCGCCCACCAGCCGGGCCGGTCGCCGGTGCCGGCTACGGGTCCGGGGTGTACGAAGACCGGCCGGTCCTGCTGCTCAGCCAGCTCGAGCACGATGCCGAGCCGGGCCCAGCCGTCCGGTGAGGTGAGCACGTCCGCCGGGAGCTGGATGCCGAGGAAGCCATGCCGAAGCAGACATCCCAGCCCGGCGAGGTCGGGCTCGTACAGGTGGACGGCGGCCCAGGGGGCGTACGGCTGCGGAAACTCGGCGGCACCCGCGTGCCACGCATCCAGCAGCCCGGCGTCCGGTAACGCCTCCACACCGAGCGGGCTGGACAGCGCCACACCGGCGAGCCGGGTCTGGTCATCGGTCTCGCGGGCAAGGCGCTTGCCGATCTCGTGCGCTGCCGGGTCGATGTCGTACGGCGGCTCGTGCTCGGTGTACAGCGTCCAGCCACGCAGGTACGGCGTCTCGCCGCGGCCACGCAGCGCGTCGGTGAACGCGGCGGGCCACAGGTGCTGATGGACGTCGATCCCTCCGGGCATGGAGAGAAAGTAGATCAGATCACTAGACTTTCGTCCGGGTGTCCACCATCCGGCCGGCTCCCCACGCCCGCCCCGCCGAGTCGCGGGGTGAAGCGCTTCAACCATCTCCATAGTGAAGCGCTTCAATCGCAGAACTGTCAAGACCGGCGGCTAGGCTCGGCACATGCCTGGCCAGGCCAAGCGGCCGACCCTGAAAGACATCGCCGCCGACACGGGCCTGTCGATGGCCACGGTGTCCTACGCGTTGCGCGGACTGCACGGAACGGAGGAGACCCGGCAGAAGGTGCAGGAAGCCGCCGACCGCCTCGGCTACAACGCCGATCCGATCGCTCGCGCACTCGCCTCCGGCCGTAGCGGCTCGGTAGGCGTGCTGTGCGCGTCGCTGCAGGATCTGTGGCAGCAGCGGCTGGCCGCGGCGCTCGGCCGCGAGTTGCTGGCGCCGGAACGCAACGCCTGGATCATCGACTGCGCCGGCGACCCCGACCGGCAACTCACCCTGGCCCAGCATCTGGTCGACCACCGTGCCGACGCCATCGTGGTGATCCCGATCGACCCGGCGGCGAAGGACTGGGCCCGGATCGCCAGGCAGGTTCCGCTGATCGCGGTCGGCGACGGCCTGCCCGGCGCGCGGCCGATGTCGGAGGTCGTGTTCGACAACGAGGCCGGCGTCAATACCGCACTGCAGACCCTCGCCGACGAAGGTCACACCCGGGTCGCCGTGCTCAGCCCGACCAGGCGGTTCCCGGTCGAACGGCCCGCCGAGGCGATCGCGCAACGGATCGCGCGCCGGTTGCGACTCGACGTCAGGCTGATCGAGTGTCCGCACGACCTGGCCGGTGCCACCGAGATCGCAGCCGGCCTACTCACGGCACCGGGCCGCCCGACCGGCATCCTCGCGCTCGCCGACTCGATGGCCTACGGCGTGTACGCGGCCTGCCGTACCCTGGGCATCGCCATCCCGGCAGACCTGTCCCTGATCGGGTACGACGACCAGCCGACATCGCAACTGCTGAGCCCGGCCCTCTCGTCGTTCCAGTGGCCGCTCGACGATCTTGTCGCCGACGTGGTCGCCCGCGTCACCTCCGCCGTCGACGGCAACCGCCGGGTCCGCCGTACCATCATCACCCCCACGCCGATGATGCGAGACTCCACCGCCCCCGCCCCAGCGGCCGTGGGTGATTGACACAGCATCGCGCCCGGGATCCCGTCGCGGGATCCCGGGCGCGATCGTTGCCTAAGGCACCAGTACGTACCCGGCTCGCCCCGCGAGCCGGCGGGCGCTCGCCATACCGGGGACGCCGTCGGCCGCCTGACCGGGCAGGGTTCCCTTGAAGCCGAGGCTGAGTTGGAACCGCTGGTACATCTGCCGGAAAGCGTCGGACCTGTCGTCCCCGCAACCGAGTACTCGCAGCGTTGCCTTGATCAGCCGGATCTGCGCCTCGGTGCCCGGCCTCACGGTCGGATGCGTCGCGGCGAACTGCATCGCCGACAACGACATCAGCGGGCGGTTCTTCGGCCGCTCGAAATTGACATTCACGCCGTTGATGTCCTCGGTCCAGCCGAGGTACTTCAGGTTCCAGCGCTTGGTGATGGCCGTGATCGCGACACGGTCGATCTGTCCCACGCGGAGGAAGTCGGTGGAGTATACGTACCCATCACCGTCGGACAGCGCGGCGTGACCGAACTCGTTGCCGCCCCAGAACACCGGAGCGCCGCGCGGTGGCACACCCTTGCCGTGCCGCGTCTTGGTCCGCTCGAACGCCTTCTTCGCACTGTCGTTCGGTACACCGGACGGCCCGACACCGCAGGCCTTCCTGGTGAACCGGAAACACATCCGGTGCCAATCCTCGGACCGCTTGTGTTGCTCCTTCTGCGCGAAGTCGACTGCCTCTTCTACTGTGTTGACCATCAGTCCGCTCCGCTCTCGTCCTCCGGCCCGCTCCCACTCGCGGTGGCGGGCGCTTGCGGCGGCGCGTCATCGTGGCCGTCTGCCGGGACCCAGTCCTGATCCGGGTCGAAAATCGTGGTCGTCATCGGTATCCCCCTCCTGGATCGATGCTTCCCCCTCGACCTCATCGTGCGGCGGTACGTCGCGGCAGGGCCAGACTTTTTCTGCGCGCACAGGTGTCCTCCGCCACAGCGTGACGGAGCCGACATCGGCAAGACTCGGCAGTAACATCGCCCGTACGATGTCGGGCGGTTGCACACGACGTGGGAGTTGACTCCGTTGGCACTCAGACTCATTCTCGGCCTCGGGATGACGGCGATCGCGCTGCCGATCGCGGTCCGGCGGGTGATGTGGCTGTACCGGCTGGCGATGACCGGACAACCAGCTCCGGACCGGCTCGAGGGAGTCCGGCACCGGATCGGCCAAGCGGTGAAGACCCAGATCGTCGAGGTCTTCGGGCAGGAGAAGTTGCTCAGGTGGACGATCCCGGGTGCCGCCCACTTCTCCGTGTTCTGGGCGTTCGTGATCCTGCTGACCGTCTACATCGAGGCGTATGGCGCGCTGTTCGACAAGGACTTCCACATCCCGCTGATCGGGCACTCGCCGGTGCTCGGCTTCCTGCAGGACTTCATCGCAACCGCCGCGCTGATCGGCATCATCGTCTTCGCGGTGATCCGGTTGCGGAACTCGCCGGAGAAGCTGGGCCGCAAGTCGCGGTTCAAGGGCTCACACCTCGGCGGCGCCTGGCTGATCCTGATCATGATCTTCAACGTGTTGTGGACGATGTTCTTCTTCCGCGGTACGTCGATCAACGCCGGCACCTTCCCGTACGAGTCCGGCGCGTTCGTGTCCGAGGCGGTCGCCAAGATCTTCGCGCCGCTCGGCCAGCACACCAACGAGGTGCTGGAGACCATCGGGCTGATGCTGCACATCGGCGTGATGCTGGTGTTCCTGATCATCGTCGTGCACTCCAAGCACCTGCACATCTTCGTCGCGCCGGTGAACGTGCTGTTCTCCCGGCGGCCCAAGGCGCTCGGCGCATTGTTGCCGATGACAAGCAACGGCAAGCCGCTGGACTTCGAGGAGGCCGACCCGGAGACCGACGTGTTCGGCCGCGGCAAAGTCGAGGACTTCACCTGGAAGGGCCTGCTCGACTTCGGCACCTGCACCGAGTGCGGGCGCTGCCAGTCGCAATGCCCGGCCTGGAACACGGGCAAGCCGCTGTCGCCCAAGATGGTGATCCTCGACCTGCGCGACCACGCGCTGGCCAAGGCGCCGTACCTGCTGGCCTCGTCCGACGAGGAGCGCGCGCAGCTACCTGAACAGGTGCGCGCCGAGGCGGAGCGGCCGCTGGTCGGCGAGGGCGGCGTGATCGAGCCGGACGTGCTGTGGTCGTGTACCTCGTGCGGCGCCTGTGTCGAGCAGTGCCCGGTCGACATCGAGCACGTCGACCACATCATGGACATGCGGCAGTACCAGGTGATGATCGAGTCGTCGTTCCCGTCGGAGCTGAACCAGCTGTTCAAGGGCCTGGAGAGCAAGGGCAATCCGTGGAACATGGCTCCGTCCGGACGGATGGACTGGGCCAGGAATCTGCCGTTCGAGGTCAAGCAGGTCGGCTCCGAGGTGGAGAGCCTGTCCGAGGTCGACTACCTGTTCTGGGTCGGCTGCGCGGGTGCGTACGAGGACCGCGCGAAGAAGACCACCCAGGCCGTCGCCGAACTGCTCAACATCGCCGGCGTCTCGTTCGCCGTCCTGGGTGACGGCGAGACCTGTACCGGCGACCCGGCCCGGCGTTCGGGCAACGAGTTCGTCTTCCAGGGACTCGCACGGCAGAACGCCGAGGTGCTCAAGGAAGCAGGCGCCACCAAGGTGGTCGCCACCTGCGCGCACTGCTTCAACACGCTGAAGAACGAATACCAGCAGGTCGGCATCGAACTCGACGTCGTCCACCACACGCAGTTGCTCAACCGCCTGGTGCGCGACGGCAAGCTGACCCCGGTGGCGCCGGCGGACAGCACCCTCAACGGCCAGAAGATCACGTATCACGACCCCTGCTACCTCGGCCGGCACAATGACGTGTACGAACCGCCCCGGGAACTGCTCGGCGTGATCCCCGGTACGACATTCGAGGAGATGCCGCGCAACCAGACCAAGTCGTTCTGCTGCGGCGCGGGCGGAGCCCGGATGTGGATGGAGGAGAACATCGGCACCCGGATCAACGTCAACCGCACCGCCGAGGCGGTCGAGACCGGAGCCGACAAGATCGCGACCGGTTGCCCGTTCTGCCGGATCATGCTCTCCGACGGCCTGACCGAAAAGCAGTCCGACGGGTCGGCCCGCGAGTCGGTCGAGGTCCAGGACGTAGCTCAGCTTCTCCTCGCCGGCGTCAGACGGGGTCAGGAGTGACGCCACGCTGACGTCACTTTTTGAAGATTTGACGCCAGAATTCGTTGACATGACGTCATGGCGACGTCATAGTTGACGTCATGGATCTTGAAACCTATCTCGAGTCGGTACGGCGGAGCGTGCAGAACGCCACCGCGCTGGCCGACGACCAGACCCGCTCCGTGGCCGAACGCCTCGCGACCACGCTCGACGACGCCGGCAAGCTGGCGCTGATCGCAGCCCTTTCCGACGCCGCCGCGGAGATCAGCCGCGACCTGTCCCCCGGCTCGGTCGAGCTGCGGATGGCCGGGACCCGGCCCGAGTTCGTCGTCACCCCGGCGCCGGGCCAGCTCACCGGCGGCGACGAGGACGGCGAAGACCACGAGGAGCCGGTCGAGCCCGAGCTCGACGCCGACGAGGCGACCGCGCGGATCACGCTGCGGCTGCCGGTCTCGGTGAAGGCGAAGGTCGACGAGGCCGCCGCCGCCGAGGGCCTGTCCGCCAACGCCTGGCTGATGCGCACCGTGCTCAGCGCGCTCAGCGGCGGCCGGCGGCGCCCGCCGCGTCCCCCGCGTCCGCCGCGCGGACCGCGAGTGTTCGTTCCTGAGGACGTGTTCGGACCCGACGGCCCGTTCGGCGCCGAGGGAATGCTCGGCCCGGGTGGACCATTCGGACCCCAGGGCGTCTTCGGCCCGAAGGCGCGCGACGCCTGGAAGGGCCACAAGGGCGGCAAGCAGGGCGGCAAGCGGGTGACCGGGTGGGCGGAATGAACGACATCCTGGAGACCCGCGAGCTGCACCACGAGGGTGTCCGCCGCGTCCGCGCCGAGCTGCAGTCCGGCCGGGTCGACGTGATCGCCTCGGCCGACGACAGCACCCATGCCTACCTCGAAGGAGACCTGTCCAACCCGGACGTGGTCGAGTTCCTCGAGCTCACCGAGTTCGGCGTCCGCGGCAACGAACTGGTCGTGCAGACACCCCGGACTGACACGCGCCGCAATCCCGACGTGCGGCTGCGGATCGAGACCCCCGACCCGGTCGAACTGCGGATCGAGTCCGGCTCGGCCGACCTGCGGATCGATACCACAGTCGGCGACAGCCGGCTGTCCACCGGATCCGGCGACATCGACCTCGCCCGGGTCGAGGGCCGACTGGACGCCAAGACCGGCAGCGGCGACATCTACGTCGAGTCGGTCCGCGAGGGCGCCAGCCTCAGCACCGGCTCCGGCGACATCAACGTCGGCTCGCACGAACAGGCCGCTGCGTGCTCGACCGGCTCCGGTGACGTCTCACTCGGCGAGTCGATCGGACCGGTGCGGGTCAAGGTCGGCTCCGGCGACATCACCATCGAGCGGGTCCGAAACCACTCCGTGGCCACCTCCGGCTCCGGCGACGTCCGGGTCGAGGCCGCCGAAGGCCCGAGCGTGGTCGCCGAGTCCGCCCGCGGCGACGTGCACATCGGCGTACCGGCCGGCACCCCGACGTACCTGGACCTCAAGACGGTCACCGGCGACATCCGGTGCGACCTGGAGCCGTCGCAGCGACCGGCCGACGGCCAGCCCTCCCTGGCCCTGCGCGCCCGCACCGTGACCGGCGACATCACCGTCATGCGGGTCTGAGCAAGACCGATCAAGTGCCGCTCCGCCCCGCCGTACCACCTTTGATTGCAAGGACTCTTGAGAACTCTCTAGAACGGTGACAGACCGATGATTACTGAACAGAACCTCGAGATCGCCCGGTACAGCATCCAGGACCGGATCCGGTACGCCGAACAACACGCACTCGCGCACCAGCGAAAGCGCGCGGCAAAACGGTCGTCACCCGGACCACGGCACCGGATCGCCACCGCGCTGCACCGGCTCGCCGACCGGGTCGAGCCGCAGCCGCGGCATCGCCGGCCAACGCTGTCGGTGATCGGCCGGTGAATCCTCCGAAGGCCAGGACTTGGTTGCCTCAGGCACCGGTCCTGGCCTTTCGTCGCAGATCCGCGCCGAGCAGGTCGGGCTCGAAGAGAAGTCGTAGCCCCGTCAGACCTGGGTGCGGTGGAAGTTCTGGTACGAGCGCGACGGGGTCGGGCCGCGCTGTCCCTGGTAGCGCGAGCCGTACTTCGCGGAGCCGTACGGGTGCTGCGCCGGTGACGACAACCGGAAGAAGCACAACTGGCCGATCTTCATCCCCGGCCACAGCTTGATCGGGAGCGTCGCCACGTTCGACAACTCGAGCGTGACGTGGCCGGAGAAGCCCGGGTCGATGAACCCGGCGGTGGAGTGGGTCAGCAGCCCGAGCCGGCCAAGGCTGGACTTGCCCTCCAGCCGGGCGGCGATGTCGTCGGGCAGCGTGACGACCTCGTACGTCGACCCCAGCACGAACTCGCCGGGGTGCAGGATGAACGGCTCTTCACCGTCCGGCTCGACAGCGCGGGTCAGATCCGGCTGGTCGGCCGCCGGGTCGATGTGCGGGTACCGATGATTCTCGAAAACCCGGAAGAAGCGGTCCAGCCGGACGTCGACACTCGACGGCTGTACCATCTCGGCGTCGAACGGCTCCAGCTGGACGCGCTTCTCCTCGACCTCGGCGAGGATGTCGCGATCGGAAAGAAGCACGACCGCAACCTACCTCAGCTCGATCAGCTGCTCGTCTCGAAGACCTTGTTGAACTTCGAGACCTGGCCGGCGAAGGTCTTGATCTGGTTGGCCGACCAGTCGTCCAGAAGCTTGCCTATCCACTGGTTGCGCTTCTTGCGCGCACTCGAGAGCTTGCGCTTGCCGGCCGACGTCAGCGTGAGCAACGTGGCCCGCGCGTCCTTCTTGTCCGCCGAGCGCTTCAGCAGGCCGAGCTCCTCCAGCTTCGCGCAGGACCGGCTGACCGGCCCCTTGTCCACCTCCAGCACCGCGACCAGGTCGGCCATCCGTACCGGCGCCAGCTCGTCGACATGGTTCAGCAGCGCATACTGGGCCGGCTCGAGATCCGGGTGGACCTCTTCGGCCAGAGTGCGCTGCAGCCCCCGCAACCGCCTCGACAGCGTGACCAGCTCTCGCTCCAGGTTCTCCAGCGCCGCATCGTCCGTAGCCACCTGCGTACCCCTTCTCCTCGTGTGCTGCCCCGGACCCATAGTGTCGTGTGTGGCCCGAGAGCGCGACCCTTCCCGGCGCGTAAATTCCTCAAATGTTGCCTTTGGCAACCCGGCAGATCGTTGCCAAAGTCACCGTTGGGCCGGTGACAACGATCCCACTGCATGTGTGGCTCACCAACCCGCAACAACAAACCCGCAGGTCCCTACCCATTCGTGGTCCTAGCACCGCTCACCGCGCACCGGGCCGAACATCGGACGGATCGTTGTGTCGTCGATCCGCACCGCCGAGCGCCTGGTCAAGCACGCCGGCCGTCGGCCATACCCCTGGACCAAGCCCGGGCGGGACCAGGTAGTATCGCCTCCGCTGCCTCGCGGGTGTAGTTCAATGGCAGAACATCAGCTTCCCAAGCTGACAATGCGGGTTCGATTCCCGTCACCCGCTCCACACGCAAAGCCCCAGGTCGGAGGCCACTTTCTCCGCCTGGGGCTTCGTCGTTGCTGAGCTGATTTTCGGGGCCGTGCACTCCGCGTGCACTTACGGGACTAAAGCGAGCACCCCCGCCGCGCCGTCGTCCGGGTCGTCGTCCTCGGTCTGCCGCTCCCGCATCAGCCGGTCGTTGAGCTTGTCCGCAACCGCTCGGTCAGCCTCTGCGGTCGCGTGCTGGTAGATCATGGCTGCCTCGACGCTGTCGTGACCCATGCGCGCCATCAGGTCCTTGGTGCTCGCGCCAGCTCCGGCGGCGAGTGTGTTACCGGTGTGCCGGAGGTCGTGGAAGTGCAGACCGGGCACGCCCAGCTCGGCTACCTTCTTGCCCCGGCCGACCAGCGGGTTGAAGTTGCCCCGACGGATCGGCGCGCCCTTCGGGCCGGTGAATACAAGCGCCTCCGGGTCCGCGTCGACGTACATGTCCAGGTGCGCGACGAGGTAC
>JBKPSJ010000013.1:0-20328 GCA_046765875.1 Actinomycetota bacterium
GGTCGCCGACGCGGCGGCATGGCAGGCGGCGTACCGGTCGGGTGGGCACCAGCCCTGGCACCTTGACCCGAGCCTGACGGCGCGTGCCTTCACCACCGGCTACCTTGGCTTCACCGAGATCGACCGAGTGATCTCGAGTTCGGTGCAAGGATCCGATGCATGGGTCTCAGTCGGGTATCGCGACCCTAACGGCCACGGCACGGTCGCCGCGGTCCTGCATCTCGCCAGGATCGGCTCCGGCCAGGACGCGCCGTGGGAGGTCGTCGGCAGCCGTGACACCACACTCACCCTCGAGCGGCCGGTGTACGGCGCCACGGTGAGCTCGCCGGTCCTCGTCGGTGGCCGCATCACCGGTGTCGACGAGGGCATCCGCGTCGATGTCCGGCAACCCTCGGCGAAGCAGCCGCTGGGAACCGTCGACGGCATCTCCGCCGGTGGCGAGCACCAACCCTGGTCCGCCCGGGTCACGTTCCACGGTGCCAGCGATCCGGTGCTGACGATCGTGGCGTCGACCGGCGGCCACCTGCAGGGCGTCGAACGCTTCGCGGTCACCGCGGTCCATTACTGAGAACGCCGAAGTGGGGCGGCCAGGTCGGCCGCCACTTCGCTGTGTGGGGTCAGCGCGTCAGCCGCGGGTGACCGTCAGCCGGGTGACCAGGGTTGGGCAGGCCGAGGTGGTCACGCAGTGGGCGCTGACCGAGCCGAGCAATGCAGGCATGCCACCGTGTCCACGGCTGCCGAGTACCAGCAGCGCCGCCCGCCCGCTGTATTTCGTAAGCAGGTCGGCCGGGTCGCCGGCCAGTACGAGACTCCGAACCGGTACGTCGAACCTGCCGCGTGGCGGCGCTGGTGCACCTACGCCCGTCGCCCCTCTGCAGGACCGAAGTACTCCGCTACCGAGCACCAACGGCCCTAACAGGCACGTCGGTCGCCGGAAAGGGTGGAGACAACGGAAAGGGCGGTGATGACGATGTTGGTCCGCGATGTGATGACCAGCCCGCCGACAACGATCGGTGCGGACACGACGATTCGCGAGGCGGTGGCGCTGCTCGATCAGCACAAGATCACCACCTTGCCGGTCATCGGTCCCGCGGGTGAGCTGATCGGCATCGTCAGCGAGGCGGACCTGCTCACGCGGGCGATGACCGATGAGTCCGACGGTGCGGCCCGGTTCGCCGGTGAGGTGATGACCCGGCTGGTGACGTCGGTACCGCTCGACGCCGGCCTGGACGAGGTGGTCGAGCTGATGGCCACGACGATCATCAAGAGCTTTCCGGTCCTCGATCGCGGTCGCGTCGTCGGCGTGATCAGCCGCAGCGACCTGATCCATCTGCTCGCGAACCGCGACCAGCGGCTGCGTGCGGAGGTCGTCGATCTGCTCTACAGCGAGTCTCCGAACTGGTATGTCGAAGTCACCGATGGCGTGGTGACCGTGACCGGCACGGCTGACGAACACGAGCGCCGTCTGGCGGCCGTGCTCGCCGGCAGCGTGACCGGAGTCCAAGGGGTCCGAATCCGCTGAGTCTGGAGGCGGTGATCACCGTGACGGCAGCAATCACGATCGCGGGGCTGGTGAAGGACTTCGGTTCCACCCGGGCGCTGGATCATCTCGACCTGACCGTCGCCGCCGGTGAGGTGCACGGCTTTCTCGGTCCCAACGGGGCCGGCAAGACCACGACGATCCGGGTGCTGCTCGGACTGCTGCGTCGCGACGCCGGGCAGGTGATCCTGCTCGGCGGGGACCCGTGGCGGGACGCGGTCTCGCTACACCGGCGACTCGCGTACGTACCGGGCGAGGTCAACCTGTGGCCGAACCTCACCGGCGGTGAGGTGATCGATCTGCTCGGCTCGCTGCGTGGCGGCCTGGACAAGGTACGCCGCGCAGATTTGCTCGAGAAGTTCGCGCTGGATCCGACCAAGCGATGCCGTGCGTCGGAGCGGCCGCGGTGCTGGTGACACGACGTGACTTCGGGCAGGGAATGCTGCCGCAGCGGCGGGTCATGCGAACGCCGGCCGGAGCCTTCGAAGCTCGTTCGGGCTCGCGTTCCGTCTGCAGCGCGGCGTGCTGATCGGCTGGTGCACGGCGGGCCTGGGCTTCGGCCTGGTCATGGGCGGCCTCGCCGCACAGGCGAACGAAAGCACTGGCGCCGCACGCGAGTGGTACCTCAAGACCGGGGGCAGCGACCAGATTCTCGACGCCTATCGCGCCTCGATCATGCAGATGGCGGGAGCGGCAGCGGCGATCTACACCGTCCAGGTTCTGCTGCGCATGCGCGCGGAAGAGTCCGGCGGACCCCTCGAGCCGGTTCTGGCCGGCGCCGTCAGCCGGATCCGCTGGGCCACCGGCTACGTCGTCACCGCATTTCTCGGAGCCACCGCGATCCTGCTGTTGTTCGCGATCGGCGCAGGAGTGGCCGCGGGTGGCGCACTCGGCGACCCGGCCGAGCAGGTGGGCGTGCTGATCGTGCCGAGCCTGGTGGAGTTGCCCGGGATCCTGGTGATCGGTGGTGTCGTCGTCGCACTGATCGGACTGCTGCCTCGCTTCGCGACCGCAGCGTCCTGGGCCGTGCTGTTGTGGTCCATCCTTGCCGGGCCGTTGTTCGGCCCGGGTCTGAGCCTGCCCGGGTGGGCACTGGACCTGTCGGCCTTCAGCCACGTTCCGAAGGCTCCGGCCGTCGCGGTGACCACCGCTCCGATTCTCGGCCTGCTGGCGGTCATCGCCGCCCTGCTGCTGGCCGGACTGGTCTCGTTGCGCCGTCGCAATCTGGCCCTGCCTGCCTGAGCTCGTTCTGCAGAAGGGAGACCAGGGTCGGCAGGTCCGGGCAACCGACGGGATCCGCGACGACGGAGACGGTCAGCCGGCCTGCGTACGAGAAGACCGCGAACGCGACGCTGACATTGCCGGTCGAGGTCGTGACCGGGATGACCTCCTCGATCGGCACATCGAGAAAGGTCAGCGGCAGGCCGGGGCCGAGTACGTTGGTGACCAGCGTGTTGATCCGGCGCTGATGCGAGACGTACCGGTCGAACAGGCCGGTGGCGGCGAGCGCCCGCATCATCGGTGCCAGCACTACCGCGGAGGCACCGGGTGCGGCCGTCTTGCGGGCCCGTACGATCCGCGTGATGCGATCGAGCCGGAATGCCGGATCGCCGGATACGGGAAGCTCGATCGGCAGAACCCCCACAGCGTTGCCGAGGGCAGGCTCGGTCGTGCGGCGCGCCGACACCGCAACGGAGACGACGAGGCTGTCGATGCTCTCGTCCCGATCGGCCAGCAGGTCGTGCAACGCACCCGTCACCGCGGCAAGGACGACGTCGTTGACAGTACCGCCGTACGCGTGCGCGATCCGCCGTACGGACTCCAGATCCGCGCGCACCACTCCGAGCCGTCGATCCGGTCCGGTCGGCTGGTTGAGCGAGCACCTCGGCGCCCGGACGTGGACAGCGGGCGCGAGCTCCGCCCGCGCGGCCGCGAGCATCCCCGGTACCGCCGGCAGACGGCGCAGCGCATGGATTCTGGACAGCAGCGCATCGGCGAACAGGTCCGCACGCCGCGGCGGAGGCACCGGGAAGCTCGAGTCCGGCACGGGCCGGGCACCGTCGACGAGCTGACCGAGTACGAACAGCCCGCCCATCCCGTCGGCCAGCACATGGTCGAACATCACCACCAGCGCGGACCGGCCGTCCGCAAGCCCGTCCACGAATGTCACCGACCACAACGGTCGGTCGCGCGGCAAGGCACGGGTCAGCAGGTTCGCGGCGATCGCCAGCAACTCAGTTTCACCACCCGGCGCCTGGCACTGTACGACGCGCACGTGCGCATCGATGTCGAACGCCGGATCGTCCACCCATACCGGCCGGCCGGCACCGAACGGCACGTTCATCAACCGGCGGCGCAGCCGCGGCACCGCGCGGATCCGCTCGGCGATCGCGGCACGCACCCGCGCCGGCTCCGGCCGTCCGCGCAGCACGAGGACGCCACCGACCTGCATCGGCACCGAGCCACGACCGGATGCCCGCTGCATCAGATCGACACCCGTGGCCCGGTCAATTCCGTATCTGGTGCGCATGGTCGACCCCTCATTCACACCCATCACACACGCTGTGCCCGCACGCCGGCGAGTGCAGAGGTGCCACCAGGGACAGGACTTCAGGCCCTCTTGACCAGCCCCGTCTGGTAGGCGATGACAACCAGTTGGGCGCGGTCGCGAGCACCGAGCTTCGTCATCGCGCGGCTGACGTGCGTACGGGCGGTGGCCGGGCTGAGGACCAGCGCGGCGCCGATCTCCTCGTTCGTCAGCCCCTCGCCCACCAGCGCCAGTACCTCGCGTTCGCGTGGGGTCAGCGGCGCCAGCCGGTCCTCGGCCGTCTGCGTGGCGATCCGGTCCGCGGTGAACCGCGCGATGATCCGCCGTGTGATGCGCGGGGCGAGGAGCGCGTCTCCGCCGGCGACGACCCGGACGGCGTGCAGGAGCTCGGCCGGACCGGCGTCCTTGAGCATGAAACCGCTGGCGCCGGCCTGCAGGGCTTCGAAGACGTACGCATCGGTGTCGTAGGTGGTCAGGATCAGTACCCGAACCTGCTGCAATCCGGTCGTTCTGGCGATCTCGCGGGTGGCCTCGATCCCGTCCATCTGTGGCATGCGGATGTCCATGAGGATGACGTCGGGCCGGGTGGCTCGGGCCAGTTCCACCGCCTCCGCGCCGGTCCTGGCCTCTCCGACCACCGTGATGTCGTCCTCGAGATCGAGCAACACCTTGAAGCCGGATCGCACAAGTCCCTCGTCGTCGGCCACAAGCACCTTGATCGGAGACGTGGCGTCCGGGCTCATCGGTACGCCGCTGTGGCCGGTGCCAGCGGTAGTCGTGCCTTGACTTCGAACCCTCCGCTCGGCCGCGATCCCGCGAGGAGTTCGCCACCCAGCAATTGGCACCGCTCGCGCATGCCGGCTATCCCCCTGCCGAGGTTGTCACCGATCGGATGCCCGGCGGGATCTGCGGATCCGTCATCGATGACGCGGATCTCCAGGGCGTCGACGCCATAGTCGAGAGTGACCGTTACCCGGGTCGGGCCGACATGACGGATCACGTTGGTGATGGCTTCCTGCAGGATCCGATATGCAGCGCTGCCGACAGCGCTCGGCAACGGTTCCGCCGGTGAGGTCGTCTCGAGTTTGATATCGAGTCCGGCGTCGCGGGCCGCCGTGGTGAGTTCGTCGATCTGTTCCAAGCCGGGGTGCGGCGTTCGCCCGTCGCCGGTATCGCGCAGGACCCCGAGGATGGCCCGCATCTCGCGCAGCGCCTGCGAGCTCGTCTGCTCGATGGCGATCAACGCCTCGCGTGCCCCTTCCGGTCGCTTGTCGAGCACATGCGCGGTGACACCGGCCTGTACGTTGATGATCGCTATGGCGTGGGCGACCGTGTCGTGGACCTCACGCGCGATCCGGAGCCGCTCGGCGTCGACTCGGGCACTGGCCTCCTCCTCGCGAGTACGCTCAGCCCGTTCGGCTCGTTCCTGGGCTTCCGCGGCGATGAACCGCCGCGACCGGACCGACTCGCCGAGGGCGGCACTCATGACCGACGCGCCGATCCGGAAGAAGACCCAGCCGATGGCCTCCCGCGGCTCGATATCGGCCGAGGCGACCATCCAGCCGACGGTCAGCACGGTGATTCCCACACCGGCCGTCAGCAGCGAACGACGCCCATCGCCGTACGCGGTGACCGTGTACAGGGCCACGAACAGGCCGAGCCAGCCGGGTCCGTCGGGGAAGTCGAGACCGTAGTACACCAGACTCGCCACGGCGGTCACGACGAACACCGGCACCGGCCACCGGCGGCGAACGGCGATGACCAGGCCGCTCACGATCAGCAGGACGTAGCCCAGGTTTCCGAAGTCCGTCAGGGGCCGCGTGACCGCGGTGTGCTCGCGGGTCACCGTGCCCTGCACCTGCATCACGGTGATGAAGACAGCGAGCAACGCGTCTTGCACCAGCACAGGGAGGCGGAACGACGCGGGACGGCGTTGCATACCCGGGATGATAGGTCGCCGGCGCGAGAACCGAGTCCGCCCACAGGCGTGACCGGACGTGCCGAGGCTACGCAGATCTGCGTAGTCGAATGCCGTCCGCCGGCGGACGACCCGCTGATGGCCTCGGAGCGACGATCGCTTCCGTGAATCCAGAAACCGATATACCGACGCGGCCTGGTCCGCTGGGCAGACTGGCCAGCTTCTCGTTCCGGCGGCGCGGAAGTGTCGTTCTCGGCTGGGTCGCCGCACTCGTCGTGGCGATCGGCCTTTCCGCCGCATTCGCCGGCGACTTCACCGCCGACTACTCCACGCCCGGCTCGGACTCCAAGCAGGCCCAGGATCTGCTGGAGCAGCGCTTCCCGAGGCAGGCGGGCGACACCGTCGACATCGTCGTTCGCGCCGATCAGCCGGTCACCGACACCGCCGTACGGTCCGACGTCACCGCCCTCATCGCCAGGCTGCGCGGCTTACCGCACGTTGCGAATGTCAGCGACCCGTACGCCAGCCCAGGCGGCATCGCCGGCAACGGCCGTGCCCTGATCGCGCGGCTCAATCTCGACGTGGTCAACCCGGTCGACATGCCGGTCGAGGACACGCGGGCCCTGCTCGCGGCCGCCGATGGGGCCGAACGCACCGGGCTGGAGGTCGCGCTGGGCGGCCAGACCATCCAGAAGGCCGAGAAGGGCGGGGTCGGTTCCGAGCTGATCGCGCTCATCTTCGCGGCCTTGATCCTGCTGGTCACCTTCGGCACCGTCGTGGCCGCCGGGCTGCCGCTCGCGATCGCTCTCGCAGGTCTCGCGGTCAGTGGAACTCTCACCGGCGTCATCGCGGCGATCACCGATGTGCCCGACTGGTCGACCGCGCTGGCGACGATGATGGGCATCGCGCTCGGCATCGACTACACGCTGCTGATGATCACGAGATTCCGTGAGTGGCGGGCGGTCGGTCTCGAACCCGAGGCGGCGGCCGTCGCGACCCTCGAGACGGCCGGACGTGCCGTGCTCGTCGCCGGCAGCACCGTGGTCGTGAGCATGCTCGGCCTGTTCGCGATGGGCCTGTCCTTCATGCGTGGCGCCGCCGTGGTCACGATCGTCGCGGTGTTCGTCGTCATGGCGGCGGCGGTCACGCTGTTCCCGGCCCTGCTGGGGTACGTCGGCCGCTGGGTGGACCGGCTCCGGCTCCCCCTCGGCCGGCGCTCCGTACCCGAGGTCGCCGCGGGTGGACACCTCGTACCGGCCCGGCGGTGGGCGGCCTGGACCCGGCTCGTCGATCGCCACAGCATCCTCGCCACGATCGGCGGTGTCGCCGTACTGCTCGCGCTGGCCGCGCCGTTCCTCGGCGTCCGGTACGGCTTCCCCGACGCCGGCAACGATCCCGCGGACAAGTCGTCGCGGCAGGCGTACGACATGGTCGCAGCGAACTTCGGCGTCGGCGCCAACGGCCCGCTCCTGGTTGCGGCGAAGAGCGCGGACCCCACCGCGGTCCACAACCTCGCCACGGCGATCGGCAACACCTCGGGTGTCGCGACGGCGACACCGCCCACCTTCGATACCGGCCGCGACGCGGCGTTGATCACGGTCATCCCGGCGACCGGGCCGCAGGACGGAGCGACCGAGGATCTCGTACGGACACTGCGCAACGACGTGATCCCGGCGGCGGCCAACGGCACGAGTGTCGAGGCCCACGTCGGGGGTGTGACCGCGACCAGCATCGACTCCAACGAGAACGTCTCGAGCCGGTTGCCGTATCTCATCGGCGGCGTGATCGCGCTCTCGGCGCTGCTGTTGTTCGCCGCGTTCCGGAGCATCGTGATCCCGTTGACCGCCGCGGTGATGAACCTGCTCTCGGTCGCCGCCGCGTACGGAGTCATGGCGTATGTCCTGCAGGGCGGCTGGGCCGGCCGGTTGCTCGGCATCGACACCGAGACGCCGATGCCCGGGTACGTGCCGGTGATCGTGTTCGCCGTCCTGTTCGGGCTGTCGATGGACTACGAGGTGTTCCTGATCAGCCGGATGCGCGAGGCTTGGAAGCGGACCGGCGACAACGCCCGCGCCGTGCGGGACGGGCTTGCCGGTACCGGGCGGGTGATCACCGCCGCGGCCGCCATCATGATCGCGGTGTTCGCGGCGTTCGTGCCCAGCCCCGACATCCTCCTCAAGGTCCTGGGACTCGGCATGGCCACGGCCATCCTCGTCGACGCCACGATCGTCCGGATGCTGCTCGTACCGGCGGTGATGCACCTACTCGGCCGTGCGAACTGGTGGCTGCCCAAGTCGGTCGAGAGCCGACTGCCGCAACTGGCCGTCGAAGGCCACGCTGAGCATTACCTACCAGCCACGAAGGACCCACTCGACCACTCTCCAGAACTTGTGGTCATCGGGTCTGCTCACGATGGATGAGCATGGCAACGATCACCAGACCCACCCCGGCGACCTCCGCCGGGGCGCGGCCCGGTGCACGAGCATCACATACCCGTCGAACCGCAACGGTGCCGAGCGGTACACGGTCGATGGCGAGGTAGAAGGTGCAATTCATCGCGGCAAGTAATGCTGCCCACCCGACTACCAGCCGCCAGACGCCACGGTTCAACTCCCGCCGGAAGGACAGCCGTACCCTTCAGCGTCAGCTTCACCGCTCTAAGCTATGAAGGCACCAGCCGCCGGACAATGGTCGTCGAATGCCACCGCATCTCGGGAGCGGACTGCCTGCTGATGCGCATCCAGGTGCAGACCATCGCTGCGCTCGAAGACGTGCTCGACCGATTCCTCCTGCACGGACAGACGACCACGTCGTTCGTCGTCTCGACGCCGGTCCCGCCCCGCGGCGTACCCCTCCCGGCGACGCAGCGCTAGCGACGTTCGGGGGAATCGGCGAGGAGTTCGTCGATCTGCTTGACGACGGTCGCGTCCAGCGGGCCGTGCCGCATCGCGCGTGCGTTCTGCCTGGCCTGCTCGACCGTCTTGGCGCCGGGCAGCGGGATGATCGCCGGGTGCAGGCCCCACAGATAGGCGATACAGCCTTGGGCCAGGGTCCGCCCGCCGTCCGTAAGCAGGTCTCGTACGCTCGCCAACCGGGCGAGCCAGTCGTCCATCGTGTCGTCGTCGAAGTAGTTCCAGTACGGGGTGTCCCGGCGTACGTCGCTGTCCGGCGGACGGTTGGCGGCGTCGTACTTGCCGGTCAGCAGCCCCATCGCCAGCGGTGACCGCGCGAGCACCGCGAACCCGTGCTCGTCGGCGGCGGTCAGTACGTCGTCCTCACGCCCGAACACGTTCACCTGGCTCTGCACGGTCCGCGCGTGCGGTGATTTCGCGAACGCCTTCTGGATCTCCGGGTCGTCCGCGCTGGTGCCGAACTCGCGGACGAGTCCCTCAGTCACCAGACCGTCCAGCACCTCGACCACCGCAGCCGCCTCGGCACGGGTCGAAACCCCACCGTGCAACTGGTACAGATCGATCGACTCGGCCCCCAGCCGGCGCAGACTCGCGTGGCAGGCGCGGCGGATCGCCTGCGGGGTGACGTCCTCGCCACCGCCGGACCGGGTCGCCTCGTCGAAGACCAGCCCGAACTTGGTCGCGACGGTGACCTCGTCGCGAACGGCCGGCGGCAGCGATGCCAGCGCCCGGCCTATGACGCGTTCACTGTGGCCGGCGCCGTAGCAGTCCGCCGTATCGAAGAGGCGGACGCCTTCGTCCACCGCGGCATGAATCATCCGGATGCTCTCGGCGTCGTCGGTCTCACCCCAGCCTGCTGCTCGGCCGTTGAATGTCCAAGGACCCCCGATAGCCCAGGTCCCGATCCCCATCGCACTGGTCGTCCGGCCGTCGCGGCCCAGCTGCCTGTAACTGATCACGAATTCGTCCTCGTTGGTCATCGAAGAAATCCACTCCCTCAATGACCCTAGGCAGCACAAATTGCAACGTCCAATGCAATGTTTGGCCTCGATTCATTCACAGTACGCATGAGCCCGACAGGCGAAGAGGCGGCGCACGCCGGGGATCGGACCGGCGTACGCCGCCTCCTCAGGTCGGCAGTCTCAGTGAACCATCGATGCCTTGGTGATCAGCCCGCGCAGATCGCCGGACAGCCGGTCGTGAACCGTCGAGCCGGACGCGGTGTTCGCCGTCGCGGCCGCGGCCGGAGCCGGCTCGGGCGGCGGCACCGGGTCGCACTGGACGTCGGAGCGATCACCGGACACCCGGGTCGGCAGCGCGCCGGTCAGCAGGTAGTCGGCGATACGGTCGTCGGTGCACGACACACCGGACAGCGAGCCGGCGTGCGTCGTCCCGCCGACGCCCTCGATCAGCACCGAGTTCGGGTAGCGCTTGCGCACCTCGATCGCACCCGCCCACGGCGTGGCCGCGTCGTTGGTCTCCTCGATGAGCAGCACACCTGGGACCTGCGAACCGTTGACGTTGACCGGTGTACCCGCGTGGGCCGGCCAGGTGCGGCAGGGCAGGTTGTACCAGGCGTTGTTCCAGGTCAGGAACGGATATGCCTCGTGCAGCGCCCAGTTGTCCTTGGCCCACTTACCCCAGCTCTTCGGCCACTGCGCGTCGGTGCACTGGACCGCCAAGTAGTTGGCGTAAGTGTTGTCCGAGCCGGGACCGGTCGGGTCGCCGTAGTAGTCGCGGGCCGGGCCGAAGTCACCCTTCGCCGCGGCTGCGAGCACGTCGGCGACGTCCGCCCAGCCGTACACGTAGTAACCCGCTCCGATGAAGATGTCGTTCCACTCGTCCGCGCCGACCTGGCCGGAGGGGTTGCGGCGCAACTGCTGCTGGATCGAGTAGTACAGGCGCTCGATCGCAGCACCGTCGGTGCCGAGGTGGTAGACGTCGTCGTGCTCGGCGACCCAGTCGAAGTAGATCTTGATGTTCTTGTCGAACTGGACGTCCTGGTTGAGGTTCGCGTCGTACCACACGTCGGCCGGGTTGACGACGCCGTCCCAGACCATCCGGCGGACCCGGTCGGGGTGCAGCGTGCTGTACACCTGGCCGAGGTAGGTGCCGTACGAGAAGCCGTAGTAGTTGATCTTCTCGGCACCGAGCGCCTTGCGGATGCTCTCCATGTCGTTGACCCAGTCGGTCGTCTTCATGTGGGCGAGCAGGGCGCCGCCGGCCGCACCGCAGTCACGCGCGTACTGACGGGTCTTGTCCCACCAGGCCTGCCGCAACGCGGGCGTCTCGGGTACGTAGTACGGACGCGGGCCACGGAAGTACTCGGTGTCACAGCTCAGCGACGGCTGGCTGGACCCGACACCGCGGGGATCGAAGCCGATCCAGTCGTACGGGTCGCCGCCGTGCTTCGGCACGAACTGCCCGAGCCGGGCCAGGCTCAGTCCGGAGCCGCCCGGGCCACCGGGGTTGACCAGCATCACGCCCTGGGCGTTCGCGTCGGACGTCTTGTGCATGATCCGCGAGACCGCGATCTTGATCGTCGTCCCCTGCGGCTTGGCGTAGTCGAGGGGGACGGTCAGCATCCCGCACTGCGCGCCGGCCCGCTGCAGCGAGGCGCTGGCGCACTGACCCCAGGAGATCGGCGGTGGCGTGTACTCGGCGGCGCGGGTGCTCGTGGCGCCAGACGTGGTGGTGCCGGCGACTGCGGAGCCGACTGCCGGCGAGGCCGTCAGCCCCGCCACCAGCAGTCCGGCCCCAGTCACCGTCGTGACCAGCTTCTTCATTCAGAGATTCCTCTCCGTGTTCCTGACACATGCGAGGGCGATCGGCCCCGGCGCCACCTTTCCCCATCGGCCGGTCGGGTGGAAGTCCCTCACCGGAAATGATCTCCACAACAAGGGTTTGCCTCCCGCAATACTTCGCGGAGGCGAACAACCCATCACCATCGGTGACGTCCCGCTCAGGGCTCGATGAGACCCGTGGACGACCCGCAGTCGGCAGGCCCTATCGGCGGGCGTGGCGCTTGAGACGACGAGGCCACCGGATCACCACGGCCGGGATGACGCAGACGTAGTGATAGGTGTCGCCGAACTCGTAACCGATCCACCATCGGCGGAGGTCCAGGTAAATCTTCATGACATGGGTGCGATCGAGTGGTGACGTGCAGTGAGGGCAGTCACCCTAGCGCACCGGATGAGGCTGGTGGAGGCTTCCGGCGCCAGAGCTCCCGGCCGACGGCCTGGGACCAAACCCTAGGAACCCCACCAGGGCGGCGAAAGCCTCCGCCGGACACAATTGACCATGACCGCCCACCCGGTCAAGCCCCTCGTCCGCGCTGATCACATATGCCGCAAGCACACCTGTCAGGCGGTCGATGGTTCGGATGGCGCGGGCCGCGCCCGGACCGCGAGCCACGTGAATGCGGCGGCAGCCGCGGCCGTCGCCGCCAGCAACAGGAAGCCGAGAGTGTAGTCACCGGTAGCGGCCTTGACCGCGCCCATGACCAGCGGTGGGAAGAAGCCGCCCAGGCCGCCGGCCGCACCGACGATGCCGGTGGTGGCACCGACCTGTTCGGGCGGAACCAGCCGCGCCACCAGCGCGAAGCAGGCACCCGCCGCGGCACCGAGGGCCGCCGCCAGTCCGAGGAACCCGATCGTCCCGATCGGCACCAGGTCCAGTTGGAACGACACCAGGATGGCGAGCACCGCGGCCACCGCGAAGGCCCCGGCCAGCACCGGCACCGGGTGCAGCCGGTCGGACAGCCAGCCACCTACCGGTCGCATCACCACGGCCACGATCACGAACCCGGCCGTCCGGTACGCCGCATCGGACTGCGTCAGGCCGAACTCGTCCTTGAGGTACGACGGCAGGTACACGCTGAAGGCGACGAAGCCGCCGAAGCCGACTGCGTACAGGAACGACAGCCTGAGTGTCACGGGGTTGCGACCGGTGTTCCAGGCCCGCACGGCGAATCCGCGCGCCGAACTACCCTTCCAGCCGGGCGGGTCCACGAGCGTCAGAGCCGCGACGACGGCGTACACCGCCAGCACCGCGGCGACCAGGATGAACGGTGCCTTGGCACCCCAGTTGTCGGTGATCGGGACGGTGGTGAACGCCGAGATCGCGGTGCCGCCCATCCCGGCACCGAAGATGCCGATAGCCGTTCCCCGCCGTTCCGGCGCGAACCACTTGTTGACGTGCGGTACGCCGACCGCGAAGGAGGTGCCGCCGAGGCCGAGGAAGAGTCCGCCGAGCAGCAGCAGCGGCAGCGTGTCGGCGACCAGTCCGATGAACAACACCGGCAGGATGGTCAGCATGGAGATCGCCGGCATCATCCGGCGCGCGCCGAGCGCATCGGTCAGGGCCCCGACCGGGATCCGGCCGAGCGAGCCGACGAGCACCGGCGTCGCCACCACCAGCGCCTGCTCCAACGAACTCAGGTCGAGGCGGGTGGCGTACCGGCTTCCGAGCGGGCTGATCAGCGCCCACGCCCAGAACGTCAGCATGAAGCCCACCGTCGCGACGGCGAGCTGAATCGGTGGTGTCGCGGTCGACCTGGTGTCCGTTACGGTCGTGGCCTTCGTCTCGAGGGACGTTTCCGGTGATTCCAGTGAGGTACGGCGCGGATTCATGACGTTGACCGTAGGAATCATGCCACTGGAACAGCAGTGGCGCACGGCATCGGCGGCCGGGCCCTGCGGCTCGTCGTGCCGGGACCTTGGGCCGTGCCGGAGCGCGCGACCGGCCGGGCAGGGTTGACGGGGACTGCGCGCAGTGGTTCCGATGGACCAAGCATCCGGGAGGCCTCAGCGATGACGGACCAACGGCGGGCGGCAGGACTCGACGGACCAGCGGCGGACGCGTTGTTGCGGCTGGGCAGGTTCTTCACGCCGGGCGAGGTCGCGCCCGATCTGCGCACGGTGCACCGCCGTGGCGGGCGCGAGGGCGACGCCTTCTACCGGGACCGCTGGAGCCACGACAAGGTCGTGCGCTCCACCCACGGCGTGAACTGCACCGGGTCCTGTTCGTGGAAGGTGTACGTCAAGGACGGCATCATCACCTGGGAGACACAGGAGACCGACTATCCGAGCGTCGGCGCGGACCGGCCCGAGTACGAGCCGCGCGGCTGCCCACGTGGCGCCGCGTTCTCCTGGTACACCTACTCCCCCACCCGGGTGCGCTATCCCTACGCGCGGGGCGTGCTGATCGAGGCGTACCGGGAGGCGAAGCAACGACTCGGCGACCCGGTGGCCGCCTGGGCCGACGTCGTCGGGGATCCGGAGCGCCGGACCCGGTATCAGAAGGCGCGGGGCAAGGGTGGCCTGGTCCGGATCGGCTGGACCGAGGCGGCCGAGATCGTCGCCGCCGCACATGTGCACACGATCGCCGCGCATGGCCCCGACCGGATCGCGGGGTTCTCGCCGATCCCGGCGATGTCGATGGTCTCGCACGCGATCGGTGCCCGGTTCGTCGAGTTGCTCGGCGGCTGCATGACCTCGTTCTACGACTGGTATGCCGACCTGCCGGTCGCGTCGCCGCAGGTGTTCGGCGACCAGACCGACGTACCGGAATCGGGTGACTGGTGGGACGCCTCGTACCTGGTCATGTGGGGCTCGAACGTCCCGGTGACGCGGACGCCGGACGCGCACTGGATGGTCGAGGCGCGGTATCGCGGCACCAAGGTGGTGGCGGTCTCCCCCGACTACGCCGACAACACGAAGTTCGCCGACGAATGGTTGCCGGCGCAGCCCGGCACCGACGGCGCGATGGCGATGGCCATGGGTCACGTGATCCTGCGGGAGTGCTTCGTCGAGCGCCGGGTGCCGTTCTTCGTCGACTACGTCCGCAAGTACACGGACCTGCCGTTCCTGGTCAGATTGACAAAGCGCGATGACGGGACCTTCGTGCCGGGCAAGTTCGTCACGGCGGCGGATCTGGGCGACACCGGCGAGGGCGCGGAGTGGAAGCCCATGCTGATGGACAGCCGGACCGGCAAGCCCGTGGCGCCGAACGGCTCGATGGGCTTCCGCTACAACGACTCGGGCGTCGGGCGATGGAATCTGGACCTGGGCGAGATATCGCCGAAACTCACCCTGCACGGAGCGCCCGGCGTCGAGGTGCTGCTGCCACGCTTCGACGAACCCGCAGGCGCCGGTACGTTGCGCCGCGGCGTGCCGGCACTGGACTGGGACGGCCATGTGGTGACCACGGTCTTCGACCTGATGCTCGCCCAGTACGGCGTCGGCCGCGAGGGTCTGCCGGGAGTCTGGCCGGACTCGTACGACGACCCGGATCAGCCGTACACACCGGCCTGGCAGGAGTCGATCACTTCGGTGCCGGCGGCAACGGTCACCCGGATCGCGAACGAGTTCGCGGCGAACGCCGAGGAGTCGGGCGGCCGGTCGATGATCATCATGGGCGCCGGGATCTGCCAGTGGTTCCACGGCGACGCGACGTACCGGGCGGTCCTGGCGCTGCTGATGCTGACCGGCTGCATGGGACGTAACGGCGGCGGCTGGGCGCATTACGTCGGCCAGGAGAAGTGCCGGCCGGTGACCGGCTGGGCGACACTGGCGATGGGCCTGGACTGGGTGCGGCCGCCGCGTCAGATGATCGGCACGGCGTACTGGTACATCCACACCGACCAATGGCGCTACGACGGATACCAGGCCGATGCGCTGGCCTCGCCGCTGGCGACCGGGAAGCTGGCCGGGATGCACACCGCCGACGTGGTGGCGCAGTCGGCCCGGCTCGGCTGGATGCCGTCGTACCCGCAGTTCGACCGCAACCCGCTCGACCTCGTCGCCGAGGCGGATGCCGCGGGCAACGACCCGATCAGCCACGCGGTGGCGGGCCTCAAGGACGGCAGTCTGAGGTTCGCCTGCGAGGACCCCGATGCGCCGGAGAACTGGCCGCGGGTACTGACGGTGTGGCGGGCGAACCTGCTCGGATCGTCGAGCAAGGGCAACGAGTACTTCCTGCGGCACCTGCTCGGCACCGACGCGAACCTGCGTGCGACCCAGACACCGCCGGACAAGCGACCGCGCGACGTCGCCTGGCAGGACAGCGCGCCCGAGGGCAAGCTCGACCTGCTGGTCTCGATCGACTTCCGGATGACCTCCACCACGCTGCTGTCCGACATCGTGTTGCCGGCGGCAACCTGGTACGAGAAGCACGACCTGTCCAGCACGGACATGCACCCGTTCGTGCACGCGTTCAGTCCCGCGGTCGATCCGCCCTGGGAGACCAAGACCGACTTCGACGCCTTCCACACCATCGCCCGGGCCTTCAGCGACCTGGCCCGCTATCGGCTCGGCGTACGGCGCGATCTGGTGGCGACCGCGATGCAGCACGACACCCCGGGCGAGACCGCCCAGCCGGGCGGGGTGATCCGTGACTGGCGCGCCGACGGGGCCGACCCGGTGCCCGGCAAGACGATGTGGGGCCTGACCGTTGTCGAGCGCGACTACGGCGCAGTGGCCGAGCAACTGGCCGCCCTCGGCCCGCTGGTGGACCGGCTCGGCGTCACCACCAAGGCCGTCACCGTCATTCCCGACCACGAGGTCGAGGATCTCGCCCGCCGCAACGGCGTGATGTCCGGCGGTGTCGCCGGCGGGCGTCCCGCACTCGACACCGACAAGAAGATGGCCGAAGCGATCCTGGCCCTGTCCGGCACGACGAACGGCCGGCTCGCGGTGGAGGGCTTCAAGGCTCTCGAACGCAGGGTCGGCCAGCCGCTGGCCACGCTCGCCGAGGGCAGCGAGGAACGCCGGATCGTGTTCGCCGACACCCAGGCCCGCCCGGTCCCGGTGATCACCAGCCCGGAGTGGTCCGGCAGCGAGACCGGCGGGCGCCGGTACGCGCCGTTCACCGTGAACGTCGAGCACCTCAAGCCCTGGCACACGCTCACGGGCCGGATGCACTTCTTCCTCGACCACGACTGGATGTCCGAGCTCGGAGAGCAACTCCCGCTGTACCGGCCGCCGCTCGACATGGCCGCGCTGTTCGGCGCCGAACCCGCCGGCGAGCACCAGGTGACGGTGCGGTACCTCACTCCGCACTCGAAGTGGTCGATCCACTCCGAGTACCAGGACAACCTGCTGATGCTGTCGTTGTCGCGTGGTGGGCCGACGATGTGGATGAGTCCCGCCGACGCGGCGAAGATCGGTGCCTCGGACAACGACTGGGTGGAAGCGGTCAACCGCAATGGCGTCCTGGTCTGCCGGGCGATCGTCTCGCACCGGATGCCCACCGGGGCCGTTTACGTCTACCACGTACAGGAGCGCACCATCGACGTGCCGATCTCGGAGACGACCGGAAAGCGCGGTGGCATTCACAACTCGCTCACCCGGCTGCTCGTCAAACCCACCCATCTGATCGGCGGATACGCACAGCTGTCGTTCGCCTTCAACTATTTCGGCCCGACCGGCAACCAGCGCGATGAGATCACGGTCGTCCGCCGGCGATCGCAGGAGGTGACCTACTGATGAAGGTCATGGCCCAGCTCGCGATGGTGATGAACCTCGACAAGTGCATCGGCTGCCACACCTGCTCGGTCACCTGCAAGCAGGCGTGGACCAACCGCACCGGCATGGAGTACGTCTGGTTCAACAACGTCGAGACCCGGCCCGGCCAGGGCTACCCCCGCACGTACCAGGACCAGGAGACCTGGCGGGGCGGGTGGGAGCTCACCCGGCGCGGCCGGCTGAAGCTCAAGGGCGGCGGGCGGCTGCGCAAGCTGCTCACCATCTTCGCCAACCCCAAGCTGCCCAGCATCTCGGACTATTACGAGCCCTGGACCTACGACTACGACAACCTGATCAGCGCGCCGCTCGGCGACCAGATGCCGGTGGCCAGACCCCGCTCGCTGATCAGCGGCGAGCCGATGAAGATCGAGTGGTCGGCGAACTGGGACGACGACCTGGCCGGCGGTCCCGAGCTCGCACCGCGCGACCCGGTGCTGGCCAAGATCTCGGCCGACATCAAGCTCGAGTTCGAGAAGACGTTCATGTTCTACCTGCCACGGATCTGCGAGCACTGCCTCAACCCGTCGTGCGTCGCGTCCTGCCCCTCCGGTGCGATGTACAAGCGCAGCGAGGACGGCATCGTGCTGGTCGACCAGGACCGCTGCCGCGGCTGGCGGATGTGCGTGTCCGGATGCCCGTACAAGAAGGTCTACTTCAACCACAAGACCGGCAAGGCCGAGAAGTGCACCTTCTGCTATCCGCGCGTCGAGGTCGGCCTGCCCACCGTGTGTGCCGAGACCTGCGTCGGCCGGCTTCGCTACATCGGGCTGTTCCTGTACGACGCCGACGCCGTGCTGGCCGCTGCGTCCGTGTCCGACCCGAAGGAGCTGTACCAGGCGCACCTGGATCTCCTGCTCGACCCGAACGACCCGGAAGTGATCAACGCAGCCACACAGGCCGGCATCGCCGCGGAATGGATCGAGGCGGCTCAGCGGTCGCCGGTCTACAAGCTGGCCAAGGAGTACAAGGTCGCGCTGCCCCTGCATCCGGAGTACCGCACCATGCCGATGGTCTGGTACATCCCGCCGCTGTCCCCCGTCGTCGACGCACTTCGCGAGACCGGGCACGACGCCGAGGACGGCGACAGCCTGTTCGGCGCGGTGGACGCGCTTCGGATCCCAGTCGAGTACCTCGCCGAGTTGTTCACCGCCGGCGACACCGCGGTCGTGGACGGCGTGCTGCGCCGGCTGGCCGCGATGCGCGCCTATCAGCGCGACCTCAACCTCGGCCGTACACCCCGCCCGGACATACCGGCCCGGGTGGGGATGTCCGAGGAGAGTATCTCGGCGATGTACCGGTTGCTCGCGATCGCCAAGTACGACGACCGCTACGTGATCCCGACCGCATACCAAGAGGCCGGCCACCAGTTGGAGGAGATCGGCTGCTCGCTCGACTACGACGGCGGCCCGGGCATGTACATCACGGGCTCCAAGCCGTTCGGCGAGGCCTCGGGACGGCCAGTCCCGGTGGCGGTCGAGACGTTCCATGCGTTGCGGAACCGCCAGCAGACCGACCAGCCGGCCGACGCGGACACCGCGGCCCGCCGGGTCAACTTGCTCAACTGGGACGGGCACGGCCGCCCGCTGGGCTTGTTCCCGCCCAAGACCGAAGGGGACGGCCAGTGAATCGGCGTCGTACGGCTGTCACCTACCAGGCCGTCGCACTGCTGCTCGGCTATCCCGACGAGCAGCTTTTCGGGCGATTGCCAGTGATCGCCCGTGCGGTCGACGAACTCCCGGCTGACCTGACCGTGCCTTTGCGGGGCTTCGTCGACCACCTGACTGCGATCGGCACCGCCGCCGCACAGCGCGAGTACGTGGCGACCTTCGACCTGCGGGCGCGGTGCTGCCTCTACCTGACCTGGTGGACACACGGCGACACCCGTGAACGCGGCAAGGCTATGGTGCGGTTCAAGCAGATCTATCGAGACGCCGGGCTGACACCACCCGACGACGAACTACCCGATCACTTGTCCGTCGTCCTCGAGTTCACGGCCACCGGCGACTTCGAAGCGGGCCGCGCGATCCTGACCGAGCACCGGCCCGCCATCGAACTCCTGTGCTCATCGCTGGCCGGGCGCTCGTCGCCGTACGCCCGACTGCTCGACGTCGTTGTCGCCACCCTGCCGGCGGCTGGTGCCGACGTCCGCGATGCGGTCCGCCGGATCGCTGCCGCCGGACCGCCGCGCGAACAGGTCGGCCTGGAGCCGTTCCCGACCGGAGCACCCCGATGAAGACCCTGCTGTGGGTCGTGCTCCCGTACGTCACGATCGCCGTGCTCGTCGTTGGATCGATCTGGCGCTATCGCTACGACAAGTTCGGCTGGACCACCCGGTCGAGCCAGCTCTACGAGAGCCGGCTGCTGCGACTGGCGAGTCCGCTGTTCCACTTCGGGATCCTCGTAGTGATCATCGGTCACCTCGTCGGCCTGGTGATCCCGGAGTCGTGGACCAGCGCCATGGGCCTCAGCGAACAGGGGTACCACATCCAAGCGGTCGCCCTCGGCGGGATCGCCGGCATATGCACCCTCGTGGGCGTCTCCCTGCTGATCTATCGCCGCCGCACGACCGGACCGGTCTTCATGGCGACCACCAAGAACGACAAGACCATGTACGTCGTACTGGTGGCCGCGATCGTCGCCGGCCTGGCTACGACGTTGCTCGGATCCGGCGTGGTGGGCGACGAACACAACTATCGAGAGACCGTCTCGCCCTGGTTCCGGTCGATCTTCGTGCTGCAGCCCGATGCCGACAGCATGAGCGGGGCACCGTTCGCGTTCCAGCTCCACACCGTGATCGGCATGCTGTTGTTCGCGCTGTGGCCGTTCACCCGGCTGGTCCACGCGTTCAGCGCACCCGTCGCGTACCTGTTCCGGCCGTACAT
>JBKPSJ010000014.1:0-8352 GCA_046765875.1 Actinomycetota bacterium
GTATTCGGCCAACTGCCGGCGCACCTCGAAAGCCCCGTCTGCCACAAATTCACCGAATGTAGAAGCGTCCGGCCGGCACCAGTGATGCGGGAAATACAACCCGGTGAGTACGTCACCGTCGAACACGAGTGTCAACTCGCCAAGAGGTGAATCTACGAGTGTGTGCGACATAAAGAGACCTTTCAGGCCGCGTCGTGGAAGACCAGGCCGAGCGTGTGCCGGCGGCCCGAGCGGATGACTGACACGCCGTGCCGGACCTGCGACGCCGACCAGCCGCGCTTGGTACGGACCGGCCGGTCCCGGGTGGTGAAGACCAGCCCATGGCCCTGCGGGATCAGCGTCGACGTACCGCGCGACTGGGCCCGCGGCCGCTGCTCGACCAGCAGGAACTCCCCGCCGGTGTGGTCGCGGCCGGGCTCGTCGAGGTTGATCACGACCTGCAACGGGAACACCTTGTCGCCGTACAGATCGCGGTGCAGGGCGTTCCAGTCGCCCTCGCCGTACCGCAGGAGGATCGGCGTCGGCCGGGTCTGGCCGGCGGCGTGGCAGATCTCCAGCCACTCGTCCAGAGTGTCGGGCCACTCCGCACCCCGCCCCAGCCGGTCGTACCAGTCCCGCGCGATCGGCAGCAGCCGCGGGTAGAGCGCCCGACGTAACCGGGAGACCGGCTCCGGGAACGGGGCGGCGAAGTACCGGTACTCACCGCGTCCGAACCGGTGCCGTTCCATGTTGATCGTCGCGCGAAATCGCTCGACGTCGTCGTAGAGCGCGGCAACCGCGCCGCACTCCGCTGGCGTCAGCAACTCACCGATCAATGCACAGCCGGTCGAGTCGAGTTCGGCGGCCACCGCGGCCCAGTCCGCCGCGGCGACCCGTTCGGTGAATCGTCCAGTCATACCAGTTCAACGTCGCGAGCGACGATCGTGTGAGTCAGGGATCTCGCCTCGAGGATCAGGTGCAGGTCCTGGCGCAACCGCGCGACGCGGGCAGCGCTGAGTTGCTCCTCCAGCCACCCGTCGAACGCCGCGATCACCTCGACGCTGGTGTCCACGGCAATGCTCAGAGCGTGACGGTCTCGGGGTACTTCAACCCGGTGCCGGTGTTGAGCACCACGACCTCCTCGCCGGCGCGTATCCAGCCGGAGGCACGAAGCCGGCCTACGGCGGCAAAGCAGGCCGCGCCCTCTGGGCAGATGAACACGCCTTCCAGTTCGGCGACCCGGTGCTGGGTCCGCAGGATCTCGTCGTCGGGGATCGCGATCGCGCAGCCCTCGGTCTCGTACACGGCCTGCAGGATGAGGAAGTCCCCGAGCGCCTTCGGCACGGTGATGCCGAAGGCAACGGTCCGCGCGTCCTGCCAGGGCTCGCTCTCGGTAGCGCGGGTGTCGTACGCACGAACGATCGGCGCGCATCCCTCGGCCTGTACCGCAACCAGGCGCGGCATTCGGTCCGGGCCGATCCAGCCGATCTCGGCGAGCTCGGCGAGCGCCTTCCAGATGCCGATCAGCCCAACACCGCCGCCGGTCGGGTACAGGATCACGTCGGGCACCCGCCAGCCGAGTTGCTCCGCGATCTCCAGGCCCATCGTCTTCTTGCCCTCGATCCGGTACGGCTCGCGCAGCGTCGACACCTCCTGGTAGCCGTCGCGCTCGGCAAGCAGTTGCCGTACGAACGCGCCGGCATCGCCGATGTGCCCGTTGACCAGGTGCAGCTCGGCACCGACCACCCGGCACTCGCGACGGCAGATCTCCGGCGCGCCCAGCGGCATCGCAATCAGGCTCTCCATCCCGGCCCGGGCCGCGTACGTCGCCCATGCGGAGCCGGCGTTGCCGTTGGTCGGCATGGCGATCTTCTTGACGCCGAGCTCGTGCGCCCGCGATACGCCGACCGCGGCACCGCGCGCCTTGAACGACCCGGTCGGGATCAGCCCCTCGTCCTTCATCAGCAGCCGGTCCACGCCGAGCTCAGCGCCGATCCCCGGCACCGGAAACAGCGGAGTCATACCCTCGCCGAGGCTGACGACGTACTCAGGCGACCGTACCGGCAGCAGTTCGTGGTACCGCCACAGCGTCGGCTCCCGAGCCGCGACCTCGTCCTTGGTCAGCCCGGCGCGGACCTCGTCGAGGTCGTACCGGACCAGTAACGGCGAACCGCAGTCGCAGACGCCGCTCACCCGGTCCGCGTCGTGGCGGCGGTGACAGCGCGGGCACTCGAGCTCGGTCAGCGTGGAGAAGCGCATGCCCGTGACCGTACTAGCCGGCGGCGACAGGCCAGGGCCGTGGTCACCAGCGCAGCGGTCTGCCGTCGCGGAAGAAGCCGCCGGTCGGGCCGTCGTCGGGCAGGGTCACCGCCCACACCACCGAGGCTGCGCCGTCCTGGACCGGCCGGCCCGCGTGCCCGCCCATGTCGGTCGCGGTCCAGCCCGGGCAGATCGCGTTCACGAGGATGTGGGCCGATCGGAGTTCGGCGGCGAGGATCCGGGTCAGCGCGTTCAGCGCCGCTTTACTCACCGAGTACGCGGGTGCGCCCGCGCCCATACTCGCCAGCGAGCCACCCTCGCTGGACACGTTCACGATCCGCCCGTGGCGTGACTCCCGAAGCAGTGGCAGGAACGCCTGCACGGTCCGCCAGGCGCCGAGCAGGTTCGTTTCCACCGCCTCAATGACGATGCCCAGGTCGGCGCTGACCGCCCGCGCGCCCGGGTCGTAGTTGATCGCCGCGTTGTTGACCAGTACGTCGCACCGGCCGAGCTCGGCTCGTACCCAGTCGGCGGCCGCTCGTACACTCTCCTCGTCCGCGACATCCAGCTCACAGGCGAGGACCTGAGCCTGAGCTGCCGCGCGGGCCTTGGACAGATCGCGCGCGGTGAGTACGACGGTGTAGCCGATGGCGGCGAGCTGGCGGCAAACCTCCAGACCGATGCCGCGGTTGCCGCCGGTCACCACCGCGACCCGGCCGTCCACCGGTAAGGGGGAGTCGGCAGGCACGGCGACCAGCGTACGGCGCCGGTAACATCGCGCCGTGCATGCCGACCACGCGATCGGTATCGCGCGACGGACAGCCGCTGGTGTTCACACCGCGGCGGTGCGAACCGGCCGTCCCCAAGTGAGCTCAGCGACGACTGCGAGCTCCAGCATGCCGTCGTTGTCGTACGGCGCGACGACGCGGCGAATGGCGTTGCCGAACTCCTCGATCTCGGCATCCGACATGTGCTCGCGCGCCAGGCTCGAGGTCGAGTGGAGATGCTCGATGTAGTCGTCAGCGGACTGCTCGAACGGCATTGGGCCGATCTCGGCGCGACCGGTGATGGCGTACAGACCACTCTCGGTCAGCGCATCGATGATGGAGAACTTCGTGTCGAAGTCCGGGTTGCGCGAGTGCGGCCGGATGACGGAGGAGATCAGCTCGTCCTCCCACGGCTGGTCACGCGGACCGTGCTCGACGACGGCGAATTGTGCGTCCGGGGTCATCACCTCGGCGGTCCGTCCGAGGGTCACGTCCAAGTCCATCCAGTGCAGGCTTGCGCCCGCGGTCACCAACGCGTACGGACCGTCGAGATCGGCGGATTCCGCGGCGCCGAGGATCCAGCGCAGGTTCTCGTGCCGGCCGCCGGGCCGCTCCTTCCCGGCCGCGATCATCGCCTCGGAGATGTCGACCGCGTCGACCCGATCCACCCGCGGCGCGAGCCGACGGGCCAATGCGCCCTCCCCCGCACCGAGATCGAGCACCGTTCGCGGCTTATCCACGATCAACCGCTCGAGCTGATCGAACACCTCAGCCGGGTACGGCGGCCGGTGCCGGTACGACGCCGCCACACCTGGATGTCCGAATACCCCGGCAAGATTCGTCATACCTGCATCCTGGCAGGATCGGACAACATGGCCGACGAGGTGATCGAGGGCAAGACGTTCCGGGACGAGGACTGGTACGGCGACGATCTCGGCTCGACCCCCTACCTGCGCTGCAGTTTCACCGATATCGATCTGACCGAGACCCGCAGCCGTGGCGCGTTGTTCGAGGACTGTTCGTTCTCGAACTGCCGGTTCAACGCCTCGGTGCATATCAACTCGGCGTTCGTCAGTTGCTACATCCGTCGTACGTCGTTCTTCGACGCGACGCTGGACGGGTGCAAGCTAACGGGAACCGTGCTGATCGAGTGCGTACTCCAGCCGCTCACGGTCACCGGCGGCAACTGGACCGGGATCACCCTGCGCGGCGCCGAACTGCAGGGGCTCGACCTCTCGAACGTCCGGCTGGTCGACGCGGATCTGTCCGAGGCTTTGCTGGAAGGCGCCGTCCTGCGCGGTTGCGATCTGTCGAATGCGACCGTACGAGGCACCGACCTGCGGGACGCCGATCTGCGCGGTGCACAACTGGCTGCCGTCCAGCTCACCACGGCACGGCTGGACCGTACGAAGCTCGACCTCGCGGGTGCCGTCGCCCTGGCCGAGACCCTCGGCGTCGAAGTGGACACGGCGCCTTGAGATGACCGGCGCCTTTCAGATGACCGGCGCCTTGAGATGGCCGGCGCCTTTGAGATGGCCGGCGCCTTTGAGATGCCCGGCGTTTGGACTGAAGCGGCGGGCCGCAGGTGGTGATCACTGCGGCCCGCCGATGCGGGGTTCGGTCAGACAGCGCCGTGTGGCGTGGGCTCCGCGCCGCCGAACGTCGGCAGCACCTCACGCTCAGCGGCGGTCCGGCGAGCGTGCGCGAAGCCGAGGAGCGACAGAGCGATCATGGCTGCGGCTGCGATGAAGGAGGCGATCGCCGCGTACATCGCGATCTGGCCCATCTTCCAGAAGGCGTAGGCGTTCAGCAGCAGGCCACGCAGGGTCTCACCGCGGAAGGAGGTCTGCACCTGGTCGGCGAGCTTCTGGTCGTTCGGGTTCGCCCGGGACTTGGTGGACAGTTCAGCGTAGGTCAGGCCGCCACCGGACTCCTTCAGGTGCACGGCGATGTAGTGGTTCGCGAAGGCTTCGGCCTGCTGGCCGTTGACCACCTGCTGACCTGCGTACTTCTCCAGGTAGGGCTTGACGGCCGGGTCGTTGATCGAGTCCGAACCCGCCTTGGGGAAGAAGATCTTTTGAGCGACGAGCTGGTCGTGCACCTGGTTGTCGATGAACGAGTGTGCCCAGGTGAGCAAACCGCCGGCGGCCAGCAGGACGACGGCGAGCAGCAGGCCGGCTGACGCAGCGAGTACGTCGAAGGTCTTGCGGCGCATGGGTGGTTCCCTTCCAGCCGCTCGTGGCGACTATGTCTAGTTTCGGCCCCTGGTTGGTGGACCTGATTTCAATTTCAAGTGTTGAGCCGCGGGGTGCGTTTTCGCGTCGTACGAAGGTCATCAGTGGACCGGCCGGGAGTCCCGAGTCGATGGGACCTGCAGATCGTTGCCAGCAGCAACTATGGCCCTCGGCAGACCGTGGGCCGGGACGGCGGGTCTTAGAGGGCGCCGCCGATGGCCCGTTCGCGCAGTTCGGTGCGATAGCGCTCGAGCGCGATCAGCTCGCCGAACATGCGGTTGTAGTCCTCCATCTGCTCCACCGGGTTGGTCCGCTGGAGCTTGGACTTGAGCGCCGCGATCCGGCGCAGGCAGGTCAGCTCCTGCAGCCGGGCCAGGTGCGCTGCGGCGAACCGCTCGTCCGGTTCGCGGTCCAGGTGCACCGGCTCGACAGCGAGCGCACCGACGACCGACACCGCCTGCAGGTGCTCCGGCGGCACCGCCTCGCGAACAGCGATCACCCAGGTCTCGCCGGGCTTGGCGTTCGCCGGCCCACCCGCCTTGGCCATCGCCTGCCGGACCGCGGCCAGCCACGGATGGGTGAAGTCACCGTCGTCCAGCTCGTCGAAGGCCGCGCGGACCAGCTGCGGGTACTGCAGGGTCAGCTTGAGCGCCTCCCACTCGACCGCGAACCGCTGGTCGCGGGGCGAGGGGATCTCGGGTTTCCGCGGCTGCTGCTCGGCCACCACCTCGGCCGCGGCACTGCCACGTGACGCCGGCCGGCTCGCGGCCCGGAACACCTCGGCGCGGACCTGCTCGACCTCCATGCCCAGCCGTCCGGCCAGTTCGCGGACGAACCCGTCCACCTTGGCCTTGTCGCGCACGCTGACCACGAGCGGCGCGGCCTCGCGGAGCGCGTCCACCCGGCCGTCGGCGCGGTCCAGGTCGTACTGCGACAGCACGTTGTTGAGCACGAACCGGTACAGCGGGACCTGCCGGCCGATCAGCTCGCGGACCGCCTCGTCGCCCTTGGCCAGCCGCAGGTCGCACGGGTCGAGCCCGTCCGGCTCGACCGCGACGTACGTCTGGGCTGCGAACGCGTGGTCCAGATTGAACGCCTTCACAGCGGCCCGCTGGCCGGCCGCGTCGCCGTCGAAGGTGAAGATCACCCGGCCGCGGAACTGGTCGTGGTCGAGCAGCAACTGCCGCAGCACCCGGGCGTGTTCCTCACCGAACGACGTACCGCAGGTGGCGACCGCCGTACCGACGCCGGCCAGGTGGCAGGCCATCACGTCGGTGTACCCCTCGACCACGACGGCCTGCTGCGACTTTGCGATCTCGCGCCGGGCCATGTCGACCCCGTACAGAACCTTGGACTTCTTGTAGATCGGCGTCTCGGGAGTGTTGAGGTACTTCGCCTCGATCCGGTCGTCGTCGAACAGTCGCCGGGCGCCGAACCCGATCGTCTCGGCGGAGGCGTCGCGGATAGGCCAGATCAGCCGGCCGCGGAACCGGTCGTACAGGCCGCGCTGGTTCTGCGCGCAGATCCCCGATGCGAGGATCTCGTCGTTGCTGAACCCGCGGCCGCGCAGCAACGTGAGCGCGGACTCGCCGTCTCGCGGTGCGAACCCGACCCCGAACCCGGCGGCGGCCTCCCGGTCGAAGCCGCGCTCGTCGAGGAACCGTCGGCCGATCATCGCCTGGTTCGACGAGAACAACTGCTCAGCGTAGAACTCGGCCACCAGCTTGTGGGCGGCAACCAGCCGCGGCCGCTGGTTCGGCTCCCGCTTTGCCGCCGGCCCGCCGTCCTCATAGCGAAGCTGGACCCCGACCCTCGCCGCCAGCGTCTCGACCGCCTCGGTGAACGAGATCTGGTCGATCTTCTGGATGAAGTCGATGACGTCGCCGCCTTCGGAGCAGCCGAAGCAGAAAAAGAATCCTCGGGCGGGGGTGACGTTGAACGACGGGGTCTTCTCGTCGTGGAACGGGCACAGGCCCTTGAGCGAACCGCCGCCGGCGTTGCGCAGAGTGACGTAGGAGCCGACCACGTCGTCGATCCGGGCGCGCTCCCGGACCAGCGCGATGTCCTCTTCCCGGATCCGGCCTGCCACGCGGCGAGTCTAGGTCAGGCGCGGGTGTCGGCGAGATCGACCTTGGGATCGGCGAGCTTGGCGCGGTCGAGCGGCGCCCTGGAGCGGATCAGGTCCTGGACCGCGTCGATGGTGTCCCACATGTTCACGTGCATACCGGCCAGCATCCGGTCGTCGCTGTCGAGCCAGAACGCCATGTACTCCCCCGACGACGGATCGCCACGGAGCACGACGTCGTACGAGGTCCCGCGTGGTATGTCGCCCGCATACTCCATACCCGCGTCGTACTGGTCGGTGAAGAAGTACGGGATCACCTCGTACGCCACGTCCTCGCCGAGCATCGCCTTCGCCGCGACGATGCCGGACTCGCGCGCGTTCGCCCAGTGCTCGACCCGGACCCGGTAACCGAGCAGCGGGTGCTCCCAGCGGGCGATGTCGCCGGCGGCGTACACGTCCGGGTCGGACGTACGCAGGCTGCTGTCGACCAGGATTCCGCCGCCCTCGGATGGCGCGGCCACCGCGAGACCGGCGCTCTGGGCCAGTTCGGTGTTCGGCAGCACGCCGACGCCGACGAGCACCAGGTCGGCCGGCAACGATTCGCCGCCCTCGAGCTTGACCGCGCTGATCGAGCCCTCGCCGACGAACCCGCTCACCCCGGTGCCGAATCGGAAGGTCACTCCGTGGGCGGTGTGCAGGCCGGCGAAGATCCCGCCGACCTGCTCGCCGAGCACGGTCGCGAGCGCGGTCGGCTGCGGCTCGACCACGGTCACCTCGCAGCCGTGCTCGCGGGCCGCCGCGGCGGCCTCCAGCCCGATCCAGCCGGCGCCCACCACGACCACCCGTGGCTGGGACTTGAACGCGGCGTTGAGCTCGCGCGACTCGTCGACCGTACGCAGGTAGTGCACGCCGGCCAGGTCCTTGCCGGGTATGTCGAGGGTGCGGACCCGACTGCCGGTGGCGAGCAGGAGCTTGTCGTACGACACCGGCGTGCCGTCGGCGAGCGCGAGCGTGTGTGCCTTGGTGTCCAGGGCGGTGACCTCGGCGT
>JBKPSJ010000015.1:0-16978 GCA_046765875.1 Actinomycetota bacterium
CAGCACGTCGCCGATCCAGACCGCGTGCGCCTCGGGCCCGTCGGGCACGCTCTGCAACGCGCTCTTGTACTGCACGCGGCTGCGGCAGTTCGACACGGCGTGGTCGACGAACAGCCGGTGCTCGTGGTGCTGGCCGGACTCGGCGAAGTACACGCCGAGCAGGTTCGCGTCACCGCCGGTTCCGGCGTACCGGACGTTGACCGACAGTCGCACGAGAGCACCGCCGAGGGTGACCGCGACGTGGTTGAGCTTGGCGTCCCGGCCGACCAGCGCGTCGTGCTGGCCGACGTACGTCGAGGCCTCGTCACCGGACTGGATCGTGACCACTCGGAGGTCGGCGCCGTCGCCGACGACGACCTCGGTGTTGCCCGCCGCCTCACCGGCGCCGGTGTGGTCGATCACCACGACGGCGCGGCTGAACCGGCCGGCGTCCAGGATCAGGTGGCCGAAGCCCGGGCCTGCGACCGTCACGTGCACCGGCTCGGCCAGGTCGGCCTCCGCCGGGATCCGTACCGCCACCGCCTTCTCGGCGTGCTGCCACGCCACCGCGGCGATCCGGTCCTGCGGCTTGCCGACCTTGACGGTGTCCGCGGCGACGGTCTCGACGGTTACGCCCTCGGGCGCGCGCACGTCGATCCGCGCCTGGTCGCCGGGCTCGTCGGCGAACAGCGCCTTGAGCTTCTTGACCGGCGAGAACCGCCACTCCTCCTCGCGGCCGTTCGGCACCGCGAAGTCGCCGACCTCGTAGGAGGCCGGCCGCTCCGACCGGGTCTGGATCGGAACGGCCCCGTGGCTGTGCGGTCTGTTGCCGGCGGCAACCAGAGTGTCCTGGTCCGCCATCAGCCGACCGCTCCTTCCATCTGCAGCTCGATCAGCCGGTTCAGCTCCAGGGCGTACTCCATCGGCAGCT
This sequence comes from Actinomycetota bacterium, assembly GCA_046765875.1. Taxonomy (GTDB): domain Bacteria; phylum Actinomycetota; class Actinomycetes; order Propionibacteriales; family Kribbellaceae; genus DASRHY01. The sequence continues at coordinate 911 of JBKPSJ010000015.1, forward strand.
CGCGCGCGATCGGCTCGATGAAGCCGCGCACGATCATCGCCATCGCCTCTTCCTCGGTCAGGCCGCGGCTCATCAGGTAGAACAGCTGGTCGTCGCCCACCTTGGACACGGTCGCCTCGTGGCCCATCGCGACGTCGTCCTCGCGCACGTCGACGTACGGGTAGGTGTCGGAGCGGCTGATCGTGTCGATCAGCAGCGCGTCGCAGCGCACGGTCGACTTGCTGTGGTGGCTGCCGTCGGCGACCTGGACCAGGCCCCGGTACGAGGTGCGGCCACCGCCGCGCGCGACCGACTTGGACACGATCGAGCTCGACGTGTACGGCGCGTTGTGCACCATCTTCGCGCCCGCGTCCTGATGCTGGCCCTCGCCGGCGAACGCGACCGACAGCGTCTCGCCCTTGGCGTGCTCGCCCATCAGGTAGACCGCCGGGTACTTCATCGTCACCTTGGAGCCGATGTTGCCGTCGATCCACTCCATGGTCGCGCCGGCCTCGCAGGTGGCCCGCTTGGTGACCAGGTTGTACACGTTGTTCGACCAGTTCTGGATCGTGGTGTAGCGGCAACGCGCACCCTTCTTCACCACGATCTCGACCACCGCGGAGTGCAGCGAGTCCGACTTGTAGATCGGCGCGGTGCAGCCCTCGACGTAGTGCACGTACGCGTCCTCGTCGACGATGATCAGCGTCCGCTCGAACTGGCCCATGTTCTCGGTGTTGATCCGGAAGTAGGCCTGCAGCGGGATCTCGACGTGCACGCCCTTCGGCACGTAGATGAACGAGCCGCCGGACCAGACCGAGGTGTTCAGCGCGGCGAACTTGTTGTCGCCGACCGGGATCACCGAGCCGAAGTACTCCTTGAAGATCTCCGGGTGTTCCTTGAGACCAGTGTCGGTGTCGAGGAAGAGCACGCCCTGCTCCTCGAGGTCCTCGCGGATCTTGTGGTAGACGACCTCGGACTCGTACTGCGCCGCCACGCCCGCGATCAGCCGCTGCTTCTCCGCCTCCGGGATGCCCAGCTTGTCGTAGGTGTTCTTGATGTCATCGGGCAGCTCGTCCCAGCTCGCCGCCTGCTTCTCGGTCGAGCGGACGAAGTACTTGATGTTGTCGAAGTCGATGTCGCTGAGGTCTGCGCCCCACGACGGCATCGGCTTGCGATCGAACAGCTTCAGCCCCTTGAGCCGGCGCTCGAGCATCCACTCGGGCTCGCCCTTGAGCTGGGAGATGTTGCGGACCACGGCCTCGTTCAACCCGCGCTGCGCGGCCGCGCCGGCCACGTCGGAGTCGGCCCAGCCGTACTGGTAGGTGCCGAGGCCTTCGAGCTCGGGGTGAGCGATCTGCGTCATCGTTGCCCTTCCTTTGTGGACAGCCTCACAGGGGACGTGTTGGGGATATGTGTCGTACAGACACCGTCGCCGTGGGCGATGGTGGCGAGCCGCTGGACGTGCTTGCCGAGCAGCCGAGCGAACACCTCGGTCTCGGCCTCGCACAACTGCGGGAACTGCGCGGCGGCGTGTGCCACCGGGCAGTGGTGCTGGCACAACTGCTCGCCGGCTGCCGCCGCCAGCGTGGACGCCGCATAGCCCTCGGCGGTGAGCGCCTGCGCGAGCACCTCGGCCTGCTTGCCGGCCGGGGCCGCATCGACGAGTGCACGGTAGCGCTCCTCCAGGTCGGCTACCCGGCCGCGGGCGAAGTCGGATACCGCCTGCTTGCCGCCGGACTCGGCGATGAACCGCAGCGCGGTCACCGCCAGGTCGTCGTAGGCCTGGTAGAACACATGCCGGCCGCTGTCGGTCAGGGAGAAGACCTTGGCCGGCCGGCCGCGCCCGCGCGGACCGTAGACCCGCTCCTCGCGGGACTCGACCAGACCGTCGGCCAGCAGGTGGTCCAAATGCCTGCGGACCGCCGCCGGGGTCAGGTCGAGCCGCTCGGCCAGGGTCGCCGCGGTGCTCGGGCCGTTGTCCAGGATGGACCTCGCGACTCGGTCTCTGGTCGCCTCGGATTGCGAAGCGTGGGGGGTCGTCCCCCCAGCCTGTGAGACGGCAGGTGAGACGGCGGCGCCCGCGGGCACCGTGGATCCCGTCTCGCGAGTTTTCACAACACCAGTGTCGCGTAATTCCACGGCGCTCTCAAACAAGGGGACCCTAACCTCCCGCGGGGCGTGATCAGGGTCACATGGTGGCGACTTCTAGACTTCGTCCGTGCCTGCGGTTGAGATCGACGAGCTCGTCGTCCGGTACGGCGCCAAGCTCGCCGTCGACCGGCTCAGCCTGACCGTGAAAGAGGCGACGGTGACCGCTGTGCTGGGCCCGAACGGCGCGGGCAAGACAACCACGATCGAGACCTGCGAGGGCTTCCGCAAACCCGAGTCCGGGAAGGTACGGGTGCTCGGGCTCGATCCGCGGGCCGACCACGACAAGCTGATGCCGCGGATCGGCGTGATGTTGCAGGAGGGCGGCGCCTGGTCCGGCGTACACGCCGTCGAGATGCTCCGGTACGCCGCCCGGCTGCACGCCCATCCGGTCGACGTCGGCCTGTTGGTCGACCGGCTCGACCTGGGCGGCTGCGGCCGGACGCCGTACCGCCGGCTCAGCGGTGGCCAGAAGCAACGGCTGTCGTTCGCGCTGGCGATCATCGGCCGCCCGGAGGTCGCCTTCCTCGACGAGCCGACCACCGGACTCGATCCGCATGGCCGCCGCGAGATCTGGCAGGTGGTCCGCGACCTGCGCGCCGACGGCGTCACGGTGGTGCTGACCACGCACGCGATGGACGAGGCCGAGCAACTGTCCGACATGGTTCACGTGGTCTCGGCCGGCAAGCTGATCGCGTCCGGGTCGCCGGCCGAGCTGACCAAGGACGGCACCGACACGCTCGAGGAGGTGTTCCTGCGGATCACCTCGCCCAGTCCGCGGGAGAAGAGATGACAACCGCGGTCTTCACCCCGCAACCTGGCTCGGCGCCATGGCCGTCGAAGGTGCTGGCGCACTCGCGGATGGAGCTCAAGCTGCTGCTCCGCAACGGCGAGCAACTGCTGCTCGCCCTGGTCATACCGCTCGGCCTGCTGCTCCTGCTCGGCGGTACGAGGCTCGGCGACCGGCTGCCGCTCGGCGACTCGGTGATCCCGGTCCGGCGGATCGACGCCGTGACGCCGCGGATCCTGGCGCTGGCGGTGCTGTCCACGGCGTTCACGTCACTCGCGATCGCCACCGGCTTCGAGCGCCGTTACGGCGTGATCAAGCGGCTGGGTGCGTCACCGCTGTCGCGGGCCGGGCTGCTGGCCGGCAAGATCGGCGCGGTCCTCGCCGTCGAGGCGCTCCAGTTCGCCGTGCTCTGCGGTACGGCTGTGGCGCTCGGCTGGCACCCGCACGGTGGCGCGACGGCGGTGCTCGGCGTGATCGCGACGGTGATCACCGGCACGGCGGCGTTCGCCGGACTCGGTCTGTTGATGGCCGGCACGCTCCGCGCCGAGGCGACGCTGGCAGCGGCGAACCTGCTGTACCTCATCCTCATCGTCGGCGGTGCGGTGATGACGCCGGTGAGCGAATACCCGGAGAGCGCCCAGCGGTTCGTACAACTGATTCCGAGCGCGGCGCTGTCGAGCTCGATGACCAAAGCGACCGTGGACGGCACGATGCCGTGGGCGGGTGTGATCTCGCTCGCGCTGTGGGCCCTCGTGTTCGGTTACCTCACCGCTCGGACCTTCAAGTGGGACTGACCTCCCGATGCACGAGCGCGGAGTAGCGCGGCCCTAGGCTGTGCCGGTGATGTCGGACACCGCTGTGGACGCCAGAGAGCCGGTCAAGGGCTTGTGGCGCTACGTACCCGAGCCGACCCTCGACACCGTCCGGCACTGGGGCTGGGCGTCCGTGATCGCCAACATCGCGATCGTCGTCACCGGCGGGCTGGTCCGGCTGACCGACTCGGGGCTGGGCTGCCCGACCTGGCCGACCTGCACCGACCAGTCGTACGTCCCGCACAGCGCGCTCGGGATCCACGGCGCGATCGAGTTCGGCAACCGGTTGCTGACGTTCGTCCTCGCGGTGATCGCGATCGGCACCTGGGTGGTCGTGATGCGGTACCGGCCGGTGCGCCACGACCTGCGCCGGCTGGCGACCGCGGCGGCGCTCGGGATCCCGCTGCAGGCGGTGGTCGGGGGCCTGACCGTGCTGACCGGGCTGGACCCGTGGGCCGTCTCGGCGCACTTCCTGATCTCGATGGGCATCATCACCTTGACCATGGCGATGGTCAGGCGGTCGCGGACCAGCCCGTACCCGCATACACCGCCGGTGGTCCGCGCGCTCGCGACGGCGTGCGTGGTCGCGGTCTGGTCGGTCGTTGCGCTCGGCACCGTGGTGACCGGCAGCGGCCCGCACAGCGGCGACCAGACCGCCGGCCGGACCGGGTTCGACCCGGAGATCGTCGCCCAGCTGCACGCCGATTTCGTGTTCGGCCTGCTCGGCGTCTCGATCTCGCTGGTGATCGCGACCCGGATCACCGCTACCTCGCGGACGCTGCGGCAGCTCGCGACCTGGCTGTTGGCCGCCCAGCTCGTCCAGGGCGCGGTCGGCTTCGTCCAGTACTTCACCGGGTTGCCGATCGTGCTCGTCGCGATCCACATGCTCATGGCCGCGCTGCTGATCGCGCTGGTGACCGCTGTCTACGGCGAACGCGGCACCCCGGCCCCGTAACACGCCGCTGCCCGCGACCGGCTTGGCCGCGGGCAGCAGTTCTTGCGCTATCAGGGGACTCGTACGACCTTGTCCACGCCACCCGGCCCGAAGACCGGCGACGAGACGTAGACCTGTCCCCACTTGCTGACCTGGACCCCACCGGGCGTGATCAGCTTGTCCGGCGCCAGTTCAGTGCGCTTGCCGCCGTACGTGTGACCGTGCGACCGCTTCGACGAGACCTTGATCAGCGCGCCGACGCCCGAGCCGCCGAGCTCGACCTGCAGCCAGCTCGCCTTGGACAGCTCGACGACGTAGATGCTCCGGTCCCACTTCGGACCGGCACCCAGGTCGACGATCGAGGTGAACCCGTCGGCGTACCGCTGGCACTTGCCCCGGTACGGAGTGCCGGGGTCACAGGTCGCGTTCGTCGTACCCGGCTTGATCCGCCATACCTGCGAGGTGCCCGGCGTCGCCGGGAAGCCGCGCAGCTCGCCGACATACCAGTACCCGTCGGACCCGACGGTGACCGATGTCGCGACCGCCTCGGCCAGGATCGGCGTACCGGCCGGCGGCAACGGGTTGCCCTCCGGGTCGGTCGGCGGCAGCCCGTCCGGCACCTCGACCAGCCGCGGCTTCAGCCGGGCGACGGTCTTGATCTGCCCGTTCGGCCACACCCGCAGCAGGTCGTTGCCGGCGGCATCGGACACGAGCACCGTGCCGTCCCGCAGCGCCGCGACGCCGAACGGGTTGGACTCGGTGGGCGCGCCCTCCTGGTTGTACGGATCCGGGTCGTGCGCCTGGTACGCCCCGATGTCCGCGACGACGACCGGGCTCTTCCCCGGCCGGAGCCGGAACAGCGTCGCCGAACCGGGTGGCGGCGGACCACCCTCGGGACCGCCACCACCGGTGAGCACGTAGGTCGTGCCCCACACGTTGGTGTCGATCGCGTTGCCGAAGCCCGGTCCGATCTCGCCGAGCTTCGTGATGCCCTTGTTCACGCCGTCGACGCGGGCCGAGTAGATCCCGCCGTCGGACGCGCTGTAGATGACCCGCTTGCCGTCCGGTGACAGCGACACGCCACGCGGGCCGTCGACGCCGGTCACGACCGGCCGCAGGCCCGTGCCGCCCCCGCTGCTGTGACCGCTGGCGCCGGCCGCCGTCGCCGGCATCCCGGCCACCACGATCGCGGTACCCGCGACCGCGGTTGTGAGTACCGCCAAAGCTTTCCTGCTGCGCAGAAGTCCGCGCATAGAACCATCCCCCTTCAGTTGGTCGAACCCCGTCCCCTGGGCTCGCGCCCGCCATGCCAGCCGCGTACGGCGCCTCCCCTGGCGGCAATACAGGTACCCCGTCCACCCATGCGACCATCGACCTCCTTAACCGGTCAACATTTATTGGCACGCGAAACTGCCAGTCAGCACCCCCACACCACCCGTGCCGAGAACCCCTGCCCTGCGTGCTTTCTCCCGCACACCCGGCAACGTGGGCCACCCTCCGCACCGCCGTCGTCGCACGGCGTTCAACAGCCTGTTGTAGCGCTGAACATGATGTCCGGGGTTCAACGCCACAACAGCCTGTTCCCCGGCACAAGTCCCCGTGTCCGTGCACAAGTCCGGTGTCCGTGCACAAGTCCCGGCGTTTCCTGCACAGGCCACGGCGCCGTCGCACAAGGCCGGCGCTGTGGAACGCGACGCCTACTTGTGCAAGGCGATGCCTCCTTGTGCAGCCAACTCGGTCCCGCGCGCCACAGCCACCAGTGCAACGCCACGTCGTCATGTGCGACGCGCCAATACCGCTGTGGGGTCGGCAGATCGTCGGACGTTGTGCAAGGCATCGGCGTATGGTCAGGCGGCCGCGCGCGTCAGTGCGTCGCCGATCAGGCGAGCGGTTCGGACGGGGCGGTCGAGGTCGGCCCAGGCAAGCCGGATCACGGCGTACCCCATCCGGCGAATCCGATCCTCGCGGCGCTTCTCCGCGACGAGGTCGCCGCTGTTCGCGTACTTGGACTCGCCGTCAAACTCGACCACCACGCCCTGTGCGCGGAAGAGGAAATCGACTCGCCCGACGAAACCGCGTTCCTGCGGATCGAACAACTCGACCTGTAGATCGGGAACCGGCAGGCCGTAATCGGCCATCAGCACGCGCAGCCGCGACTCACCGACCGACTCGCTCCGGCCGTCGGCGAAAGCCAACGCGTTACGCGCTCGCGCCGAGCCCGCGCGGTGACGGAGCTGGTGCACCACAGTGTCGAGATCGGCCCGCGACACCGCACCCTGGTGAAGGACCCGGTCGAAGAGCACCACCGCCGCCTCGTACGACGAGTCGCACGCCGCCTCGACGGCAGCACGTGCGGCTGACATCACGCGGATCTCACCCGCCCTGACGACATGAGCGGGCTCGATCCGCGCTCGGTGTACCACCAACTCCGCACTCGAACGCCAGCGGCCCGTGGACTTGGTGACGTGTACCCGGTCCAGTGCGAGACCCCAGGCCGGCAACCCGTGCAACACCAGCGCGGACTGGTGACTGACGACCGCGTTCCCACCCATCCGATGCAGCACCGCCGCGGCGGTCAGGCGATGCACCCGGGCCGCTCGTTCCCACGGCGTCTCCGCCACCGGCTCCGCGGCGACCTCGACGTACCCGTCCCGGCACAGTCGCCGCCAACGCCCGACCCGCAACCGCTCGCGGATCTCACTCTCGGTGTATCCGCAAGCACGAGCGTCACCTCGGTTGAACCACCCACCCCGGCGCGCCGCCAGTAAAGTCAGCTTTCGATTCATGCTCGGAAAGGTGTCGCAAATCCCGCCCGACCCCAGACAAACTCCAGCGCCTGTGCACAAGTCGCGCTGACCACCCACAAGGCCGGCCCTGTCCAACGTCGCGCTGGCTTGTGCAGCGTCAGCGTGCCCTGCGCGGGGTCACCGTGCCCAGCGCATGATCACCGGGACTTGTGCGGGACCCGGACAAGCCTCACGCACCTGTGCACAAGTGCGGGTGAGCCTGCACAAGTCTGGGCGACGGCGTACAAGTCCTGGTGATGGTGCACAAGTCTGGGCGACGGCGTACAAGTCCTGGTGATGGTGCACAACTCCGGGTGCTGTTGCACACGGCCGGGCTTGTGCAACGCCACCGTGGCTTGTGCAACGCCACCGTGGCTTGTGCAACGCCACCGTGGCTTGTGCAACGCCACCGTGGCTTGTGCATCGGCACGGTGGCTTCTGCAACGGCACCGTGGCCTGTGTAGCGTCACCGTGGCTTGTGCAACGGCGCCGTGGCTTGTACAGGGTCAGCGCTGCAACAGGGTGTTCAGTGGAGGAGGGGGTCTACGGCGGCGGCTACGAAGAGGAGGGCCAGGTAGATGTTGCTGTAGTGGAACAGGCGCATCGGGCGCAGCGCCGCTCCGTCGGCTCCGGTCTTGGCGCGGAACAGTAGCCAGCCTGCCTCGCGGATGAAGACGGTGCCGAGCGCCAGGGCGGTCAGCGGGTACAGCCAGCCGGTGCCGGCGACCGGCCACAGCGCCAGCGAGACCAGCACCATGACGATCGAGTAGCCGAGGATCTGGCGGGCCGTCTGCTCCGCGGTCGCCACCACCGGCAGCATCGGTACGTCGACCGCCGCGTAGTCCTCGCGGTAGCGCATCGCCAGCGTCCAGGTGTGCGGCGGCGTCCAGAAGAACACCACCGCGAACAGGACGAAGGGCGTCCAGGCCAGCTTGCCGGTCACGGCGGTCCAGCCGATGACGGTCGGGAAACAGCCGGCGATGCCGCCCCAGACGATGTTCTGCACCGTACGGCGCTTGAGCAGCATCGTGTAGCCGAAGACGTAGAACAGGTTCGCCACCAGCGCCAGCGCGGCCGACAGCCAGTTGACCAGCAGCCCGAGCCAGAGCGTCGCGAGCACTCCGAGCACGACGCCGAACACCGTGGCCGAAGTCGGGCTCACCGCGTGGCGGGGCAACGGCCGCCGCCGGGTCCGGCGCATCTGCTCGTCGATGTCGCGGTCGAGTACGCAGTTGATGCAGTTCGCCGAGCCGGCCGCGAAGATGCCGCCGACCAATGTGGCGACCACCACACCCAGGGCCGGTACGCCGTCGGCCGCCAGGAACATCACCGGCACCGTAGTGATCAGTAGCAGCTCGATGATCCGCGGCTTGGTCAGCGCGACGTACGCCGAGACCACGTGCCGGAGCGAGGGCCGCGGCGCGGTACGCGCGGTCGTCACGGCGGGACGCGGGTCGACGGCCGTCACGAACACCTCGGGTTAGCAGGGAGGAAACCGGGGTACCCCGGCACTGACCGCGACAGTCTATGACCAGTCGTCCGGCATCAGGCAGTGGGGCGAGTAGGCTCGCCTACGGTGGACGCGCTCCGGCGCCTGCAGGCGTGTGACGGCACCTCCGGGGGTGTGCCCACGACCCGAGTAGCAGGCATCGAGAGGAGCGCCGGCGGCGTGACCGAGACCACCGGAAAGCTGGAATGGACCGAGCTCGACCGGCGAACGGTCGACACCATACGGACACTCGCGATGGACGCCGTACAGAAGGTCGGCAACGGCCATCCCGGTACGGCGATGAGCCTGGCGCCTGCGGCGTACCTGCTGTTCAACCGGATCATGCGGCACAACCCGGCCGATCCGCAGTGGCCCGGCCGCGACCGGTTCGTGCTGTCGGCCGGCCATTCGAGCCTGACCCTGTACATCCAGCTCTACCTGACCGGGTACGGCCTGAAGCTGGACGATCTGAAGGCGCTGCGTACCTGGAACAGCCTGACACCGGGCCACCCGGAACACGGGCACACCACGGGTGTCGAGAGCACCACCGGCCCGCTCGGCCAGGGCGTCGGCAACGCGGTCGGGATGGCAATGGCGGCCCGCCGCGAGCGCGGCCTGTTCGACCCCGATGCGCCGCGCGGCGAGAGCGTGTTCGACCACGACATCTTCGCGATCGCCTCCGACGGCGACCTCGAGGAGGGCGTGTCCGGCGAGGCCTCGTCGCTCGCCGGCCACCAGAAACTCGGCAACCTCACGTTGCTGTACGACGACAACCGGATCTCGATCGAGGACGACACCGCGATCGCGTTCTCCGAGGACGTCGGCAAGCGCTACGAGGCGTACGGCTGGCACGTGCAGCGGGTCGACTGGACCAACGACGGCACGGGGTACGAGGAGAACGTCCAGGCCCTGTACGACGCCTACGCCGCGGCCAAACAGCACAGCGACAAACCCAGCTTCATCCAGCTTCGAACCATCATCGCCTGGCCGGCGCCGAACGCGCAGAACACCGGCAAGGCACACGGTTCGGCACTCGGCGCCGAGGAGGTGGCGGCGACCAAGAAGGTGCTCGGCTTCGACCCGGACAAGTTCTTCGACGTCGCCGACGACGTACTCGAGCACACTCGCAGGACGATTGCCCGCGGCAACGAGCTGCAGGCCGAGTGGACCGCGCGGTTCGACGAATGGGCCGCCGGCGCCGGCGAGCGCAAGGAGCTGTTCGACCGGATGTCGAAGCGCGAGCTGCCGTCCGGCTGGAGCGACGCGCTGCCGACGTTCCCCGCCGACGAGAAGGGCATCGCGACCCGCAAGGCGTCCGGCGAGGTGCTCGGATCGATCGCGCCGAAGCTGCCCGAGCTGTGGGGCGGCTCGGCGGATCTAGCCGAGTCGAACAACACGACCCCGAAGGGCGAGCCGTCGTTCATCCCGCCGGAGCACTCGACCAAGGAGTTCCAGGGCGACTGGTACGGCAGGGTCCTCCACTTCGGCATTCGCGAGCACGCGATGGGGTCGATCCTCAACGGCATCGTGCTGCACGGCGGCACTCGTCCGTACGGCGGCACGTTCCTGGTGTTCAGCGACTACATGCGCCCGGCGGTCCGGCTGGCCGCGCTGATGAAGCTGCCGGTCACCTACGTGTGGACGCACGACTCGATCGGTCTCGGTGAGGACGGTCCGACGCACCAGCCGATCGAGCACCTGGCCGCGCTGCGCGCGATCCCCGGGCTGGACGTGGTTCGGCCCGCCGACGCGAACGAGACCGCGGTGGCCTGGCGCACGATCCTGGGCCACACCGACCGCCCGGCCGGGCTGGCGCTGACTCGGCAGAATGTGCCGACGTTCCCGCGCGGCACCGACGGCTTCAACTCCGCCGAAGGGGTGGCGAAGGGCGCGTACATCCTGATCGAGGCCGACGGCGGCCACCCGGACGTCATCCTCGTCGGCACCGGATCGGAGGTCCAGCTGGCCGTCGAGGCGCGCCGGTTGCTGGCCGAGCGCGACATCAAGGCCCGGGTGGTCTCGATGCCGTGCAAGGAATGGTTCGACGCGCAGGACGCCGCGTACCGCGACTCGGTCTTCCCCGGCGGCATCAAGGCCCGGGTCTCGGTCGAGGCGGCGGTGTCGATGGGCTGGCGCGACGTCATCGGTGACGCCGGCCGGCACGTCGGGATCGAGCACTTCGGTGCGTCGGCCGACTACAAGACGCTGTTCACCGAGTTCGGCATCACCGCCGAGGCCGTCGTCGAGGCCGCCGAGCAGAGCATCGCGTCGGCCCGCGAGCTCGGCGGCGCGCTGCCCTCGGTGCCGCGCCGCCCGTACGGCGGGGTCGGTCCCGCCGACGAACCGGCCACCACCGACGCCGGTGCCGCTGCCACCAACGAACTCGGCTGATCTCGCGAGCAAATCGACAACAGAACATCCGGAGGGCTAGCGATATGAACGACAGACTGAAGGCACTCACCGACGCCGGCGTCTCGATCTGGCTCGACGACCTCAACCGCGAACGGCTCAACACCGGCGGACTGCTCAGCCTGGTCGAGGACAAGCACGTCAGCGGCGTCACCTCGAACCCGACGATCTTCGCCAAGGCGCTGTCCGACGCCGACGACTACGCCGAGCAGGTGAACGCGCTCGCCGCCCAGGACACCGCGATCGAGGCGGCGGTCCGCATCATCACGACCGACGACGTCCGGGCCGGCTGCGACGTGATGAAGCCGGTGTACGACGACACCGAGGGCGTCGACGGCCGGGTCTCGATCGAGGTGGACCCGCGGCTGGCCCGCAACACCGAGAAGACGATCGACGAGGCCAAGGAGCTGTGGCGGGTCGTCGACCGGGAGAACCTGTTCGTCAAGATCCCGGCGACGCAGGAGGGCATCCCCGCGATCACCGCGACGCTGGCCGCCGGTATCAGTGTGAACGTGACGCTGATCTTCTCGCTGGAGCGCTACCGCGAGGTCATCGATGCGTTCTTCGCCGGCATTGAGCAGGCGATCGAGAACGGGCACGACGTGACCAGGCTCGGCAGCGTGGCGTCGTTCTTCGTCAGCCGGGTCGACACCGAGGTCGACAAGCGGCTCGACCAGATCGGCACCGATCAGGCGAAGGCACTGCGCGGCAAGGCGGCGATCGCCAACGCCCGGCTCGCCTTCGAGCTGTACGAGGAGATGTTCGACTCAGACCGGTGGCGCGAGATGGAGACCGCCGGCGCCAAGCCGCAGCGCCCGCTGTGGGCGTCCACCGGCACCAAGGACCCGGCGTACCCCGACACCCTGTACGTCGACCAGCTGATCACCAGCGGGGTCGTCAACACGATGCCGGAGGCAACCATCAACGCGTTCGCCGACCACGGTGAGGTCCCCGGTGACACGGTCCGGGGCCGGTACGACGAGGCGCGCAAGGTGCTGGAGGACCTGGCCGAGCTCGGCATCCTGTACGACGACGTGGTCCAGGTCCTCGAGGACGAGGGCGTGGCCAAGTTCGAGGCGTCCTGGACCGAGCTCTACGACACCGTCACCGCCGCCCTCAAGGGAGCGGCACAGTGAGCTCGGTGTCGGTCACCACGGCCGGCGCCGGCCTGGACGCCGTCGGCCGGCTGGTCGAGGAGAAGATCGCTTCCCGGATCGCGGCGAAGGACGCGACGGTCTGGGGGCCCGAGGCTGAGTCCGAGGCATCGATCCGGCTCGGCTGGATCGACCTGTACGAGTCCTCGCGGCCGCTGCTGGCCGAGATCGACGCGCTGCAGGCCGACCTCCGCGCCGAGGGACTGGACCGGATCGTGCTGTGCGGCATGGGCGGCTCGTCGCTGGCGCCCGAGGTGATCACCCGGACCGCCGGGGTCGACCTCGTGGTGCTGGACTCGACGAACCCGTCGGTGATCGCCCGCGCCCTGGCCGGTGACCTCCGGCGCACGGTGATCGTGGTCTCGAGCAAGTCCGGCGGCACGGTCGAGACCGACAGCCAGCGGCGCGCGTTCGTCAAGGCGTTCACCGAGGCCGGCATCGACGCCGCGACCCGGGTGGTCGTCGTCACCGACCCGGGCTCACCGCTGTCGAAGCTGGCCGCCGACGAGGGCTACCGCAAGGTGTTCCTTGCCGACCCGAACGTGGGCGGCCGGTACTCGGCGCTGACCGCGTTCGGCCTGGTGCCGTCGGCGCTGGCCGGTGCGGACGTCGCCGACCTGCTCGACCAGGCCGCCGAGGTGGCAGCTCAGTTGGAGTCCGACTCACCGGACAACCCGGCCCTGGTGCTCGGCGCCGCGCTGGCCGCACAGCCCGGCCGGGACAAGGCGATCATCACCGCCGACGGCTCCCCGATCGCCGGATTCCCGGACTGGGCCGAGCAGCTGATCGCGGAGAGCACCGGCAAGAACGGCACCGGCGTGCTGCCGGTCGCCGTCGAGGACACCAGCGCACCGGAGCTGAGCAGCGACGCGCCGGACCTGGTCCGCGCGGTGCTGACCGCCGCCGAGGCAAGCTCGGCCGGGACGCCGTCGGTGACGACGGATGGCCCGCTGGGCGCTCAGTTCCTGCTCTGGGAGACCGCGACCGCGGCGGCCGGGTACCTGCTCGGGATCGACCCGTTCGACCAGCCGGATGTCGAGAGCGCCAAGCAGGCCGCCCGCGGGCTGCTGGACCACCAGCCCGAGCCACAACCCGCCGCGTTCACCGACGGAGTTGTCGAGGTACGCGGCACCGAGGGCCTGCTCGACGGTGTGTCCGACCTGGCCGGTGCTCTGGAGGCGTTGCTCGGCAAGCTGGCCGGTGACGGGTACCTCGCGGTGATGGCGTACGTCGACTCCGAGCGCGACGCTGCCCTGCACGGCATCCGGCCCGCACTGGCCCGGCGTACCGGCAGGCCGGTCACGTTCGGGTGGGGACCGCGGTTCCTGCACTCGACCGGGCAGTACCACAAGGGTGGCCACCCGCAGGGCGTGTTCCTGCAGATCACCTGCGGCGAGCAGACCGACGTCGAGATCCCGGACCGGCCGTTCACCTTCGGCACGCTGATCGCAGCCCAAGCCGCCGGTGACGCCGGCGTTCTCGCCGAGCGCGGCCGGCCGGTGCTGCGGCTCCATCTGACCGACCCGGCGACGGGGGTCCGGCACCTGCTGGAGGCGGTGTGACCGAGCTGGCCGAGGACCCCGAGGTCCTCGTCACGAGACCCGACAATCCACTGCGCGAGCCGCAGGACCGGCGGCTGCCGCGGATCGCCGGCCCGTGCAGTGTGGTGATCTTCGGCGTCACCGGTGACCTGGCGCGCAAGAAGCTGATGCCCGCCGTGTACGACCTGGCCAACCGCGGGCTGCTGCCGCCGGGGTTCGGGCTGGTCGGGTTCGCCCGGCGCGACTACTCCAACCAGGACTTCGCGCAGGTCGTGCACGACGCGGTCAAGGAGTACGCCCGTACGCCGTTCCGCGAGGACGTCTGGACCCAGCTGGCCGAGGGGTTCCGGTTCGTACCGGGAGACCTCACCGACGACGTCGCCTTCGACCGGCTGCGCGACACCGTGGAGGAGCTCGACATCAACCGCGGCACTGGCGGCAACCACGCGTTCTACCTGTCGATCCCGCCGGGCTTGTTCCCCACCGTCGTACAGCAACTGGCCGAGCATGGGCTGACCAAGGAGACCGCCGACACCTGGCGGCGGGTGGTGATCGAGAAGCCGTTCGGCCACGACCTGGAGAGCGCCCGTGAGCTGAACCGGGTGGTCGAGGAGGTCTTCCCGCAGCAGTCGGTGTTCCGGATCGACCACTACCTGGGCAAGGAGACCGTCCAGAACATGCTGGCGCTGCGGTTCGCCAATGCCATGTTCGAGCCGGTCTGGAACAGCCACTACGTCGACCACGTACAGATCACGATGGCCGAGGACATCGGGATCGGCGGCCGAGCCGGGTATTACGACGGCATCGGCGCGGCCCGTGACGTCATCCAGAACCACCTGCTCCAACTGCTCGCGCTGGTCGCGATGGAGGAGCCGGTCAGTTTCGACGCCTGGTCACTGCGCCAGGAGAAGAAGAAGGTGCTCAACGCGGTCGTGCTGCCCAGCCGCCTCGACCTGCACACAGCCAGGGGCCAGTACGCGGCCGGCTGGGCGGGCGGGGTCAAGGTGGGCGGCTACCTGGGCGAGCATGGCATTCCGAGGACGTCGACCACGGAGACGTTCGCAGCGATGCGGCTGGACGTCGACACCCGGCGCTGGGCCGGAGTGCCGTTCTACCTGCGTACCGGCAAGCGGCTCGGCCGACGGGTGACCGAGGTCGCGGTGATGTTCAAGCGTGCGCCGCACCTGCCGTTCGCCAAGACCGACACCGAGGAACTGGGCCAGAACGCGCTGGTCTTGCGGATCCAGCCCGACGAGGGCATCACGATGAGGTTCGGTGCCAAGGTCCCCGGTACGGCGATGGAGATCCGCGACGTCAACATGGACTTCGCGTACGGCGGCTCGTTCACCGAGTCCTCGCCGGAGGCGTACGAGCGGCTGATCCTCGACGTGCTGCTCGGCGATCCGCCGCTGTTCCCGCAGCACACCGAGGTGGAACTCGGCTGGAAGATCCTCGACCCGGTGATCGACTACTGGGCCTCGAAGGGCAAGCCGGAGCAGTACGCGTCCGGCGGCTGGGGCCCGCAGTCCGCCCACGACATGCTCGCCCGCGACGGCCGTGCCTGGAGGCGACCGTGACATTGGCCCGGGGGACGACCCCCAGACCCCCGAAAGGACGACCGTGACACTGATCTGGGGGGCGACCCCCAGACCCCCGCAAGGACGACCGTGACACTGATCTGGGGGACGACCCCCAGACCACCGAGAGGACGGGCATGATCATCGATCTGACCGGGACGAACTCCAGCGAGATCTCCTCGGCGCTGATCAAGGCCCGGCGCAATGCGGGCGGGACGGCGATGGGCATCGTCGGAACGCTGGTCCTGGTCTGCGACGAGTCCGTTCACCACGATGCGATCAAGACGGCGAACGCCACCGGTCGAGAGCACCCGCACCGAGCGCTGGTGGTGATCGCCCGGCCCGGTCGCGGCGCCGGCTCGCTGGACGCCGAGGTCCGGGTCGCCGAGGGTGTGCCGGGCGAGACCGTCGTGCTGCGGCTGCACGGTGAACTGTCCAAACACGCGGCC
>JBKPSJ010000016.1:0-13266 GCA_046765875.1 Actinomycetota bacterium
AGTTTCGGGAGCAGCCGCTGGCACCGCCCGGCACCTAAGCCATGTCTGTCTTGAGCGTGCCAAGCTGACCCGTCGACTGCAGCACGGGCATTCATGAGCGTCAACGCTGACCGGTCACTTCGACCGCGACAATGCGTCCCCTGGATGATCCCGAACACGACCGACAGCTGTGCAGCGCTATCAGCGTCGCCGGCCGCCGCGTCGATTCCGAGCTCGTAGGACCAGCCGGGGCCCGCCGTCACGGTCGCCGGCCCGGCGAGACCGCCTTGCCAGGAACCAGCGACCTCGACGCGCGACAGGTCGAGGTCCAGAGTGGCCGAGCCACGGTGCACGAGCCGAACGTGTTCGCCGACATCGAGCGCCACGGCGGCGTAGGGGAGGCTCACAACCTCTTCCACCAGCAATCTGGCAAGCTCGGTCAGCGCGCGCCACGCTGGATCGTCCGACGCGTCGACGCCGGAGACCGAGACCGCCACGCGGTCGCCGACCTCGATCAGTTCGGTCGGCGCGACCGGTCGCGGGACGCCTACAGGATCAGGCAGCTGGGCGACCGCCGCGGCGAGCTGTCTGGCTATCCTGACATGCTCGGCGGCCGCGGCGCCGGCGAACGATCCGACCGCGGGTGCGGACACCGATCGCCACCCCAGCATCCGGCCGTCGTCGTTGAGTTCCACCTGTTCGAACGCCGCCGGCCTCCGGTGGCCGTCCGTCCGGGTATAGCGCAGGATCATCGCGCCTCCGCTCTCCAGGTCCCGCCCTGCGAGCGGCCGATGATGGCGACGAACTCGGCGACGTGCCGCGGCGCCGCACCATGATCGTCAGTGTCGGGCGCCCGTCCAGGGTCACCCATCACCGATCCGCTCGTGTAGGTGAACACCTGGATCGTGTCGTAGCGCGGAATGGTGTTCGGCAGCGATCGATCGAGGTCGCGGACAAGATTGCCGGTCAGCGTGTACGCCGGCAGCGCCGGGACCGCGGGCACACCGGGTGCGGCCGGCACCGGTGCCTGCGCCGGCACGACCTGCACGGGCAATGCTGCATACGCGGCGACGACTCGCTGGGCGAATCCAGCCGGTGCCATCCCCAGACCCGGCGCTGCAGCGAAGGCGTTGACGTCGCTACGGGCAACATCGCGCTCTGCAATGCCTGGGCGATGGAGGCCGGTGTCTGGCCCGGCGGAGCGGTCGTCACGCCGACCGGAGGCTCGTGTCCGGTGCTTCGGACGTAGTCACCGGCGTGCTGTTGGTACTCGTCCTGCAGCCCGATGAGATGACCGAACTCGTGGGGAATTGTGAATGCTAGCTGGGAGTCAGCTCGGAACCACGTCCCGGCGTTGGAACGATCCCGCGCCGTGCCCTGCTGCACGTTGACCGTCATAGCGTCGCCGCCGGTGCCTCTGACCATCCGGAAGTCGATGTCCACTGACCTCGCAGGTGGTGTGTCACGGACAGCCTTGAACGTGTTCCACACCGCAGGCACGCGGTCGAACCACGACGCAATCGGCGCCAGGCCGGTGAAGTTCACCTTCGCCGTCACGAGCATGCGGTTCCCGCTGATTTCCCAGGTGTACCGCGAGGCCTGGCCGCCGGTCTTGCCGAACGTCGCCCCGCCCAGCTCCTCTGTCCGTCGATCACCGGCCGGGTAGACCTCCGCCGACCACGTCGTGGTCGGCGGAGTGGGTTGCGGCAGATTGACTCGATCTGCGCGATCAGAACAGATCAGAAGAAGACGCCGTTGCGCTCCTTCCAGACCTCTGAGACCAGGCTCACCTGGCCGTCTTCGTCGGCGACTAGCGCACCGGACCTTGTCTCGACGGTGAAGGAGATGTGCGACGTCCCGCGACCTTGCGGCCGGTGAAATCGACCGCGGTGTCCGACACGTGCGACACCTGTCCGCCGCCGGTCCAGGTCATCGTCATGTCGACGACGCCCGTCCCGACCGCCGGCCGATGGAGCAGCGCGCTGACAATGTCATGGAAGTCGGGCAACTCGAAGCCCTCGAGCATCCAGGTGGCCCGGCCACGTCCGGGCGAGACGGCGACCGATCCCTCCGGGATCGGGGCGGTCCAGAACAGCCGGTCGACGGGCGTTCCGGGGTTGAAGTCGTGGATCTGGTTGGCGGGGTCGACCGACCCCTCGAAGATGTCAATTCAAAGGAATCCGAACGCGGCGTTGTAGTGCCGTCCGTTCAGGCCGACGTACTCACCGGCGATGAACCGGTTGTCGACCTCGAACACGAGACCGCTGGCCGGCCCATTCACCGTGCCGTCAATCACACCGACTCCGACGAACCCGTTGAAGTCGGTGATGGTGTTGGGCTCACCCGTCCCCGGAAGGAACACGTGATAGGTCTCCGTGCCCGGCCCGAACGGCTGGATGCCGCCCGGGATCGGCCACGGCGCACCCGCAGGACCGCTGGCGTGCGCCGGCGCTCCGTACACCAACTGTGCGCCGGCGAGGGCACCGACTGCACCCACACCGGAGCCGAGTAGTTGCCGTCTGGTCAATCCATGTCGATGCGTCGGCGCTCGCGCCGGTACAGCTGACCCTGTGGAGAGGCGCATAGGCCCACCCCCCTACATGAGGGCCGCAACCCATTTTGGAGCGTACGCCCCACCCGTGAGCGCGGCCACACCCGAGCACCGGAGCGCCTACAGTCAGCCGGCCCAGCCGTGCGACGGGCTCGACAGCGAACCGACTGCGCCGTCGCACGTGGCGATCAACGACACCCCCTACCGCGGACAGGCCGACGACACGGCCGTGGGTCTCGGTGGATCCGCGGCGGCATGCTCACCACTATCGAGGACGCGCCTACCCAGCCCGGACAGTCGAGCTGCTGCGGCTGATGCTGACACCACCACCACGAACGCCGCCGCTGGAAGGTAGGTCGGCAGTCGCGGTGGCATTCGGCACGAGGTGAGCGCCGCGCTGGTGATCAACTACACGTTCAGCGCCGTGCTGGACCCGATGCGCACCGACCCGACCTGCAGATCTCCACCGCGGCCCGAGGGCCCATTCGATCGGCCGCCTCACCGGTCACGGCGAGGTTGCTTGTGCGTGAGCGGTCAGCGCCTGCTCCACCGTCGTGACCGCGGGCACCAGGGCCCGGGTCTGTTCGGGATCGACCGGCACTGCGTTGACACGCAGCCAACGCCACATCGTGGACAGGTCGGTGCCGACGAAGCGCTCGAACAGCCACAGCGGCATCGGAAAATGTCGCGGCGGACGCCCGGTGACGCGCCGCCAGGTCTGCCGGCACTCGTCAATCGAGCAAAACTCCGTCGCGAGCGCCAGATCCGCGCCGACAAACGTAGCCGGCTCGGCGAACGCCCGCGCCGCAATCGCGCCCAAGTCGTCTACTGCCAACCACGGTATCGGCGTGTGGGCGCCTGCCAGCCTGGGCATGAGATGCCAGACCGCCACCGGTGGGTAGAACGCCTTATCGGTCATCAGTTCCACAAACGCCATCGGGCGCAGCACCGTCAACGGAATGCCCGACTCGCGCACATGCGCGGCGATGATCAGTTTCGACTCCCACGAGTCGACCCCGGTCGCAGACAGGCCGGGGCCGGCGGATCCGTAGACGATGTGTTGCACGCCTGCGACCTTGGCGGCGTCGGCAACGTTCCTACCCTGGGTTACCTCGCCGTCGAAGCCCGCGATCATCGGGTTCTGCACGCTGTACACCCCGTACGCGCCGTCGAACGCGCGAACCAAGGAGCCGACGTCGGCCATGTCGCACCACCCGACAACATCGGCACCACGTTCCTTCAGACGCCGACCGCGATCGGACACCGGCGTGCGCGTCAACGCCCGGACCCGCCAACCAGCCGCCAGCAGGTGCCGGACTACCGCGCCGCCTTGCCGGCCGGTCGCTCCACTGACCGCAATGATCCCGTCGTCATCCACCCCAGACCCCCTCTTCACCACCCACCCCAAGCCCTGAGACCACGCTACGCGGCCAGCCCCGCGAAGCTGCCGATCCAAGCAAGACCCGCGCAGCAGACGGACCGCCTCCCGCTCGCGCAGGACGATGTTGTAGCCGACCACAAGCTCGTCACGGTCAATCGACACGCGCTCCCTTTAGGCCCGAGAATGCGTTCGTGGCCGGGGTGTGAGGGGCAGCACCGGCAAGGAGAGGCCGCGTTGAGCATCGGGCTGAGTCAGATCAAGCATGTCAACCTGCCGGTCGCCGACCTGGGATTGCCCCTGCTCCTGCGTGCACTGCGCCGCCACACCGGCCAACCGGGCCAGCATCTGGCGCCACCAAGACCGACCGGCCGATGCGCCCGACCCGTCTCCAGTTCGTGGCGCACCTGGTGCCAGTCCCAGATGGCCACGGCTGCGCGGCGTACAAGGTCGTACAGCGACTCGTTGCGCACGAACATGCGTCACTGACCCGCGCGACGCGCCGCTACCCAGCTGCTGGCCCGGGTACATCCAGGGTCAGGGCTTGTCGGCCCGGATGAAGGCGCTGGCAAACGCTCCCTCGAGCGCATCGACCAGGGCCGCCAGGTCCATGCCGTCCGGCATCTCCGCCGCATCGGTCACCTGGGCCATCGCCTCGATGTCCTCGCGCGTGTAGTGGCGGGTCACCTCGACGCCGGCACCGCTGAACCCGGCGGCCGTCAGCTTGTCGACGTACTCGCCGTCTCGCAGCGCACCGGAGATGCAGCCGGTCCACAGCCGGACCACGCCGCGTAGCTGCTCGGGGATCTCACGCAGCAGCACGATGTCGGAGACCGCGAACCGACCCCGCGAGCGCAGCACCCGGAACGCCTCCCGCAGCACCGCGTCCTTGTCCACGGACAGGTTGATGACGCAGTTGGAGATCACCACATCCACCGACGCGTCGGGCAGCGGGACGTCCTCGATCGTGCCCTGCAGGAACCTCGCGTTCTCCACCCCCGCCTCGGCCTGGTTGCGCCGAGCAAGCTCGAGCATCTCGACGGTCATGTCCAGCCCAAAGGCCGTGCCGCCGGGAGCCACGCGTCGCGCCGAGAGCAACACGTCCAGCCCGCCTCCGGAGCCGAGGTCGAGCACGTCCTCACCGGGATTCAGCTCGGCCAGGGCCGTCGGATTGCCGCACCCCAGCGACGCCGCCAGCGCCACCTGGGACGGCGCCGCGCTCGCGTCGTACAGATCACCGCTGATCGGGTCGACCGACTCGATCGCCGTACCACCGCAACACCCGCCCGCGCCGCAACATCCGGCCTGCGGCTCGGCAGCCAACACACTCCGAGCCGAGGCGGCGTACCGCTCGCGGACCGCTTCGCGGATCTGCTCGTCACTCATCTTCGTCGTTCCCATGGCGCACTCCTTGTTTCGAGTGTCATCAAAGCAACGCTGTGCGCTTATTCGATACCTGTCAAGATAGCCGCGCAGCGGTCATCACCTCAGGGGCAAAGGTCCCTGAAACGTCGATGATGTCCTCTGCCTTCCTCTGCGCCGGTCGCTACGGGCTGGAGAGTTCGCTCACGAGTTTCTCGACGCGGCCGCGGATGTCGTCGCGGACCTGGCGTACGACCTCGATGGGCCGGCCCGCGGGGTCGATGAGGTCCCAGTCTTCGTACCGCTTGCCGGGATAGATCGGGCAGGTATCGCCACAGCCCATGGTGATGACGACATCGCTGTCCTGGACGTCCTGATCCTGCAGGAGCTTTGGGGTGTTACCGGTGATGTCGATGCCGACCTCACGCATCGCTTCGACGGCGACGGGATTGATCTTGTCGGCGGGCTCGGACCCCGCCGAGCGCATGTCGACGGTGTCGCCGGCCAGGTAGCCCAGCCACCCGGCCGCCATCTGGGACCGGCCGGCGTTGTGGATGCAGACGAACAGAACGGTTGGCTTGGCTCCCATCGGGTGTGATGGTGTCACGGGCGGCCCGTGGCGGGGACGTCGAGTTCGTCGAGGAGGGTGCGTACGCGGCGTTCGATCTCGTCGCGGATCGGCCGTACGTTCTCGACCTCGAGTCCGGACGGGTCGTCGAGGTCCCAGTTCTCGTAACGGGTGCCGGGGAAGATCGGGCAGGCGTCGCCGCAGCCCATCGTGATCACGACGTCGGCGGCGCGCACGACCTCGTCGGTCCACGGCTTGGGGTACTCACCGGAGATGTCGATGCCGCGCTCGGCCATCGCGCCGATGGCGGCGGGGTTGACCTCGATACCGGGCTCGGAGCCACCGGACCAGCCGACGGCGTTGTGGCCGGCCAGGTGCTCGAAGAAGCCGAGCGCCATTTGGGATCGGCCCGCGTTGTGCACGCACAAAAACAACACGACAGGCTTGCCGTCGTCGTGGTGTCCTTCGACCTTGGCCAAGGCGGTGAGCCGCTGCCGGGCGAACCGTTCGGCCAGCAACGGGAGGAAGTTGGGGATGGTGCTGTTGGTGGCGAACTGGTCGTAGCTGGAGTGCAGGAACCGTTCGATCGTCTCGGATCCGTAGAAGGCGGAGAACTCGCTGTTCAGCCGGACCGCGGCGGTGCGCAGGGCGAGTTGCTGGTCGATGGACAGGTCGCGTTGGTGCCACGTGATATCAGGGCTGACGTCGGTCATCGTTGGCTCCTGGAAGACTTTGCCCGGGCGGGCGATAGGGCGGGTGCCAACCGGTCGATCCGGTCGGCGATGTCGGTGTATGCGGCCTCGAAGGCCGCGTTGGTGTCGACCAGCGCCGGGTCGGGAATCGACCAGTGCAGCCGTGGCCGCTGCATGCGGGGTAGGTGTTCGTGGGCGTTGTCGCAGACCGCGATGAGCAGATCGTCGCGGCGCGCCACGTCGTCGAGGTGTGCGGTACGCCACTCGGTGGGATCGAGGCCGTGACGCCGGGCCACCGTGACGGCTCGGGGGTGCACCTGATCGACGGGCTGGGTGCCCGCGGACACTGCCGGGACATGGCTGCGGCGGGCCCAGATCGCGGCGGCCAGCTGGGAGCGGGCCGAGTTTTGGGTGCAGACGAACACGACCCGCCTCGCCGACTTCAGAGCCGGCGTGGTGATCGCCGCTAGCACCGCCGGACGCAGGTGCACGTACGTACGGCGCCGGTCCGCCTCTGACCGGGTCCGGGCGATGAGGCCGGCGTCCTCGAGCACGTTGAGGTGGTGCGCGACCAGGTTGGTCGGCAGGTCCAACGCACTTGCCAGCTCGCCGGGTGCTGCGTCACCGGTGAGCAGCGAGTCAACGATCGCCAGCCGCACGGGATCACCAAGCGCCGCATGGATACGTGCGCGCTCCGCCAGGACCGGTCGCTCAGCGTTCATTGACTCAATGATTCCTGAGTAGCCGCCCTGGCGTCAAACCCTCGACGCCGACCAGCACCGTCACGTCAGTCCCGGGATCCAACTCGCGTACGCGGCGGACCGTCTCGATCCCGGCGTCACAGCCACCGACCACTGCGTGCCTACCCTCTCCACGCCCACCGAGCCCACTCGCGAGATCGTTGCCGGTCGCTCGAACCCGTGACCACGCCATCGCCTACTTCAGGCACTGAAGGCAACGGTGCCGCTCGCGGTTGAACGCGCGGTGACGGCCGCGGCTCAAACGCTGATGGCGACCTCGGGAACCGCGAGCAGGTTTGCGATCCCCTTCAGCCGCTCGGGCACAGGCCAGTAGTAGACCCAGGTTCCGCGGCGTTCGCAGTCGACCAGGCCGGCTTGGCGGAGGACCTTGAGGTGGTGGGAGATCGTCGGGCCGCTGACGTCGAACTGCGGGGTCAACTCGCACACGCAGACCTCGCTGTTGGCGGAGGTGATCATCGACAGCAGTCGAAGCCGGACCGGATCGGCCAGCGCCTTGAACACCACGGCCCCTTCGGCGGCAGCAGCGGTGTCGAGCGCCGCATCCGCGATCGGCGTGCAACACGCGCCTGCCGACTCGCCCACGGGCGTCAGCGTCAGCTTCTGCTTCGACATACGTCTATCTTGACTGCTGTCTAATCACGAGGCAAGCTGGGAGGTGCTGATTAGACGACCTTCTAGACAGGAGCGCTCGATGGTGGGCACGGTGGTAATAGGCGGGGGACCGGTCGGTCTGGCGGCCGCCGCGCATCTGGCCGATCGCGGTATGGACTTCGTGGTGCTGGAGTCGGGGCCGACGGTCGCGTCGGCGATCGAGGAGTGGCGGCACGTGGGGTTGTTAAGCCCGTGGCGCTACGACAACGACCCGGCGGCGCGGCGGCTGCTCGAGCCGATGGGCTGGTCCGAGCCGGATCTGGACCGGCTGCCGACCGGCGGTGACCTGATCGACGCCTACCTCGCGCCGTTGACCAAGACCCCGGAACTCAACCACCGGATCCGCTACAACGCTCGCGTGGTCGCTGTGACCCGGGCCGGGTTCGACCGGGTCCGTACCGCGGGCCGCGAGTCCGCGCCGTTCCTGGTCCGGCTGGCCGACGGCACCGAGCTGCTCGCGTCCGCCGTCATCGACGCCGCCGGCACCTGGCGGAAGCCGAACGTCCTGGGCGGGTCCGGCATCCCAGCACGAGGCGAAACACAAATCACCGCTGGCATCGCACATGCACTCCCTGACGTACTGGGCACCGATCGGGACCGGTACGCCGGGCGCCGGACCGCGGTCGTCGGGGCCGGGCACTCCGCGGCCACGACGCTGCTTGATCTCGGTGCGCTCGTCGAGGAGGTGCCAGCCACCGAGATCGTGTGGGTGGTACGCGGCGCCGACCAGGCCCGCAGCTACGGCGGCGGCGAGGCCGACGAACTCCCCGCTCGCGGTGCCCTCGGGACACGGCTGAAGAAGCTGGTGCAGTCCGGTCGTGTCGAGCTGGTCAGCTCGTTCCGGATCGAGTCAGTGGCCCGGACCGCCGACGGGCGGGTCGAGCTGGTCGCCCGTGACCGGCGGGTCGTGGCCGACACGGTGGTCAACTCCACCGGGTTCCGGCCCGACCACGACTTCGTGTCCGAACTGCGGCTCGACCTGGACCCGGTCCTCGGTTCCACCCGCGCGCTGGCGCCGTTGATCGACCCGAACGTGCACTCCTGTGGCACCGTGCCGCCGCACGGCGTCGACGAACTCGCCCACCCCGAACCCGGGTACTACGCGATCGGCGCGAAGGCCTACGGCCGCGCCCCCACCTTCCTGCTGGCCACCGGCTACGAACAGGCCCGCTCCGTTGTCGCAGCGCTCGCCGGCGACTGGGACGCCGCCCGACAGGTCCAGCTCAACCTGCCGCAGACCGGCGTGTGCTCGTCCAACCTCGCCTACGGCGCCATCGAAGAAGACGCGGTGGCCGGAGGCTGCTGCGGCCTCTCGCCGCAGGCTGTCGAGCCCAGCGCACCGGTTTCTCGCGGGCCGGCGACCGGGATCAGCGGCGGTCTGCTAACGGTCATCGAGGAGAAGCCGACCACGCAGTCGAGCTGCTGCGGCTGATGTCTTCGACCACCACGACGGTCAGCTACGGCCCCTGGTGATGACCGCCCGCAAGAAGGAGGTCAAATTCACAGGGGACCGAGCAGCGCTCAGGTCGCGGAGGACCTCCACCACCCGATGACGCCGATGACCGGCGGCGCGTCGGCAACCGGCCGACAGCGTCGTCGCGGCGCTGTTACCGCATCGCCACCTCAAAGCACGACTTCGACTTCACCAACGAAGACACCGGGGTTCCGGCGGTACCGGGTCACTACAGCACCAGCGAGGTGCTCGGCATCTCACCACGGCCCGGGGTGGCGATCCAGATCCAGGTCGCGGCACTAACCCCCACCACGCAGCCCGTCCAAGCCGGCGGAGTGGCAGCCGTCGCAATCATCTTCGGCGCCGCGCAGGAGGCATCGACCGCATTCGTGGACCGAACCGCGGGAAACATCCTGGACAAGGGCGGAACGCTCGGAGAGAAGACGACGCAGGCACCGTGATGCCCACATCCGCCGTCCAAGCGGCGGCGACATCGGAGGCAATCTCGGCGCCGTCAGCCTGACCGCGACCGATCTTCGTGAGCGACGCCGCCGACGTGCCACCATGACCGGTCGACCCGCGTGGATGTGGGCCGCAGGACCTTGCGAAGAACAAGACCGCGCTCCGGAACGTCAGGTCATTTCGTAGGCTACCCATTCCCTGATCCCGACGCGGTAGCGTCCAAGGATCCACTGACCGGCCGCTTACTGACTCTCGCCACTCGCCAACCGGCCTCCGGGCCGCCGATCCCAGGTCGCCCGACGCAGGGGTAGCTCGTGACAAGGTTGCCGGCCGCCGGGAACTGCAGGCGGCCGGGTGACGGCGCGGTCGACCCGGTAAGAATGCGGCGATGCCCGGCGCGATCGGTCGTGCCGGGCATCGGAAACACATCGGCGAGGTCAGATCGCCCGGACCCGCTCGGCCTGCTGGCCCTTGGGGCCCTGGGTGATGTCAAACTCCACCCGCTGGTTTTCCTCCAGCGAACGGAAGCCCGCGCTCTCGATCGCCGAGTAGTGCACGAACACGTCGTTCGTGCTGCCGTCGACGTTGATGAACCCGAAACCCTTGTCCGCGTTGAACCACTTCACAGTTCCCTGCGCCATGGCTGTCTCCTTACCTGAGAGGTGAATCCGGGGCCGCGCCGTGCGGTTCCCCGGGTCTGGGCGACCCAGCCGCCTCCCTCAGAGGGCTGACAGCAAGAACGCCCGCGAGCAGATCCGCGAGCGTGAAGGCAATTGACCACGTACACAGAAAAACTACGACCACGACAGTAAACCACACCCACACAGCGACAACCCGACCGCGGTTCGTCACGCGGGGTATCGTGAGAGTGCCCGCAGCGACGGCACCCTGCCACCCTGCCACCCCACGCGGAGTGCCGGGAACCGCCGGGCCGATTGAGGCGATGTCCATGAACGCCCGACCCTGTCCACCACCCGGCGCCTACCACCGATCAGTTGTCGATCACCACCTTGCCGCGCTGTTCGCCGACCTCGACGCAGCCCGCGCCGCCGACCAACAGGCACGGTGTTCCCGG
The DNA here is from genome assembly GCA_046765875.1 of Actinomycetota bacterium. Taxonomy (GTDB): domain Bacteria; phylum Actinomycetota; class Actinomycetes; order Propionibacteriales; family Kribbellaceae; genus DASRHY01. Next base: position 10,933 of record JBKPSJ010000016.1, read on the forward strand.
CATCCAGACCGCACCCGCTCCCAGCTCGACTCGATGCGGCTCGTCACCGCACTGCGGGCCTGTGCGGGCGCGCTGGAGCGGCACCGACTGCCGGTTCCACCCGCAATCCGCGACGAGCTCCGCCTACGCCGGCAGGTGACACCATGACCGATCCCGCCCGCGCCCTGCCCACGCAGCGCGAACACGACGCCTGGGTGCTGCGCGAACTCCCATTGCCGGGACACGTCCTCGTCTTGGTCGGCACCCAATGGCGCCGCGGCTGGCTGATCGCCAGACAGAACGACCCGACGGGCTGGGTCGGTCTCGTCCAGTACGAACACGCCAACGCCGAGGTCACCAAGTACCTGCCAGCCTCACACATCGCCCCACCCAACCTGTGGCTGGCCGACTGAACTACTGACACCTGAGTCCAACCCACAACCGGCGGACGAAAGGCCGGCGCTCGACACCAGCTGGGCTGTGCCATTTGGACCAGGCTGGCCGAGCCGCTGTCGTCGCTGTCATCGCTGGGCGAACGTGCTGTTCGCCGAGAGGTGCCCTGCCGGGTGATCGCGGTGGCGCCCATGATTCGACTGGGCTTCGTTGACAGAACCGTTGACAGACTTGTTGCCATGAGCAACGGAGACTCGAGGTCACGCCGAACCCATCGCCACGGTCGCGGGGATCACTGGAGGGCCAACCAGAAGTGTTCGCTGCCCCATCCCCACGCCCGCGGGCATGCCTCAAGGTCATCGAGTGCGCGGCCTGCAATGGCGGGTCATTGAGGAGGTCGCGAGCACACCCGGCCGACGTCGAGCAGGACGCGACCGCAAGCCCGGATCCACCGATTCACTCGGCTCTGGTTGGGTGACCGAGCTGGCGTGACTGCGGGTCGGGTGTGAGCGTGCGGGAGTGCCGGACCTCGCTGTCCGATCGTTCGACGTTCGTCTTGGAGTGCAACCGTGGCTGCTGGGTGATCAGGCCGCTTGGGTCAGTGGTGGGTCGCTGACCGCGGCATGTCACTCCTCCATGTCGTACGCCCCAAGCATACAACAACGTTGCAGAGGGCAACAATTCGCAGCTCGATCTTAGGACCAACGGCTATGGAGCTACGGCAACCACCAAGAGAGCAACTTCAGACGTCGGGCCATAGCCGGCGTCTGGTGCCGCACCGAACGCTTGGTCAGATGCCGAGTGGAGTTGTGGTCACACGACGTTCCGATCCTTCCCAGTAGTAGTGACACTTGCGGGCCTCCTGCAGCACCCACGCACCAATGCTGTGCTAAGTGCAGCATTCCAGGCCGGCTGCCCGCCAGCTGCTTGCCGACAGCAACAAGGCGGACGGCGGCACCTCGGCGGTGACGGCTGGGTAGATCGACGGCCGTGCGCCGCCGGATCGTCGAGCTCGGTAGCGGGGTCAGTACCGTCCTGCTCGCCCGGCTGCTCCATCAGCGCCCGCCGCGGGACGGGTTCCAGCTCGTGGCCGTGGAGCATGATGCCGGTTGGGCCGAGTGGGTCACCGAGCAGCTCGACCGGGAGGGCATCGGTTCGGGTGTGTCCGTGGTGCTTGCGCCGCTGTGCCGCATCCACGCGCGGAGCCGGGCCTGTCCTGGTACGACGAGTCCGCACTGACCGAGGGCCTGCGCACGGCGCTGCAGGGTGATCCGACCGACGATCTGATCGACGATCTGATCGACCTGCTGCTGGTCGACGGCCCGCCGGCGTACGTGGCGGGCATGGGGCTGGCGCGCTATCCGGCGCTGCCGGTCATGCTCGACCGGCTCGCCCCGGGCGCGACACTCGTCCTCGACGACGCCGAGCGGCCCGGCGAGCAGGAGGTGCTGCGCCGGTGGGAGGACGGGACCGGTCTGGTGTTCGACCGCCGCGCCGACGAGGCAGGTGTGGCCGTGGCGAGAACGACGGACTGGGCGGACTGAGCGGACTGAGCGGACTGAGGGATCACGCCACGGTGTGCGCGTTCAGCACGCGGCGGTAGCCGCTGGCGTAGTACGTGGCAACGGCCTTCGGGGTGAACTTGGCGGCGAATACTCGGCTGCCGTCGAGGTCGGTCCGTGCCTGGCCGCGCAGGACGCGGACGATCTGGTCCGCCAGCGCGGGCGGGTCCTCGGGTGGAGCCAGGACGCCGCGGCCGCCGCCAAGCGTCAACGGCAGACCTTCCACGGCGGTGCCGACGACCGGCACGCCAAGACCGAACGCGACGATCGCCGACTGCGACCACGCCTCCTCGCGGGACGGTATGACGTGCACCGTCGCCCCGGCCACGTAGCGCGCCGGCTCATAGCTCCAGCCCGGGAACACGACCCGGCCGGCCAGCCCGAGCTCACCGACCCGCCG
>JBKPSJ010000017.1:0-7450 GCA_046765875.1 Actinomycetota bacterium
TGGAGCACCGGATCCAGCTGTACCGGCTCCGGCGTACCCACCAGGTGCCCACCGGCGAGGCCGACCTGCGCCGGCTCGGCCGGTCACTCGGTTTCACCACCGACCCGGTCGCCGAGCTCACCGCGGAGTGGAAGCGCCACGCCGTGGAGGTGCGCCGTCTGCACGAGAAGCTGTTCTACCGACCGCTGCTGGCGGCGGTGGCGCGGATCCCCGGCGACGACGTACGACTCACTCCGGAGGCGGCACGGCAACGGCTCACCGCGCTCGGGTACGCCGACCCCGCGCAGGCGCTCCGCCAGATCGAGAAGCTGTCCAGGGGGGTGAGCCGACGGGCGGCATTGCAGCGCGCACTGCTGCCGGCGATGCTCGGCTGGTTCGCCGAGGCGCCCGACCCGGACGCCGGGCTGCTGGCGTTCCGGCGGATCTCCGACACACTCGGCGCCACTCCCTGGTATCTGCGCCAGTTGCGCGACGAGACCGCCAGCGCCGAACGGCTCGCGCACCTGCTCGGCTCCGGCCGGTACGCCGTCGACCTGCTCGAACGGGCGCCGGAGGCATGCGCGATGCTCGCCGACGATCGCGAACTCGTTCCGCGCGGACTCGGTCCGCTGATGGCCGAGATGTCTGCTGCCAGCGGGCGCAACGACGACCCGGACGGCGCTGTGGCCGCGATCCGGGCGGTCCGGCGGCGAGAGTTGTTCCGTACCGCCGCCGCGGACCTGGCCGGGCTGGCCGATGTCGAGGCCGTCTGCGAGTCGGTCAGCGACATCACGATCGCGACGACCGCCGCCACGCTGGAGGTGGCGATCCGTGCCGCGGGCAAGGATCGCGACGTGCCGACCCGGATGGCGATCGTCGCGATGGGCCGGTTCGGCGGCCACGAGCTCGGCTATGGCAGCGATGCCGACGTGATGTTCGTGCACGACCCGGTACCTGGGGCGGAGGAGAGGGCCGCGACCGACTTCGCGATGCACGTCGCTGGGGAGATACGCCGCCTGCTGGCCCAGCCCGGAGCCGATCCAGCCCTGCAGGTGGACGCGGATCTGCGTCCCGAGGGCCGACAGGGACCGCTGGTGCGGACGCTGGCGTCATACCGATCGTACTACGCGCGCTGGTCGGCGACCTGGGAGGCGCAGGCGCTGCTGCGAGCGGATCCGCTGATCGGCGACCCGGAGCTGAACCGGTCGTTCACCGCGCTGATCGACCCGTTGCGCTATCCCGGCGGCGGCATCCCCGCCGATGAGGTGACCGAGATCCGCCGGATCAAGGCCAGGGTGGACGCCGAACGGATCCCGCGTGGTGCCGACCCGGCCACGCACACCAAGCTCGGCCGGGGTGGGCTGGCCGACATCGAGTGGACCGTCCAGTTGCTCCAGTTGCGGTCGGCGTACGAAATCGAGGGGCTGCGCACCACCCGTACGCTCGCCGCGCTGCGGGCCGCGGTCGAGGCAGGAGTGGTGGATGCGCGTGACGGCGACGCGCTCGCGCTGGCCTGGCGGATCGCGACCCGGGTCCGGAACGCGGTCATGCTGGTCCGCGGCCGCCCCGGCGACACGCCGCCGCGGGACCCGCGCGAGTACGCGGCGGTGGCGCAGCTGTGCGGGTACGAGGCCGGCCAGGCAGGCCGGTTCGACGACGACTACCGCCGGATCACCCGCCGCGCCCGCGCCGTCGTCGACCGCCTGTTCTGGGAGTAGTCAATTGGCACCGGGCGTGATCCGGATCGCCGATGCCGAGACCGGTACGGCCCGGATCGCCGCGACCAGCCGGAGTTCGCGGCGCAACAGCGCGATCTCCATCGTCAGCCGTTCCGCGGCGGACCGGGCGGCGAGCAGGCCCTGCCGTTCGGCAAGGCTGAGACGGAGCCGGCCCGCGATCTCGTACGAGAGCCGCAATGCGTCGTCCGGCAGGAACTGCTCGGGCTGGTCACCGGCGATCCGGGTCAGCAGAGCGGCGTACATGTCCATCATCCGGCTCGCGGTCTGCACCGTCTCCGCGGCGACTTCGCCGTCGATCTCCTCGAGCCACTCGACCTCGCCCTGCAGGTACGGCCGGCTGTCCGGGTCGAGCGATTCGATCCGGAACCGGCGGCTGCCGACCGTCAGCAGGTCGCTGCGTCCGTCGGGATAGGGCTGCCTGGTCATGATCTCGGCGATCGTGCCGATCTCGGCGACCGGCGCCCGGCCGGTACCGACGGCGACGATGCCGAACGAGCGGCGGCCATTGCTCGCGGTGACGTCCGCGACCAGCGTGCGGTATCGGGGCTCGAAGATGTGCAGCGGCAGCGGGCGACCCGGCAACAGCACCACGTCCAGCGGAAACAGCGGCACGGTCTCGGGCACACCTCAGTGTCTCCCGAATCGCGATTGACCGTCTCGTATCCTGATATCCGACCAAATCGGTCGACTTTGTCGGCTTTCATAGAGTCATGCAGGTCACCGCCAACGGTCCCGCCGACGTGCTCATCCGCCGTCGGCATGTGGACCTGCTGCGGGTCAACTCCGCTTCCTGTTGACCGTCCCGCCGGCGGCGCGAGCCGGACGTAGCAGCGCGCCCCGGAGACGTTCCCGACAGATCGCCGAGCCTGCCCGAGAGGTTTCCCTGTGAGCATCCGCCGTACCGTCGCCACGCTGTCCGCCGTTGTCCTGGCAGCGGGGCTGGCCGCCTGCTCGCGCGCCGACCGCGACCCTGAGCCCGCCAGCGCGAACGCCGACAAGGGCCCTGCCGCGCGACTGCGGCTGGGGTACTTCCCGAATGTCACGCACGCTGCGGCCCTGATCGGCCTGGACAAGGGGTTGTACGCCAAGGAGCTCGGCACCGGCACCAAGCTGGTGCCGACCAAGTTCAATGCCGGACCCGAGGCCGTCGGTGCGCTGCTCGGCGGTTCGCTGGACGCGTCGTTCATCGGCTCCGGGCCGGCGATCAACGCGTACGCCAGGTCGAACGGCGAGGCGGTCCGGCTGATCGCCGGCGCCACCAGCGGCGGTGCCCAGCTCGTCGTTCGCCCCGGTATCGCCAAGCCCGCCGACCTGGCCGGCAAGACCGTGGTGACGCCGCAGCTGGGAAACACCCAGGACGTGTCGCTGAAGAAGTGGCTGTCGCAACGGGGTCTGACCGGCAAGGTCAAGGTCACGAACCTGGAGAACGCGCAGACCCTGGACGCGTTCAAGCAGGGCAAGGTCGACGCGGCGTGGCTGCCCGAACCGTGGTCGTCGCGGCTGGTATTGGAAGCGGGCGCGAAGGTGCTGGTGGACGAGGCCAAGCTGTGGCCTGGCGGGCGGTTCCCGACCACGGTGCTGATCGTGCGGACCGCGTTCCTGCAGGAGCACCCGCAGACCGTCCGGGCGCTGCTCAAGGGCCTGGTCGCCTCCACCGACTTCGCCGCCGCCGACCCGGCCGCCGCCAAGGCCGCCGTCAACGCCCAGCTCGAGGAACTCACCGGCAAGTCGCTCAAGCCGGCGGTCATCGACCGCGCGTTCGCGAACATCACGCTCACCGTGGACCCGGTCGCCTCGACGTTCCCTCAGCTCGCCAAGGACGCGGTCACGGCCGGCGTGGCCAAGCAGCCCGCGGACGTGGCCGGGTTCGCCGACCTCGGCGCCCTCAACGACGTGCTCGCCCAGGCCGGCAAGCCGGCCGTCGACGCAGCCGGACTGGACCGGAAGTGAGATCGAGATGACGGTGACACTCGACGCGCCCAAGACTCCCGCGGCCATCTCCCATCCGTCCGGCGGCGCCGCCGTCCGGCTGAGCGGCGTCGGCAAGAGCTTCGGCCAGGGCGCGCAGGCCGTAGCCGCGCTGGACGGGGTCGACCTCGCGGTCGCGCCCGGGGAGTTCGTCTGCCTGCTCGGCGCCTCCGGTTGCGGCAAGACCACGCTGCTGAACCTGGTCGCCGGACTGGATGCTCCGACGGCCGGCCGGATCCAGCTGACCACCGGTCGCCCGGCGGTGGTGTTCCAGGAGGCGGCGCTGATGCCGTGGCTGACCGCGGCCGGCAACGTCGAGCTCGCGCTGCGCCTGGCCGGTGCATCGCGGTCGGTACGCCGTGCCCGCACAGCCGAACTGCTCGAGCTGGTACGGCTCGGTGGCGCCGGCGACAAGCGACCGCACGAGCTGTCCGGCGGGATGCGGCAACGGGTCGCGCTTGCCCGGGCGCTGGCCTCGGCGACGTATGACAGCTCCGACGCTGCACACTCGCTGATCCTGATGGACGAACCGTTCTCGGCGCTCGACGCGATCACCCGCGACGTGTTGCAGGCCGAGTTGAGCCGGATCTGGCGAGCCACCGGCGCGGCGGTGCTGTTCGTGACCCACGACGTCCGCGAGGCGGTCCGGCTCGGCCAGCGGGTGGTGCTGCTGTCGTCGCGGCCCGGCCGGGTCGTCCAGCAGTGGGACGTGGACGGCCTGTCCGGCCTGGACGAGCTCGCCGTCGTCGACGAGGTCAACGTCCGGCTCCGGGAGGTGATCAGCAGCCATGCCCGCACGAACTGACCAGCCCGTGCTGGACCGGCGCACCGCCGGTGACGCCGCGTCGGTCGGCGCCGGTCTGGACGCGCTCGACGCACCACCGTCCGCGGTACGCCGTACGGCCGGCGGGCGGGTCCGGCGGATCGCGGCGGTCGCATTGCCACCGGTGCTCGCGATCGGGATCGGCATCGCCGTCTGGCAGGTGTTGTGGGCGGCCGCGTTCTGGCCGGAGTACCAATTGCCGTCGCCGGCGGCCGTCGGGTCGCATGTCGTCGAGTCCGTCCAGGACGGCAAATTGTTCGGCTGGTTCTGGACGTCGGTGCACCGGGCCTTCATCGGGTTCGGCATCTCGCTGCTGGTCGCGGTGCCGCTCGGACTGGCGATGGCCAACGTCAAGGTGGTCCGGCGCGCGATCGGGCCGCTGGTGTCCGGTCTGCAGAGCCTGCCGTCCGTGGCGTGGGTACCGGCCGCGATCCTGTGGTTCGGGCTGACCGACTCGGCAATCTACTTCGTCGTCCTGCTCGGCGCCGTTCCGTCGATCGCGAACGGCCTGGTGTCCGGGATCGACCAGGTGCCGCCGATCCTGCCGCGGGTCGGCAAGGTGCTCGGTGCGGGCCGGCTGGCGACCGTGCGGCACATCCTGCTGCCGGCCGCGCTGCCTGGCTTCCTCGGCGGACTCAAGCAGGGCTGGGCGTTCTCGTGGCGGTCGCTGATGGCCGCCGAGCTCATCGCGACCTCGCCGGAGCTGGGTGAGGGACTCGGTCAGGTCCTGCACAACGGCATGTCGCTGTCGGACCAGTCGCTGGTGTTCTTCGCGATCTTCCTGATCTTCCTGGTCGGTGTCGGGATCGAGCTGGCGGTCTTCCGGCCGCTGGAGCGTTCGGCCCTGCGGGCCCGCGGCCTGACGACTGCCTTGCCCTGAGCCCGCGCTCGATTACAGCCGAAACACGAAGGGGTGGCCGGAGCTGCTTAAGCTCCGGCCACCCGTACTGTGGAGGGGTGGTGCGGTATATGCCCTTCCTGATCAGCCTGGCGCTGACCATCTACGCGCTGTTCTCGTGCATCCAGACCCCCGACGAGGAGGTCCCGTACCTGCCCAAACTGGTCTGGGTCATCCTGATCGTGCTGGTGCCGTTCGTGGGCCCGATCGCCTGGCTGTTCATGGTCTGGGCGTATCGGCAGCGGGCCGGTGGCGGCCAGCCACGCGGTCCCCGGCCGTCCGGCCCGCGGCCGCCGACCGGACCGCCGCGGTCGTCCGCACCCGACGACGATCCGGAGTTCCTGGCCTGGCTGGACCGCCAGCAGCGCCGCAAGTCACCGCCGAGGCCGCGACCCGATCAGTCCGACGGTTCGACCGGCAAGGCCGGTGCCGACGGCAACGAAGATCCCGAGGACGGGCGCGGGGGAGTGGCTTAGTCCTGCTGCGGATCCTGCCTGGCTCGATCAGGCGGACTGGCGCTGGGCGGTGACGGCGTAAGCGTCGCGCTCGGACTCCGTGGTGCCACCCCAGACGCCGTACGGTTCACCGACCTGGACCGCGTGCCGGCGGCACGCCTCCTGGACCGGGCAGGTTCCGCAGAGGGCCTTGGCGACGAGCTCACGGGCCCGTTTGCGACGGCCACGTTCCGACTCCGGTGAGAAGAACAAATCCGGATTGACGTCTCGGCAGGCGGCCTGGGACTGCCAGTCCCAGATCTGCATGAGCGGCGCGGGCAGGCGAGGGGTACCTCTAGACACAGGGGCCTCCTTAGGCGGACGCGGCTCCGGGTCATGAACCTATGCCCAACTTATGCACCGCTCGGACCCTCCCGAAACCCCCATTTCGCGACAGTCCGATAACGGCTGCACACTCTGTGTCGCCGGGTGACGATGGTGGCGTGCCCGACCCGGACCGTGGTACCGCCAAGGCCGGCCCGACACTGGCCGCGCCGTACGATGACGCGACCGCACCTGAGGGCCTGCTGGGTGCCGACGCGCTCGGCGTCGGGGAGGTCGCCCGGCGGCTCGGTGTGGCCGCGCCGACACTGCGCAGCTGGGGCCGCCGGTACGGGCTGGAGCCGAGCGGCCGCAGCACCGGCGGTCACCGCCGGTACACCGCGGACGACGTGGCCCGGCTCCAGGTCGTGCTCCGGCTGGTCCGCCAGGGCGTGCCGACCGCGACCGCGGCGAAGGCGGTCCGCGGTACGACGGTGATCCCCGAGCTCACGCTGCGTGCCGACGTGCGGCCGAAGTACCGGGACGTCGTCGCCGCGGCACGTGACGGAGCCGGCCGGCGGCGGCTGCTGCGGACGCTGGCCGAGCGGATGGACGTCCTCGGGCTGCAGGCGGCCATCGAGAGCGCGCTCGCGTCCGGCGGCGTGGTCCCGGTCTGGACCGACCTGGTGGTCCCCCTGTTGTCCGGCCTGCGGGACCGGCATCGCGGCCCGGGAGCCGAGGTCGAGCGGCAGACGGCCGAGGTCGTGGCCGGCTGCCTGCACCGGTACTCCGGTCAACTGTGGGCACGCAGGCCGCCGGACCCGGCCGGCCGGCCGGTACTCCTCGCGACACTGCCGGGCGAGCCGCATCCGCTCCCGCTGCTGGCGCTGGCCGCGGCTCTCGCGGAGCGTCAGGTGCTCGGCCAGGTGCTGGGCGCGGGTGTTCCGGCGGAGGTTTTGGCCGCGGCCGCGACCCGGTGCCACCCGGCGGCCGTCGTGGTCTGGGCCGGCACCGACTCGGCCGCCGACCCGCGGGCACTGGCCGGGCTGACCCGCGACCCGCCGGCGTATCCAGTGGTTACCGCCGGGCCGGCGTGGCCCTCGTCGATCGGCGATACCAAGCCGGCGCGCACGCTGGCCGATACCGTCCGTCTGCTCGCGCCCGAGCCTGACTAGCTCACCAGGCTGCCGAGGCCCACGCCGGCGGCCGCCGCCACGAGGCCCGCGGCGAGGCTGACGACCACGTTGAGCACTGCCTGCAGCCGGGCGCCGTCCTCGGCCAGCCGTAC
>JBKPSJ010000018.1:0-11303 GCA_046765875.1 Actinomycetota bacterium
CTGGGACTCTTGGACGGCGGACCGATCGCCGATGAGTGTCGCCGTAGCAAGGCGCGCGGTCGGGGGCTTATCTGACTGCTGGATCGGCGGGATGCGGCTGGTCGGGCAAGGCGCGGGTGTCGATGAGCCGTTGGGCGATGAGGTGGATTTTGGTGTTGGTGTCTTGCCAGTAGCGGCGCAAGACGGCGAAGGCTTGGTCGCCGTCGTGCTGGTAGCGCTCCATCAGGATGCCCATCGCCTGGCCGATCAGTTTGCGGGTGTCGACAGCCTTGGCCAGGCTTTGCTCGTGCCGGGCCGACGCGAGGGCGCCGGCGGCGTGCCGGGCTAGGTCTGGGCAACGACCTGGTCGTCGGTGGTGAACCCGTCGGCGTGGGAGCCGTATAGGCACAGCGCACCGACGGTGCGCTGACTGACCTTCATCGGTACGTCGAGGACGCTGGCCACGACGAGCTCGCGCACCGCGGCGGCCCAGGTCGGCCAGCGTTGGTCGGTGCCGATGTCGCGGACCGGGACGGTGCGTGTGATCACCTGACTTGGCCCCGGTTGGCCGGTCGGTCTTCACGAATTCCGGCCCCGCCTGGGTCGTGATCACGCTGTTGGTGGGGTGCGGCGTGTCGTCGCGAATGTTGGCCCCACCCTGGTTGCGATCTTCACGCCGATGTCGTCGGCGTGGAGGTCGGGAATGGCGCGGTCGCGGGTGGAGCTGTTCGAGAAGATCAGGAGGGATCGGCGGGTCGAGAAGCTGTCGGTCCGCGAGCTGGCTGACAGGCATCGCGTCCATCGGCGCACGGTGCGGCAGGCGTTGACGAGTGCGATCCCGCCGCCGCGGAAGGCGTATCCGCGACGGCCGCGTCCCGCGATCGACCCGTATGTCGAGATCATCGACGACTGGCTGTTGGCCGACCGAGACGTCCCGCGCAAGCAGCGGCATACGGCGCGACGGATCTGGCAGCGGCTGGTCGCCGAGCACGGCGCGACGCTGGCCGAGGTGACCGTCTCCCGCCACGTCGCCCGCCGCAAGATCGAGCTCGACCTGGACCGGGTCGAGGTGGCGGTGCCGCAGACCCACGCGCCGGGCGCGGAGGCCGAGGTCGACTTCGGCGAGTTCTACGCGACCGTCGCCGGGGTCTGGCTGAAGTTGTGGATGTTCGTGATGCGGCTGTCTCACTCTGGGCGGGCGTTCCACGTCGCGTTCGCCACCCAGGCGCAAGAGGCCTTCCTGCAAGGCCACGTACTGGCGTTCGCGCACTTCGGTGCGGTGCCGGCGCGGATCCGCTACGACAACCTCAAGCCCGCCGTGGTGCGCGTGTTGCGTGGTCGGGACCGGGAGGAATCGGAGCGGTTCATCGCACTACGCAGCCACTACGGCTACGACTCGTTCTTCTGCCGACCGGGCAAGGACGGTGCGCACGAGAAGGGCGGCGTCGAGGGCGAGATCGGCCGCTTTCGTCGACGCCACTTCGTCCCGGTTCCGACCGTCACCTCACTCGCCGAGCTGAACACGCTGATCGCCGCCGCGGACCTGCTCGACGACACCCGAGTGATCACCGGGCGACCCACGACGGTCGCCGCGGCCTTCGCCGCCGAGCTGCCCGCGCTGCTGCCGCTGTCCGAGGAACCGTTCGACCCAGCGCGGCTGTTGGAAGCCCGGGTGGACAACCGGGCACGGGTGGCGGTGCGGCAGTGCTACTACTCCGTCCCGGCTCGCTTCGCCGGACGCCGCCTCGCGGTCCGTCTATCGGCGACCACCGTGGAGATCCTCGACGCGGGCAAGATCGTCGCCAAGCATGAGCGAGCCGCCGGCCGCTACGTCGAGGCGCTGACCCTGGATCACTACCTCGAGGTGCTCAAGACCAAGCCCGGCGCCCTGCCCGGCGCTACCGCGCTTGCACAAGCAAAGGCGAGCGGCGCGTTCACCGCGACGCATCAGGCCTACTGGGACGCCGCCCGCCGCCAGCGTGGTGACGCCGCGGGCACCCGGGCGTTGATCGAGGTCCTGCTCGCGCACCGCACCCTGCCCGCCGACGCGCTGATCAGCGCGATGAGCAAAGCCGTCCAGGCCGGCGTGCTGGACCCGCAGGTCGTTGTGATCGACGCCCGCCGGGAAGCCAACGGTCACGTCGCGCCGGTGATCCCCATCGGCGCGCTGACCCGCTACGACCGGCCCGCGCCGACCCTGAACGCCTATGACGAGCTGCTCACCAGGAGCGGCACATGAACACCCCCAGCAGCACCCGTAGCGACGATGCCGCCCAAGCCGCCATCGGCGCGGCCGCCCGTGAACTGCACCTGCCCACCGTCCGCGCCGAAGCAGCCCGGCTGGCCGAGATCGCCGTCCGCGAACGGCAATCCCACTTGGCCTTCCTCGCTGAGGTGCTCGCCGCCGAGGTCGATGACCGCTCCGAACGGCGCCGCGCCCGCCGCATCGCCGAAGCCAAGTTCCCGCGCCTCAAACGACTGACCGAGTTCAACGTCGACGCCGTCCCGTCGATCCAGCCTGCGACCCTCGCCGCGCTGGCCACCGGCGCCTACCTGGACGCCGGTGAACCGATCGTGCTGCTCGGCGACTCCGGCACCGGCAAGACCCACCTCCTCATCGCCCTCGGCCTCGCCGCCTGCGAACAAGGCCGCCGGGTCCGCTACGTCACCACCGCCCAACTGGTCAACGAGCTCGTCGAAGCCGCCGACGAACGACAACTGTCCCGCGTCGTCGGCCGCTACGGCCGCCTCGACCTACTCCTGCTCGACGAGCTGGGATACGTCCAGATCGACCCGCGCGGCGCCGAGCTGCTATTCCAGATCATCACCGAACGCGAAGAACGAGCCTCCATCGGCATCGGCACCAACCTGCCCTTCAGCGAATGGGGCTCGGTCTTCCCCGACCCTCGCCTCGTCGCCGCGATCGTCGACCGCGTCACCTTCAACGCCCACATCCTCGAAACCGGCACCCAGTCCTACCGGCTCCGCACCAGCAAGACCACCACACGCCGCAACCGCACCAGTTGAGACCCCGAACATGCTCCCCGGCGCCGTCACCAACCACAAACCGAACCGCATCGCCGCGACAGCGGGGCCAAGATTCGTGCAGACGAACGGGGCCATATCACTTGACGAGACGCAGGACGGTTTGTTAACAGGTCAGGGCGGTGACCAGCGGTCCCTCGCCCACCCTGATCTGGCCGAGGTAGATGTCGGTCAGGGGCTGGGTGACCGCGGCGATCTCGGCGCGGCCACCCACGGCGAACACCACCCCGGCGTGGGTGCGGTCCAACGCATCGAGAGCGAACCGGACGACCATGTCGACGGTCTTGTTCACGCCGTTGGAGTCGTGCAGGTCGACGGCCAGCTCGGCGAACATCGCTGCGGTGTTGGCTGCGTCGGCTCCCAAGCCCACAACTCACCTCGCTCACTTCCCACCGCCGCCGGAGCAGAAGGTCGGCGAGACGGTATGCCGGTCGAGGTTCGGGATTGCGGCCGCGGCCAGGAGCTCGGCGGCTTGGTCGACGTGGAAGCTCATGGCGCCTCCGTCGGTGGTGGAGTGGCGGGATCAGCGGTGTATCCGGTCGTGTCACGATACGTTGCGCGGCCCTGCGGCGATCGAATGTGGCTGGTTGTCATCGAGCTTGGCCCGGCGGACAGGTGCCCAGTGGACGGGCCCGGCGCGAAGGGCCGGATCGGGGCGGGCCGGCGGCGTTAACGGGTTGGCTGCTGAGCTGGTCTGTGGCTGTGGCGCCGTTTGGCGCGGGCGCGGGGATGTGCGGTCGTAGGAGGCGCAGGCGATCGGGTCGCGGAGTACCGCGTAGGCGGACAGGATCTCCTGGAACCGCTGGGTGTCCTCGGTGGATGGGGCCGTGCCGCGATCGCTGGACCGGTTGGGTCGGTTCGGTCGGTTGGGTCCGATTGGGTCGGTTGGGTGGTGCGTGGTATCGGGGTGGTGGCGGCGGGCCAAGGACCGGAATGCTTGGTCCATCTGGTGTGAGTCGGCGTCCGGAGCGACGCCGAGGAGTTTGTAGAGATCGGTTCGTTCGGAGGCTGTCATGACCGGTCGCTCCCCGGCTGCGACTGTTGCTTCTGGTGCGTTGTCGGCGTCAGTGCGGGTGGTGCGGTTGCTGGCCCACGTCGCGGCCCGCCCGGGGAGCTAGCCCCTTGGGGGAGCCGGCGAGAGTCATTGCTTTGTGCTGTAGGACCTTGCTCACCTTCGGCTGTCTGCGGTGGAGGCATCCGGTGAGCCGGCAGCTCTGGGCGAAGATCTCGGCGGGTCGGCCGTCCCGGTCATGATCTGGTCCGGCAGGCCGCCGGGTCGAGGGCGTTTCGGGGGCGGCGCGGGACAGCTCGTCCTTGCTGTCGAAGTGGTTGTGGAACGACCTATGTCCCGCAACGGAGGCCTGGGTGATCTCCAGGATCGGCACGTCGGCCTGCCCGGCCGCCATGCAGGCCTGGGCCGCGCAGACCAGCGCGGCATGGTGCGGCCCTTGCGCCACTCCGGCCGGTTGGGCGCCTGCGCGGTCTCCTCTGCCATGGCGCTCTCCCTCCGCGACCCGGCGCACGCCGGCCAATCTAGCACAACGCATCAGTGCTGAGAGTATCGTCAGAAGGCTTGACTGACGATATACTCGTAAGTGATGATAACGTCAGAGTCTTTGAGAGGAGCGGTTGATGAGCAACGATCACGACCCGCACAACGGCCTGCACAGCGAGCGGGGTGCGCTGGCCGGTGAGCACCCCGGGCACGCTGCTAGCCCGATCGTCAAGGTGCGCGAGCTGGCGTGGCTGGAGTTCGCCAAGCCGGACCTGGACCGGGCGGAGCTGTTCGCCCGGGCGTTCGGGTTCACGACAGCGATGCGCGCGCCGGACGAGCTGCAACTGCGCGGCAGCGACCCGGGTTCGCCGTGCGTGTTGATCCGTCAGGGGCCGCGCTCGCGGTTTCTCGGGGTGGCGTTCCGGGCCGCGGACTCCGCCGATGTGCTGCGGCTGGCGGAGGCGACCGGCCAGAAGGTCACCAAGCTGCCGGAGAGCCTGGGCGGGCTGACAGTCGACCTGGTCGACCCGAACGGGCAGCGGGTGCGGGTGGTGTCCGACACGCACGAGCTCGCCGCGGAGCCCGGGCCGGCACCACTGACGTTCAACTTCGGGCACCACCCGACCCGGACGAACGCGACCCAGCGGCCGCCCCGCGAAGCGGCCACTGTCCAGAAGCTCGGTCACCTGGTGCTACAGACGACCACGTACCGGCAGACGCTGGACTGGTATCTGCAGCACCTCGGCCTGATCGTCAGCGATTTCCTCTACTACCGCGGGCAGCGCGACCGGGGCCCGGTGATGAGCTTCATCCGCTGCGACCGCGGCGCCACCCCGACCGACCACCACACGCTCGCGCTGGTGCTCGGCCCAGCCAACCGCTACGTGCACTCCGCTTACGAGGTCGCCGACCTGGACACGCTGGCCGCCGGCGGGGAGTACCTGCGCGAGCGGGGGTACCGGCGGTCGTGGGGGGTCGGCCGGCACATCCAAGGCAGCCAGATCTTCGACTACTGGCGCGACCCCGACGGCTTCCTGGTCGAGCACTACGCCGACGGTGACCTGTTCGACTGCACGCTCGAGCCGGGCTGGGCGCCGATGACCGCGTCCGGCCTGGCCCAGTGGGGCCCGCCGCCGACGAAGGACTTCCTCGGCGTCAAGCCCGGCCCGCAGGCCCTGGCCGAGCTGCGCGCGATCGCCGACGCCCTCCGCGGCGACAACGAGTTCGACCTGCGCAGCCTGCGCGGCATGTTGAAGGTGGCCACGTCATGAGCACCGCCATCCTGCGGACCGCCGACGCCTGGTGGGTGCAGACCCCCACGGGCGCGGCCCGGGTCCACACCGCGGCCCGGACCACGGCCGACCTGCTGGCCGACCGGCCAGCGATCAACGCAGCCGCGGCCAGCACCGTCACCGTACCGGTCGACAGCCTCGCCCTCGTCTCACCGGTCACCACGCCGTGCCGCGTCATCGCACAGATGACGAACTTCGCCTCGCACGCCGAAGACGTCGGCATGAACCCGCAGACCGTTCCCCTGGCGTTCTTCCGAAAGTCCTCCGGGTCGATCAGCGGTCCATACGACGACGTCGTCAGGCCGGGTCACGTGCGACTGCTGGACTACGAGGTCGAGATCGGACTGGTCATCGGCCGCGAGATGCCGGTCGGCACGACCATCACCGCTGACACCCTCGCCGACTACGTCGCCGGGCTAGTGGTGACCAACGACGTCTCCGCGCGCGACCTTCAGCTGCCCAAGACCCAGTTCTACGAGTCCAAGTCCTATCCGACGTTCACCCCGGTCGGGCCGGCGCTGGTGCTGCTGGACGCGGACGAGCTCAAGCGGTTCGCCGACCTGCGGCTGCGGCTGCGGGTCAACGGCGAGGTCCGGCAGAACATGACCGCCGCCGACATGATCTACCCCCCGGCCCACACGCTGCAGGCGCTGACCCGCTTCCAGCGGCTCGACCCGGGCGACCTGCTGCTGACCGGCACCCCCGTCGGCACCGCACTGAGCGCGCCGCCGAAGCCGGTCCAGTTCGTCGCCTCGCTGCTTCCGGCAACGACCCGGTGGAAGCTGTTCTTCCGCGGGCAGGCCCGCAACCCCAAATACCTGCAGGATGGCGACGTCGTCGAGGCCAGCGTAGCCACCGACGACGGCGCACTCGACCTAGACACCCAACGCACGATCGTGAGGTACGCGCGATGACCCCCGGCCCGATGACCACCACCCTGCCCGGGGACGACCTGCTGTGGCCCCGCTACGCGGAGCCGGCCGACCTGGCCGCGATCGAGGCCGTCCCGCTGGCCGCACGCGGCCTCCCGGAGTCGACCTACGCGCTGCTCGCCCGGGCCGCGACCCGCTGGCCGGACCGCACCGCGATCACCGTGCTCCCGGACGCGGCCGGCTGGCGGGAGCCGCAGCGGTGCACATTCGCCGAACTGCTCGCCGACGTGCACCGCTGCGCGAACCTGCTGCACCAGCTCGGCGTGCGCCGCGGCGATGCGGTCGCGCTCCTCGCGCCCAACTGCGCCGAACTGATCACCGCGACGCTGGCCGCGCAGCTGGCCGGCATCGCCGCACCAATCAACGCGGCCCTCCACGGTGGCCACATCGCAGAGCTGCTGCGACGCTCGGGTGCCAGGGTACTGGTCGCGGCCGGCCCCGAGCTCAACCCGCAGACCTGGCAGACCGCGCGGGA
The DNA here is from genome assembly GCA_046765875.1 of Actinomycetota bacterium. Lineage (GTDB taxonomy): Bacteria > Actinomycetota > Actinomycetes > Propionibacteriales > Kribbellaceae > DASRHY01. Next base: position 7,219 of record JBKPSJ010000018.1, read on the forward strand.
TCTTGCCGGCGAGGGGATGCTCGACGCGATCCTGGTGCTGCGGCCGACCGCGGCGACCGGTCCGCGCGCGCCGCTGCCCGCGATCGACGGCGTGCGCGTCGGTTACCTCGGCGCGCTGGCCGCCGGCATGGACCCGGCCGGCTTCGCCGGCGACCGGCCGGGCTCGGCCGACCTCGCCGGCCTATTCCACACCGGCGGCACCACCGGCGCCCCGAAGCTGGCCGCGCACACCCACGCCAACGAGGTCGCCGACGCGTGGATGATCGCCGCCAGGTCGCTATTCGACGCCGACTCGACGGTGTTCGGCGCGCTGCCGCTGTTCCACGTGAACGCGCTGGTGGTCACCGTGCTCGCGCCGCTGTTCAAGGGACAGCAGGTGGTGTGGGCCGGTCCGCTCGGCTACCGCGAACCCGCGCTGTTCGGAGAGTTCTGGAAGATCGTCGAGCACTACCGGATCGCGGCGATGAGCGCGGTGCCGACCGTCTACGCCGTACTGGCCCGGCAGCCAGTCGACGCCGACATCAGCAGCCTGCGGTTCCCATTCGTCGGCGCCTCACCGCTGCCCGGCGCGGTCCGGGCCGGTTTCCAGGCGCGTACCGACGTGTCCCTTGTGGAGGGGTACGGCCTGACCGAGGCGACCTGCGCCAGCGCCTTCAGCTTTCCGGGCACCCCGCCGCGCGGAACCGTCGGGCAGCGGCTGCCATACCAGCGGCTCGAGGCGGTGGCGGTGACCGGCACCGGCACGTTAGAAAAGCTGCCCGCCGGTCAGACCGGCGTGCTAGCGATCAGCGGTCCCACCGTGTTCCCCGGATACGTGGTCGGCCGCAATGCGCACGGCCACGTGCTGGACGGCCTGGGCAAGCTGGTCGACGGCTGGCTGGACACCGGCGACCTCGGCGCGGTCGACGAGGACGGCTTCGTCCACCTGTCCGGCCGCGCCAAAGACTTGATCATCCGGGGCGGCCACAACATCGACCCGGCGATCCTCGAGGACGCGCTGCTCGCGCACCCGGAGGTCACGTCGGGCGCGGCGGTCGGCCGCCCGGACGTGCACGCCGGGGAGGTGCCGGTCGCCTACGTCACCGTCGCCGCTCCGGCCGCGGTGACCGAGCGCGAGCTGCGGGAGTGGGCGGGCGAGCGGGTCGCCGAGCCGGCCGCCGCACCCAAAGAGGTCGTGGTCCTGGACGCGCTGCCGGTCACCGACGTGGGCAAGGTGTACAAGCTGCCGCTGCGTGCCGACGCCGCCCGCCGGGAGCTCCGCCGCGCGCTCGAGGAGCTCACGCCCGTGCCCGCGGTGCACGCCGCCGTCGAGGACGGCTCGGTGGTGGCCACCGTCGAGGTCGACTCGGCCGCCGACCAGGCCGCCGTCACATCGGTTCTCGACCGCTACGCGGTCGCCTGGAAGATCGTGGTGAAGCCATGAACGTCTCCGTCGTCCTAGCCGCGCTCATCGCCGTCATCTTCACGGCGCTCGGCGCGGCGAAGATCCTCGCCGTCCCGCCGATGCAGGCCCGCGCCGCGCACGCCGGCTTGTCGGTCGCCGCGTACCGGCGCATCGGTCTGCTGGAGGTCGCCGGCGCCGCCGGCGTGCTGATCGGCCTGATCCGTCCCTTGCTGGGTGGCATGGCCAGCGTCGGGTTGCTGCTGTTGCTCGGCGGCGCCGTGGTCACCCACCTACGCAACCACGACGGGCCGCGCGAGGTCGCGCCCGCCGTCGTCTGCGCCGTGCTCGTGGCCGGCTACCTCGCCGCCCTGATGGGAACGGTGGGATGAGCGCCGTTCCGGTCGTCATCGTCGGAGCCGGTCCGACCGGGCTCACCGCGGCGACGCTGCTGGGACAGTACGGCGTCGAGTGCCTGGTGCTGGACCGCTGGGAGTCGGTCTACCCGCAGCCGCGGGCGGTCCACCTCGACGACGAGATCTACCGCGTGCTGGCCCGGATGGGGGTCGCCGAGCAGTTCGCCGCCATCACCGGGGCGTGCCACGGGTTGCGGCTGCTGGACCGGAACATGCGGGTGCTGGCCGAGTTCCGCCGGGGCACTGCGACCGGTCCGCACGGCTACCCCGAGGCGAACATGTTCGACCAGCCGGTGCTGGAGGACATCCTGCGGGCGAACCTCGAGCGGTACGAGACGGTCACCCTCCGCGGCAACGTCGAGGTGACCGGTATCGACCAGGACGGCGCGGGCCGGGTCCGGCTCGAGGTCACCGACCGGGTCTCCGGCCGCAGCGACTCGATCCTCGCCGAGTATGTGCTGGGCTGCGACGGCGCCAACAGCCTGACCCGAGCCACGATCGGCGCCTGCCTGCAGGACCTGCGCCTGGAGCAGCGCTGGCTGGTCGTCGACGTGGACACCGACGCCGACCTCGCCGAATGGGAGGGCGTGCACCAGCTCTGCGACCCGCGCCGGGCCGGCACCTATATGCGGGTCGGTGCGACCCGCTACCGCTGGGAGTTCCGGCTGCGGCCCGGGGAGGTCGCAGACGACTTCCGCGACCCGGCCCGGCTGCACCCACTGATATCGCCGTGGACCAAGGACATCCCGGTCGACCGGTTGCAGCTGGTGCGGGTGGCCGAATACACGTTCCGGGCGCGGCTGGCCGACCGGTGGCGAGACGGGCGGGTGTTCCTGCTCGGCGACGCCGCCCATCTCACCCCGCCGTTCATCGGCCAGGGGATGGGCGCCGGCATGCGGGACGCGGCGAACCTCGCCTGGAAGCTGGCCGGGGTGCTCGACGGCACCCTCCCGGAGCGGGTGCTGGACACCTACCAGGCCGAGCGCAAGCCGCACGCCCGCGCGCTCATCCGGCTGGCCACGTTCGTCGGCCTGGCGATGACCGAGGGCGGCGAGCTGGGCAACCTGCTGCGCCGCCTGGTCGCGCCGCGACTGCGCCTCGTGCCCGGCGTCTCCCGGCTCGTCCTGAGCAGCGAGACGCCCGCCCTGCACGGCGGCGAACTGGCCGACCGGCGCCGGCTCGGCGGCTTTCTGGGACGCGGCCTGACCGGCCGGCTGTGCCCGAACGCGGTGCTGGAGGACGGCCGCCGGTTCGACGACACGGCCGGCGGTCGGTTCGCCGTCGTCACCGCGGCTGACGCGTCACAGGAACAACCCGCCGTGGTCGGGGGGCGCGGTGGCGTCCTGGTCTGTGCCGGGCCCGGCACCCCGCTGCACCGCTGGCTGCGCCGTGGACGCGCCACCACCGCCATCGTCCGCCCCGACGGCACGGTGCTCCGCGCCGGGCGCGACCTCCCTTCGCTGTGCGAAGCCCTGCCCCACTTCGCCCTGTACCGCGGACCCGTGACCGTCGGCGCACCGCAGCCGCAGGTTCATCCCCGCATCGCTGAGGGCGTGCCCGGCGCGGCAGTCGAGGACGCTGCAGTCCAGGAATAGCACGCAGAGGTCAGATCCGAATTGGAGGTTTGCCATGATCGAACAACGGGTGGCCATCGTGACCGGCGGCACGCGCGGGATCGGCGCAGCGATCACCAGTGCGTTGGCGCAGTCGGGAGTCTACGTGGCCGCCGGTTACGGCAGGAACCAGTCCGCCGCGGAGGACCTGGCCGGCAAGCTTTCTGCCGAGGGCGCGTCGGTGTCGGTGCACCGCGGCAACGTCGGGGTCCCCGAGGATTGCCAGCGTGTCGTGGGTGAGGTGCTCGCCGCCACCGGACGTATCGACTACCTGGTAAACAACGCCGGCATCACCTTGGACAAGACGATGCGGAAGATGACCGTCGAGGACTGGCACACGGTCCTGCGGATCAACCTGTCGGGCACGTTCTACATGTGCAAGGCGGTCATCGAGCCCATGCTCGAGCGCCAGTTCGGGCGTATCGTAAACATCAGCTCGGTGGTCGGCCAGAGGGGCAACGTCGGCCAGGTCAACTACGCCGCGTCGAAGTCTGGGCTGTTCGGCCTCACCCGCAGTCTCGCCCTCGAGGTGGCCCGCAAGGGCATCACGGTGAATTGCGTCGCGCCCGGCTACAACGAGACCGAGATGGCCGCGAGGCTCCCGGCGAACATCGCCGAGAAGATCGTGACCGGACTCCCGGTGGGCAGGGTCGCCAGACGCGCGAAATCGCCCAC
>JBKPSJ010000019.1:0-6846 GCA_046765875.1 Actinomycetota bacterium
TCCACTGGGCGGCGACCCGGCCCGCGCACGTCAACATCAACGTGATCGAGCTGATGCCGACCGCCCAGTCCTTCGCCGCCTTCCAGGTCGCCCGCGGCTGAACGTCAGCGGAATCGCCGCAGCCGCAGGCTGTTCGAGACCACGAACAGCGAGCTTGCGGCCATCGCGGCACCGGCGAGCAGCGGGTTGAGCAGCCCGGCGGCCGCCAGCGGGATCGCGGCGATGTTGTACGCGAACGCCCAGAACAGGTTGCCCTTGATCGTCCGCAAGGTACGACGCGACAGCCGGATCGCGTCCGCCGCCACCCGCAGGTCACCGCGTACCAGCGTCAGGTCGCTGGCCTCGATCGCCACGTCCGTACCGGTACCCATCGCCAGGCCCAGGTCGGCCTGAGCGAGCGCGGCCGCATCGTTGACGCCGTCGCCCACCATCGCGACGACCGCGCCACGGTCCTGCAACTGCTTGACCGCATCGACCTTGCCGGCCGGCAGCACGTCCGCGATCACCTCGTCGATCCCGACCTCGCCGGCGACCGTACGAGCGGTGGCGGCGTTGTCGCCGGTCAGCAGCACCGGCCGCAGACCCAGCTCACGCAACTGTGCGATCGCCTCGGCAGACGTCGGCTTGACCGTGTCGGCGACGACCAGCACCGCCCGGGCGGCTCCGTCCCACCCGACCGCGACCGCCGTCCGGCCGGCCCGCTCGGCGTCCGCCTTGCCGTCGGCCAGTCCGGGCGGCAGCTTCTGGCTCCACTCCGCCAGCAACTCGGCCCGGCCGACCAGCACCGCGTGTGTCATACCGTTGCCATCGGCAACCACACCCTGTACGCCGAGACCCTCGATGTTGGCGAAGTCCTCGACCCGCGGCAGCTCGCCGACCTCCTCGGCGGCACGCGTCGCGATCGCCTGTGCGATCGGGTGCTCGCTCGCATGCTCCAGCGAACCGGCCAGCCGCAGCACCTCGGCCCGGTCCTCGCCCGGCGCGAGCAGCACGTCGACAAGGCTCATCCGGCCGGACGTGACCGTGCCGGTCTTGTCCAGCACCACGGTGTCAACCCGGCGGGTCGACTCGAGCACCTCTGGACCCTTGATCACGATGCCGAGCTGCGCGCCACGGCCGGTACCGACCAGCAGGGCGGTCGGCGTGGCCAGCCCGAGCGCACACGGGCAGGCGATGATCAGTACCGAGACCGCGGTCGCCAGCGCCAGTTCGGTGCTCGACCCGTTACCGAGCCAGAACCCGAACGTGGCCAGCGCGAGCGTGATCACCACCGGTACGAATACACCGGAGATCCGATCCGCCAGCCGCTGCACCGCGGCCTTGCCGTTCTGCGCGTCCTCGACCAGCCGGGCCAGTTGCGCGAGCTGGGTGTCGGCGCCGACGCGGGTCGCGCGCACCACCAGCCGGCCGCCCGCGTTCACGGTCGCGCCGACGACGGCGTCACCCGGTCCGACCTCGACCGGCACCGGCTCGCCGGTGAGCATCGAGGCGTCCACGGCCGACGTACCGGAGACCACCACACCATCGGTGGCGACCTTCTCTCCCGGCCGGACCACGAACTCGTTGCCGACGGCAAGCTGCTCGACCGGCACCCGGACCTCGGCGCCGTGGCGCAGCACCGCCACGTCCTTGGCACCCATCGACAGCAGCGCCCGCAGCGCGGCTCCGGAGCGGCGCTTGGCCCGGTCCTCGAAGTACCGCCCGGCCAGGATCAGCATCGTCACGCCGGCGGCGACCTCGAGATAGATCTCCTCGGTCCCGCCGCCGGCGGCCCGAGGCACCAGGCTGAACGGCATCTTCATGCCCGGCACGCCGGCGCCACCACGGAACAGCGCGTACACCGACCAGCCGAACGCGGCGACGACACCGAGGCTGATCAGCGTGTCCATGGTGGCGGCACCGTGCCGCAGGTTGGTCAGCGCCGCCTTGTGGAACGGCCAGGCCGCCCAGGTCACCACCGGCGCCGCCAGTGCGAACGACAGCCACTGCCAGTACTCGAACTGGAGCGCCGGGATCATCCCGAACGCGATCACCGGCACCGCCAGCAACACGCTCGCGATCAGACGGTCGCGCAGCGAGGTGTCGACCGGCTCCTTGGTCTTCTTCTGCTCCTCGATCGCCGCGGTGTATCCCGTCTTCTCCACCGTCGCGACCAGGTCGTCGACGGTGAGCTCGCCCGGGAAGCTGACCTTGGCCTTCTCGGTGGCGAAGTTCACCGTGGCGTTGACGCCGTCGAGCTTGTTGAGCTTCTTCTCGACCCGGGCCGCGCAGGACGCGCAGGTCATCCCGCCGATCGCCAGCTCCATCGTCTGCGTGCTCATCGCGCTACCACCACCGTGAACGACGCCGTATGCACTGCGCCGCCGTGCTTGAAGTCGAGGAACAGGCGGTACGTGCCGGCCGTCGGGAACGTCGTCATGAAGTGCACCCGCGGCCCACCCCGCTCACCCGCGTGCGCCTCCTGCCCCGGATGGGTGTGCAGGTATGCCAGGTCGCCGGTGCGAAGCGAGACCAGATGCCCGAACGCGCCCAGATACGGCTCCAGGTCGGTCACCTGCTTGCCGTCACGGGTTACGTCGAACGTGAGCTCGGACTCCTTGCCGGCCCGGGCAGTACCGGAGATCCGGACGACGTACCCGTCGGTGCTCGACATCGGCGCGGGAGCTGGCAGGGCCACCGGTGCGAACCGGCCACCGACGAACAGATCGGCACCGAGCGTCAGCTTGCGGTCGAGCCCGGCGGGGTGGAAGTCCGCGAACACGCGGTAGCTGCCGGCCCGGGCCAGATCCAGCGGCACGCTCCAGGTGCCGTCGCCCGCCCGTACCGGGTGTACGTGCTGGAACCCGGTCAGGTCCCGCCGTACGACGATCAGGTGCAGCTCCTTGTCGTGCTCGAGCTCGTACGAGCCCACCGGCCGGCCGGCGTCATCGGTGATCCGGAACCGGTACGGCACCTTCTGCCCGGCGGGCAGCCGCGTCGCCAAGGGGGACAGCGTGTAGCCCGCGTCGGACACCGCCAATCCGGGCAGCCGGCCCTCGGCGGCGGCGTGCTCCTCCTCGCCCATCCCCATCGAGTCGCCGGCCTCGGCGTGCTGCTTCTGCTCCGGCCGCAGCGGGCTCGCGGACGAGCCGACGGCGAAGGCGAGTCCGAACGCCGCGCTCAGGCCGGCGACGAAGCCGCCGACCCTGAGCGCCGGGTTCACGATGCGACGAGCTGGTAGCCCGCCTCGTCGACGGCCTCGGCGACCGCGGCCAGGTCCAGCTCGCGGTCGCTGACCACCTGGACCTTGCTGTTGCCGCCGGCAACCAGATCCACGGTGACGCCGGTCACTCCCGGCAGCGCGCCGACCTCCTCGGTGACCGCGGCGACACAGTGGCCGCAGGTCATTCCGCTGACGGTGTACGTGATCGTGCCCATCACATATCTCCTTGCCGATGAAGAGGTTTCGTGAGCTAGCTGCGAACGAGCCGGGCGATCGCGTCGGAGGCCTCACGCACCTTGGCGTCGGCCTCCTCGCCACCGGTACGAACCGCGTCGGCGACACAGTGCGCCAGGTGCTCCTCGAGCAACTCCAGCGAGAACGCCTGCAGTGCCTTTGTGGCCGCCGACACCTGGGTGAGGATGTCGATGCAGTACTTGTCGTCCTCGACCATCCGCTGCAGGCCCCGCACCTGTCCCTCGATCCGGCGCAGCCGCTTGAGGTGACTGTCCTTGTTGTGCGTGTACCCGTACGTCTCGGTCATCGTCGTACCCTCGGTTCGTCCGTACCCCTGGGGGGTATATGCTGTTGCGATTCTGACCATACCCCCTGGGGGTACGAAATGCAAACCCCGGCTCGACATTTTGTTACCGTCACCGCATGCCGTTGGCCGCGTCGGACGAGACCTCGCAGGTGACCGCCTTCTGGACCCGGCTTGCGTTGCCCGGCCTGATCGACGTCCATACGCACTTCATGCCCGAGCGGATGCTGGCCAAGGTCTGGGCCTACTTCGACGGTGTCGGCCGGGCCACCGGCGTGTCATGGCCGATCGAGTACCGCATCGACGAGGACGACCGGCTGCGGAGGCTGCGCGGGTTCGGCGTACGGACCTTCACGTCGATGGTCTACCCGCACAAGCCCGGGATGGCGGAGTGGCTGAACACGTGGGCCGCCGACTTCGCCGCCCGTACGCCGGACTGCTTGCGTACGGCAACGTTCTTCCCTGAGCCGGGCGTCGGAGCGTACGTCGCCAAGGCGATCGAGGACGGCACCAGGGTGTTCAAGGCCCATCTACAGGTCGGCAAGTACGACCCGAACGAACCGGAACTGAAGCCGGCATGGGGTGCCCTGCAGGATTCCGGTACGCCGATCGTCGCGCACTGCGGGTCGGGTCCGTACCCCGGCGAGTTCACCGGGCCCGGCCCGATCTCGGAGGTGCTCGCCGCATTCCCGCGGCTGCGGCTGATCGTCGCGCATATGGGCCTGCCCGAGTACGCGCAGTTCCTAGACCTGGCGGACCGGTACGACGAGGTGTACCTGGACACCACGATGGCTTTCACCGACTTCACCGAGCAGATCGCGCCATTCCCGGACGCGCTGCGGGCCCGGTTGCCCGACGCCGGCGAACGGATCCTGCTCGGCACGGATTTCCCGAACATTCCGTATCCGTACCTGCACCAGCTGGAGTCACTGGAGCGGCTCGGTCTCGGCGACGACTGGCTCGGCGCCGTCTGCTACCACAACGCCGTACGAATGTTCGGGCTGTAGTAAGGAGGCCACGGGTGGAAGAGGTGTACGACAGCCCGCGGGACTGGGTGGCGCGGCACATCCAGGACTACATCGCCACGGACGGCAAGGGCCGCGGCGCCCGGCGACGGCTGCTGCTCACCACCCGCGGCCGGCGTACCGGCAAGCTGCGCCGGACCGCGCTGTACTTCTGGCTCGACGGCGACGACTACGTCGTGGTCGGCTCCGACGGCGGCTCGCCGAACCACCCGGCGTGGTATCTGAATCTGAGCGCCGACCCGCACGTCACCGTCGAGGTCGGCGGCGACCGGTTCGAGGCCACCGCCCGGACCGCGACCACCGAGGAACGACCCAGGCTGTGGGCGTTGGTGGTCGCGCACCTGTCCTCATACGAGGATTTCCAGGAGCGAACTCGCCGGCAGATCCCGGTCGTCGTCCTCACCCCGGTCCGCTGAGTCCGGCGTAGCCTGGTGCCCTGGCGTGTCGAAGACGTCGCCAGTACGGCGACGCCCCGCCGGCCGGCTGCCACCGTGCACGGCTCATCGCAACTGTCATGCTGCGTACAGGTGGAGGAGACCGACATGAGCAGCTGGAACGCCATGACGTACGAGGGCAAGGACACCGTGCTGCGGGTGGTCCGCAAGGAGGCCGAGCAGTTCTTCGCCCTGGCCGACAGCGACGAAGCGTGGCAGGCGCCGACCGGCGCGGGTCACTGGCAGGTGCGCGACATCGTCGGCCATCTCGTCGACACCACGGAGGCGTACTTCCCCGCCTTCGACGCCGCACGCAACAGCACCGAGGTCGAGCCGGCGTACGGGTTGCCGGGGATGGCCGCCCGGGTCGATCTCCAGGCGCAGGCGCTGCGGACGGTGCCGCGACCGGAGCTGATGGAGCGGCTGCGTACCGACTTCGACAAGATGATGGAGACCTTCGACGCGCTGACTCCGGAGGACTGGGTCGGGTTGAACGTCCCGCACTTCTACATGGGTCCGCTGCCGTCGTTCTTCTACCCGGCGTTCCAGTTGATGGACTACGGCGTGCACTCGTGGGACATCCGCCAGGGCACCGGCCGGGCGCACGGGCTGACCGGCGAGGCCGCCGACATACTGACGCCGTTCATGTTCGTGCTCTGGAAGTACACGACCGTCGCGGACGCCGGCAACCAGCCCTGTGACATCGGGATCCGGATCACCAGCGGCCCGAACGCCGGGGACACCATGGTCAAGGTCGGCCCGGGCGGGATGGACTACGAGCCGGGCGACCTGTCCGGCGCCGACGCGGTGATCGAGTTCGACCCGGGTAGCTTCGTGCTGACGGCGTTCGGGCGCAGCAACTCCGGCACCATCCGCGGCGACCGGACGATGGCCGACCGGTACCTGAACCTATTCTTCCGGATCTAGGGGCGCGTATGACCGACATCGACCTCGCCGCGATCGACGCCGAACGCGACCGCATCCGCGAGCAGTACGTGAAGGCGGAACGGCCGGTCTCCTCGGCACGCGGGCTGCACCACTTCGCGGTGGTGTGCTCCGACGTCGAGCGGACGATCAAGTTCTACTCCGAACTGCTCGAATTCCCGCTGACCGAGATCTTCGAGAACCGCGACTACAAGGGCTCGAACCACTTCTTCTTCGACATCGGGAACGGCAACCTGCTGGCGTTCTTCGACTTCCCGGGTCTGGATGTCGGCCCGTACGCCGAGGTGCTCGGCGGGTTGCACCACATCGCGATCTCGGTCGAACGGCCGCAATGGGAACGGCTGCGGGCCAAGCTCGACGACGCCGGTGTCGAGTACATGGAGGAGAGCGGAGCGTCGATCTATTTCCGCGACCCGGACGGGACCCGGCTGGAGCTCCTGTCCGACCCGCTCGGTGAGATGTACGGCAGCAAGGTCCTTTAGTCGTCGTTGCGGTCGAGCCAGCCGGGCCAGACACGCCGGGCCGTCTCGGCGCGGAGTCGCCCGCCCAGGTGCATGGCGCGGGCGACTCCGCGATAACCGGGCAGCACACCGGACGCGATCAGGATGTGCCCCGCGAGGACCGGTGTGATCAGGTACGTCGCCCACCGGTGCACCCGCTGTAGCCAGACGAACCCGGGACCGCCGACGACCAGCGTGAGGC